>JANPIW010000649.1:0-7363 GCA_031425215.1 Verrucomicrobiaceae bacterium
TGATGGAGCCGCCGGTCGCGGTAAAGCGGGCGGCGAGGTAATCGAGCAGTTCGGGGTGAGAGGGGAGATCGCCGAGGCGGCCGAAGTTGTCGGTGGTGGGGACGATGCCGCGGCCGAAGAGATGATGCCAGATGCGGTTCACCATGACGCGCGCGGTGAGCGGATTGGCCTGCATGTCCGCGATGTGGTTGGCGAGCTGGAGGCGGCCGCTGTCTTTGGGGTTCCATGCGGTGGGATCGATGGCGTCGAGGAAACGGCGCGGGATGATCTCGGCGGGCTGCTTGTGATCACCGCGCACGAAGAGCGGTCGGTCGGTGGCGTCTGCTTCGAGGACACCGGGAGCACGGACGGGGGCGGTGAGTTTGCTTTCCACTTCGCGGTATTGTTTCAGCAACGGCGCGACTTCAGCGAGCTTGGTGGTGTCGTTGGCGAGCTTGCCGGCGCGCAGGAGAGAATCAAGCAGCTCAGCCTGTGCGTCGGTCATTTTGCCTGCGAGCCACGCTGTCACGGCGGCGCGGGCATTGGTCGCTGGTTTGGGGATCTCCGGCGGCGCCGCGTCTGCTTTTGTGACGCGCCAGTCGGTGATGCCGAACCAGGAGCGCGCGTCGAGTTTGGTCTGCACAGGCAGGTCGGCGGCGGTGGCGCATTGAATGAAAATCTCGTCGCCCTTCCAGTATTCGAGATCGAGTTTGCGCCAGCCGAGCGAGGCATCGGCGTCATTCTTGAATTCCGTGGCCTTGTGGATGGTGCCGGTGCGCGGGTAGTTTTGCACGATGTAGCGCGCGTTGGACTCGCCGCCGCCTGCCGCGCGCATCCAGAGTGTGCCGCCCTCGCATCTGAAGCGCGGGGACATGAGCACGGCGCGGTCTTTGGTGCTTATGAGATCGCTGAACCAGCCGCGCGGATGGATGCGCTCTATTATAAGAGAGCCTGTGGTGCTGACGGAGAATTCTCCGGCGGGCGTGGGTGTGGCGGAGATGCCTTTGCCGGAGGCAAACCATCGGAGATTGGGATCGCGGGACACGTGAGTCTCATGGGACGCATCTGTCCCGCCCAATGCAGCCAGCCACGAGCGGCCCACAGTTTCTTTGATGCGTGTTTTCAACCGGCGCATCTCATCGCGCAGCGCGCTGTCGTCGGTGGCGCTGACGTCGATCACCGCAGGGTGAGTGCTCGAGAACACGCCGTAGAGAGAATAGAAGTCCGCCTGGCTGATGGCGTCGAATTTGTGATTGTGACAGCGGGCGCAACTGACGGTCATGGCCTGGAATGCCTTGGTGACGGTGTCGATCTGGTTGTCTGTGAAGGCGACGAGTTCATCGAGAGAATCGACGGGCGAGAAGCCGTGCAACACCATGCGGAGCTGGGCGATGCCGAGGGCGCTTTCGTTGATGCCGAGGTCTCGGTTGACGCGTGGCTGCGACAGGAGATCGCCAGCGATGGCTTCGCGGATCAGTTGAGGATAGGGCACGTCGGCGTTGAAGGCGCGGATGAGATAGTCGCGGTAGCGCGATGCGTAGGGGATCGGGGTGTCGCCCTCGCTGCCGTGAGTCTCGGCGTAGCGCAGCCAGTCCATCCAGTGACGCGCCCATTTTTCTCCAAAGCGGGGAGACTGGAGGAGGTCTTGAATTTTAGATTCTAGATTTGGTATTTTGGATTCGGCGGCAGTCGGAGGCAGGCCGGTGAGGGTGAAGTGAAGGCGGCGCAGAAGTGTGGCAGCGTCTGCGGGTGGGGAGAGTGTGAGGCCGTTTTCGCGGAGCCTAGCTTGGATAAAAGCATCAATGGGATTCGCGCCTGACTTCTCCTGAGCACTGAGCGCTGAGGACTGAGGACTGCGAACGGGCATGAGGCTCCACCACTTCTTGCGCTCCGCGAGCACGACATCCCAGCTCGTGGCCTTCGCGAGTTGGTCTTTGGTCGGCGGCGCGTCGCGCGGATCAGGCGCGCCCATGGTGATCCAGCGTTCGAGGTCGGCGATGGTTTTTCCATCGAGCTTGGCGCCGTCCTTGGGCATGTGGAGGTCTGCGTGCTCGTGACGGATGGTCTGGATGAGCAGGCTCTTGCGCGCGTCACCGGGCAGGATGACGGCGCCGGATTCGCCCCCGGCCTGCCAGCCCGCGCGGTGATCGAGCAGGAGGCCTCCTTTCTTTTTTCCCGCTGTGCTGTGGCATTCATAGCATTCGCGCGCGAGCACGGGACGGACGCGTTGTTCAAAAAATTCGAGCTGCTCCTGCGGCAGCGATGCGGAATGGGCAATGCAAGAAATGGATATGCTGAGAAAGGAAAGAGGCGCGCGGAGAATCATCGTGATGAGAACGTGCGGCGCGAAGAACGACTTGCACCACCGCCGTCGCATCGAGGCACTACGGAGTGTGAGCCGCTCGGGACAATTGCGGCCGCTGCTCACGGACCGATACCTCGAGTACACCGAGGGCGCGGGGGAGGCTAAGTTTGCCTACGTCAAAAAGCACGCGGACGCGGAGCGGCATGAAAGCGAAATCGTCATCGCCTCCGCGCCGCAAACGGTGGTGCGTGGCGTGAACCCGCCAGAGATGGGGCGAACACCCCATTGTTTCACGATCAAACCTCCGTTACTTTACTGCGAAGTCAGGGATTTCTCTGGCCTAGTTTCCGCCCTCTCCCTCTCGTTGCAGGGCGCACCCTCCGACCAAACCAGATGATCACCATTCAATCCGTTCCTGTGCCTAGCCTCGTATCTGCTATTGGCACTTTCCTGCCGAAGCGAAGTCCACAGGCCAGTGTCACTTCAACCGAAGTCTGCCACACCAAGCGTGCTATCGAGCCGCTCATCGTTGCGCATCGAGGTGCGTCGAATGATGCGCCGGAGAACACGATTGCTGCGTTCGTGCTGGCATGGATGCAGCGCGCGGATGCGATTGAGGGGGACTTCCGTCTGACGCGTGACGGGCGTATCGTGTGCATTCACGACGAAACCACCGAGCGCACGACGAATAGCGATCTAACGGTTGCGCGCACCGGGCTGGAGCGACTGAAAAGTCTCGACGCTTCGAAGGGCGCTTCATCGCGATACGCAGGACAAACCATTCCCACGATCGAGGAGGTGCTCGCCTCGTTGCCCGCTGGGAAGAAACTTTTTGCCGAATTGAAGAGCGGGCCGGAGATGATCGAGCCTTTGCGCGAAGTGCTATCGCATCACAAGAACGCTGCGGAGCAGGTGGTGCTCCTGTCCTTTGACCCGGCGGTGCTCGCCGCCGCGCACACGGCACTGCCCGAGCACGAGCGGGTGCTTCTGTGTGAGCGAAAACAGCCCAGGATGTCATCGGGCACGAGTTCCGCTCCAGCAAAGAAATTCGAGCCTGACTTGAGGGAGGTGGTGGAACTGCTTTCTGCCGCGCAAACCAGGGCGCTGAGCTGCAACGCCACTTCCCTCCTGAACGACCGCGATTTCGCAGCGTGCCTCGTCACTGAGGGCTACGAGCTTCATGCCTGGACCGTGAACCGCGCGGGCAACGCGCGGACTTTGCGCGACATGGGCGTGAGATCGATCACGACAAATCGTCCGGGGTGGCTGGGAGTGAGAATGCGCTAGCGGCCGGTCTGCGCGGGGATGGCATGGCCGATGGCCCGTTGGCTGGCTTGCGGGTTCACATGCGCGCTTGCGGGCGCAATGGTTCCGTGCGACAAAGCAGCCTCTTATCCGCACCCATAGTTCAACGGATAGAACAGCGGTTTCCGGAACCGCCGATGCAGGTTCGATTCCTGCTGGGTGCATTTGATCGTGATCGTTTATCTGTCCGATGCCTGACGCTGACTTTCCATCCGGGCCGTGGACCGGCTACTACCAATACCCCGATGGAAAACGCGGCGGGATGGATCTGGCGCTGCGTTTTGAGAGCGGGCGCATGACGGGCAGTGGAAGCGATGAGCTGGGAAAGTTTTTTATCGAAGGCAGCTACAGCACGGAGAGCCGCGAGGCAAAGTGGCTCAAGAGCTACCCGGACGGACATCAGGTGAACTACCGCGGCTTTCGCGAAGGGCCTGTGAAGGGGATTTGGGGGACGTGGATGATCGTGGGTAATTCTTCGGGCGGCTTTCACATCTGGCCGGTGGATGACGGGCGGCTGACCAACAAGAATCTGAAGGCTGCGGATGGAAAAGAGATCGGACGCTCTGTAAAGGAAGCCGCTGGGAAGAAATCGTCCGGGAAGATTCTTGCTCCCGCGAAAAAGTAATTTGCGCTGGTGATCCGGCGCGCTCTTTTCGCCTCCTCATGAGCAACACATCTTCTCTCCCGTCCGCCATCGGCATCATCGGCGGCAGCGGCCTTTACGACATCGACGGCTTTGAAAACAAGGAGGAGATCGTGGTGGAGACGCCGTTCGGCGCTCCGTCAGATGCGATCGTGGGCGGCACTTACGCGGGACGGCGCGTATTTTTCCTGCCGCGTCACGCGCGCGGGCATCGCATTCTTCCCACGGAGTTGAACCACCGCGCGAATATCTGGGCGCTGCGCTCTCTAAATGTGCGCTGGATCATCGCCGTCACCGCCGTCGGCTCGCTCCAGGAGCCGTATCACCCGCGTCACATTGTGCTGCCGGATCAGTTTTATGATCGCACCAGCCGGCGGGAGCATCACACCTTTTTCGGTCGTGGCATCGTGGCTCATGTGAGCTTTGCTGATCCGATCTCCGCAGGTTTGCGCACGCTGCTGTGCGAGGAGGGCGTTAAGGCTGGTGCCACGATCCATGACGGCGGCACCTACGTCTGCATGGACGGCCCGGCATTTTCCACACGTGCGGAGAGCAACACGAACCGCAAGCTCGGTCACGATGTGATCGGCATGACGAATCTCCCCGAGGCCAAGCTCGCGCGCGAGGCTGAGATCGCGCTGGCGACTCTGGCGATGATCACGGACTTCGACTGCTGGAAAGTCGAGGAGGAGCCGGTGACCGCCGACGCCGTGATCGCGCATGTGATGGCGAACGCAGCGATGGCGAAGAAAATCATCGCCACCACGATCCCGCGCATACCGCAGGAGGCGGCCTGGCCCGAGCATCGCGCGCTGGATGGCGCGCTGATGACGGACCGCAAAATCTGGCCGGAGAAGACAGTTGATGAGCTGCGCCCGCTGATTGGGCGCTTTCTGTGATCGCGCAATCGCAGCCACGAATTGAAGATTGTCATCCCGGGCCGCTCATGTCTAAATGTTCCCATGACCTTAAACGCGCCAGCCGCAGCACGACGACTTTTTGACGAGATAGGCACCGTGGATCGTGTCGGCATCGAGGAGCGCGTGGCGAAGTATGCGACGCGGAGCATCAAGAAGAAATCGAAGCTCTTCGGCCTCAAGCTCGCCGCCTCGATGGTCGATCTCACCACGCTGGAGGGCAAGGACACGCCGGGTAAGGTGGCATCACTTTGCCTGAAGGCGCTGCATCCGCACGATGATCCGGACGTGCCGCAAGTGGCGGCAGTGTGCGTGTATCCGGCGATGGTGCGTCATGCGCGGAAGAGCTTCGGTGCCTCGTCAAAGGTGCGCATCGCATCCGTCGCCACCGCTTTCCCATCAGGGCAGGCGCCTCTCAAAACGCGGCTGGCCGAGGTGCGCGCGGCTGTCAGTGACGGCGCGGACGAGATCGACATGGTGATCAATCGCGGCGCGTTTCTCGCGGGTGACTTCGCGTGTGTTCAGGACGAGATCGCGCAAGTGGTGGAGGCTTGTGGTGATGCAACGCTCAAGGTCATTCTCGAGACCAGCGAGCTGGAGACATACGACAACATCCGCGCCGCCAGCTTCATCGCCATGCGTGTGCTGCGGCCGGATGATTTCATCAAAACGAGCACGGGCAAAACCTCCAGCAATGCCACGCTGGGAAACAACCAGGTGATGCTGGAGGCGATCCGCGATCATTTTCTCGCGACAGGCGTGCCCATCGCGATGAAGCCGGCTGGCGGGATCCGCACGGCGAAGCAGGCACTGCATTTTCTCATCGCCGTGAAGGAGACACTCGGTGATGAGTGGCTGTGCAGCAGGCGCTACCGTTTCGGCGCGTCATCGTTGCTCAACGACTTGATCCGCCAGATCGTGAAGGAGAAGAGCGGAGCGTATCAGGCACCTTGGTATTTTAGCGAGGCAGCGGAGGCGTACTGACCTTTTTCACAAGGCAAAAAACCTTTCGCAATTCCCGCGAACGCGGCGACTTTCCGACACTTTTCGCTCCCGGTTTCCATCCCCAAACCCACCGCAAGCGTAACGATTATCCATGTCAGACGACCAACCCAACAACCGCGGCGAAGGACCAAGCAACAACAACCGCCGCAATCAGGAGCCTCAATTTAATTGGAAGGGCTTTCTGCTTTTCGCCGTGGCTGCGACACTCATCGGTGGTGCGGTGATGTCACCCAACTTGCGCAACAACTCGGAGCGGCTGTCATACGGACAATTCAAAGAGCTGGTGGAGCAGGGAAGGGTCGTGAATAACGGAGACGACCAATATGGCCTCAAGCTGGTGCGCGAAACGACGGGCAAGGAGTACATCTCTGGGCACTATGTGAAAGGCAGCGGGGCGTCAGGATCCCGCAACGAAAGGCGCGAGGAAGATCCAGTCGCCACGAGAGGAAGTGATCCGGGAGCGGGTGATGCGGTGGCAGGAGGAATGATCCAGCCCGGGAAGAACACGGTGTACAAAAAGGAAGATTTGGTTTCATTCCGCACCACGGCAAACTTTGAGTTTGATCGTGAGAGGCTTGGCCAGTTGCTGGAGAAAAACGGGGTGCTTTACTCGCACACGGTCGAGGAAAACATGTGGGGATCGCTGCTTGTGACCTTCCTGCCATTGCTGCTCATCATGGCGCTGGTGTACTTTTTGATACGCCAGCAGCTCAAGACGGCGGGCCGTGGCGCGATGAGTTTTGGCAAGAGCCGCGCCCGGTTGCTCTCGCAGGACCGGAACAAGATCACCTTCAAGGACGTGGCCGGTGTGGAAGAGGCGAAGGACGAGGTGCAAGAGCTGGTGGAGTTTCTCAAAGACCCCAAGCGCTTTCAGCGCCTCGGCGGCAAGATTCCCAAGGGCGTGCTCATGGTAGGACCTCCCGGCACGGGGAAGACGCTGCTGGCCAAAGCCATCGCGGGTGAGGCGGACGTGCCGTTCTTCAGCATCAGCGGCTCGGATTTCGTGGAGATGTTTGTCGGCGTGGGCGCGAGCCGCGTGCGCGACATGTTTGAGCAGGGAAAGAAAAACGCGCCGTGCCTTATCTTCATCGACGAGATCGACGCCGTGGGCCGTCATCGCGGCTCCGGCATGGGCGGCGGGCACGACGAGCGGGAACAGACGCTCAACCAGCTGCTGGTCGAGATGGACGGCTTCGAGTCCAATGAAGG
>JANPIW010000650.1:0-12564 GCA_031425215.1 Verrucomicrobiaceae bacterium
CCAGCGACCTCGGCTTCATGCGCCAGGCCGACATCTTCGCGCCAGTGATCCGCGCGGCGCTCAAGTAAAGTGGTGCAAGCCGCTGGCTTGCACCGAGTGCGTCACTAGAATGATGTAGGGCGGGTGTGTTCCGCACCACCGATGTTATGACACGAACAACTCACCTGCGGAACTACCCGCCTTGGTCGGACGCTCGCACGCTTCCCATAGTCACGGCCCATTCGCGCATGCACAATCAGGCGGGTTATTCGGCGGATCACGCCTTCCCCGCCAATGATCGTCCCTCGCGCCGAACAAACCCGCCCTACATCAATCTGGCGACGCTCCCCTTCAATCTCCATGACCGCGCTTGAGGAGAACGGGTTCGAGATCGTTCTCAGTGTCGTGAGCGACGACGATGTGCGGCGATTGCGCGAGCAATTGGTATCAAACGGTGCTGCCGGTGTGCGCGGACTTCTCGCGCATCCACTCGTGCGCGAGATCGCGCTCCGTCTCGCGTCCCTCATGTCGGAGAAACTTGGCGCTCCCTCCAAAGCTGTGCGCGCCATTTTCTTCGACAAGACCCTGGAAACCAACTGGCTGGTGCCCTGGCATCAGGATCTGACGATCACTGTCGCAGAAAAGCACGACATGTCGGGCTTCGGTCCCTGGAGCGTGAAGGACGGCGCGCATCATGTGCAGCCGCCGGTCTCGGTGCTGGAGCAGATGCTGACGATACGACTTCACCTCGACGATTGCGACGAGACGAACGGCGCATTGCAGGTTCTTCCAGGCTCGCATCGTGACGGCAGGATTGATGCAGTAACGATCCAGCAAGCGCGCAAACGTGTAGAGCTTTTCGTGTGCGGGGCGCGCGCCGGTGACGCGCTGCTCATGCGTCCCATGTTGCTTCATGCCTCAAGCCGGTCGAGCGGCTCGGCGCATCGGCGTGTGCTGCACATCGAATACGCCGCTTGTGAGCTGCCGCCGCCTTTGAGGTGGAGCGAGATGCTTCGCTAACCCCCTGCTCACCGAAACAACGGCAGCAAATCACGCAGCGCGGCTGAGCTTTCGCAGACGGTGGTGAGGTTCGTCACGGCGGCGGGGATGTGCTGCTTGAAGTGCGGCTTGCCCTGGTTGCGGCTGAGATTGCCGTAGGCGCCGAGGGCTTGCATGAGCCGCTGCGCGGCGCAGAGATGGAAGCTCTCGCGCAGCTCGAAGAGGGAGATGCCGCGGTAGCTGGAGTAGTCGTGCAGCAGGTCGGCGCGCTCGCTTTCGGTGAGCGTCACATACGGATCGAGCAGGAGCGATGCGATGTCGTACTCCGCGAGGCCGAGGCGCAGGCCCTGGTAATCCACGAGCCATGCTTGGCCGTCGCGCAGCAGGATGTTCTGGCTTTGAAAATCACGATGCACGAGGCAGCGCGGGAGTTTTGCGAGGCGCTCACGCAAAAGCTTGAGCGCGGTGTGCGCCGCTTTGAAATCATCAGCGCGGAAATCGCGCAGCAGATGGCCGCGCACGAAGTGGTCGAGGAAATATTTTTGCTCCCACTCGTAAAGAGCCTCGTCGAATGGCGGCTCGAGGATGGCTTTGTCCGCGGCGCTGAGATCGGCATCGGTCACGGAGTGAATCTTCGCGCCTTCGCGAAGCGCGGCCTGATAGAGGGGGCGGCGCGTTGACCACGGCTCATTGCGGCGCGAGTGCAGGTCTTCATTGCCGAGGTCTTCGAGCCAGACGTAGAGCTTCTCCTCGTCGAACGCGTAAATCTTCGGCACATGCGCGCCGATGGCCGCGAGGCGGTGCGTGGCGGGGACAAACTTCGGATTGTCGCGCCGCGCGTGAGTGTAAATCATGAGCACCATCGGCGGATGAGCGTCGGCGCCCCATGTGAGGCGGTAGAAATGGCGGTCCGACCCGCCCTTCACGATCTGCGTGATCTCGCACGGCGCGTCCGCCAGCGCGGGAAATTGCCGGCGGGTGAAGATGAGCAGCGCTTCGTGTTCGGGTGACATCAGATGTCCTTTCCTTCGTGCGCGCCGGTGGCGGTCATACCGGAGCGGATGATGCAGCGGCGCAAATCCGCGCCCGGCTCGATGACCGCGTCTGGCCACACAATGCAATCGCGCAACCGCGCTCCTGCTGCGACGCGCGCGCGCGGGCCGATGATGTTGAGGCCTTCGAGCACGGCATCACGCGCGATTTCCGCCGATGGATCGACGGCCTCGCGATGGCGCTCGCTCTGCGCGAGGTGCAGCGGGAAGTGAGAGTTCAGCGCGCTCACCTCACGATGCGCGTCGAGATAGCTCTCGCGATTGCCTAGATCCCACCAGTGGCCTTCGTCGATCACGATGCCGCCGAGGCGCGCGCCGCTCCGGATCATCTGGAGGAAGATGGGAATCACGGATTCTATTTTCCCAGGTGTGAGCAGATCAAAGAAGGCGGGATCGACGATGTAAATGCCGGTGAAGAGAAATTCTCCGTCGTTGCCGGTGCCGAGCTTGTTGCGGATGTCGGTGACGAGGCCGCTGCGCGCATCGAGCGCGATATGCAGCGCCGGGCCGCTGGAGCGCAGTGCCAGGGTGACCATGTTTTTTTTCTCCCGATGCTCGCGCATGAGCGGCGCGAGGGGCAGATCGGTGAGCACGTCGCCGTTATAAACGATGAAGGTCTCGTCGCCGATGAGGTCGCGCACGTTGGCGATGCCGCCTGCGGTTTCGAGGCGCGCAGGGCTTTCATTGCGGAAGCTGATGTGCGCGCCGCGATACGATTGCGATGGGAAAGCGCGCTGATAGGCGTCGGGAAGGTGATGCGTGTTCACGACAAAGTCCCGCACACCGGCTGCGAGCAAATGATCGAACGCGTAGCTGATGAGCGGCCTGCCGAAGACGGGGACGAGCGGTTTGGGCAGTTGGTCCGTGAGTGGACGGAGCCGCTCCCCGAGTCCCGCGCCCAACACAAAAGCCTTGTTCACGCGCCCGATTTACGTTCTCATGTCAGGCGATGCAAACGGAAAACCAAGCGGCAGCATGACTGAAATCGGACGCACCATCTTGGCCGCCCAAGGCTATGTCGAGCTGGGCCTCTTCGCCGACGCGCGCGAAGAGATAGCCAGCCTGCCGCCCGAGGAGTGCGACCGCCCGGATGTGATCGAGCTTCAGACTCTCTGCCTCATGGGCGAGCACGAGTGGGAGCAGGCGCTCGGGTTTGCGCGCAAGCTCTGCGAAGCCGAGCCGCGCGAGCCTGGTGGTTACATTCACGCGGCCTACTGCCTTCACGAAATGGGCCGCACCGAGGAGGCGATCGAGCTTCTCACCTCCGGCCCGCCGTCACTGCAAGACAAGGCCGTCTATTTCTACAACCTCGGCTGCTACCACGCACGTCTCGGGCAGATCGACTCGGCGGTGAGGATGCTCCGGACCGCCTTTGAGAAAGACAAGACCCTGCGCCAGAGCGCCCGCAAAGATCCCGATCTCGACGCGCTGCGCGGCAAGCTGGAGACGATCTGATGGCGCGCGGTTCCTTGCCGCCACTCGACTCCTCATGACTCACCTTTCAGAATCCAATCTCGAAGCTGCGCGCGAGTGGTTCGCGGAAAATTTCCGCGCCCGTGGCGAGATCGGCGCGGCGCTTTCGGTTTGGAAAAACGGGCGCGAGGTGCTGTCGCTCGCACACGGTCACACGAGCCGGGAGCGTGCGCGCGAGTGGACGCACGACACGCTCGTGCCGGTGTGGTCGGCCACAAAGGGACCAGCGGCCGTGGCTTGCCTCATGGCTCTGCACGAGGCCGCGCTGCCGTTGGATAGCGCGGTAGCGGAGGTGTGGCCGGAGTCTGTTGCGGATGGAAAAGCGGACATCACTTTCGCGCATGTGCTCTCGCATCGCGCGGGCTTGTGCGTGCTCGATGAGCGTGCGCACATGATGAATCACGATGCCGTCATCACCGCGCTGGAACATCAGGCACCGCTTTGGCCGCCGGGCACACAGCAGGCTTATCACGCGCGCACGTTTGGTTTTCTCATCGACGAAATCACGCGCCGCGTCACCGGCGCGGAATCTCTCGGCGCGTATTTCCGCGAGGTCATCGGCAAGCCGCTCAGTCTTGATTTCTGGATGGGCCTGCCCGAGCCGGAGCACGCGCGCGTGGCGACGATTTATCCCGGCAAGATGAGCAGCTCCGAGCGTGATCGCGCATTCCTTAAAGCGTTCTTAACCGCAGGCTCCATCACCCAGCGCGCCTTTGCATCGCCCGCCGGCATGAGCGCGGTGAGCGATCTGAACAAACCCGAAGCGTGGAGCGCGGGCTTTGCGTCGATGGGCGGCGTTGGTTCGGCTCGCGCGCTCGGAAAATTCTACGCCATGCTGGCGGGCGGCGGCATGTGGGATGGTCGTGAGCTGGTGCCGCGCACGGTGATCGAGCAGTTGCAGACTCCGCTCTCACAAGGGGAGGACGCGGTGCTGTGCCTCGAAGCCGCTTTCAGCGCGGGCATGATGATGGATCCCGTCGATGAGATGACGGGAGCAAAGACACGCCGGCTCTTCGGCTCGTCGTTGCGAGCCTTCGGTCATCCCGGCGCAGGCGGCAGTCTTGCTTTTGCTGATCCCATGAGCGGCATCGCCTTTGCTTACGTCATGAACCAGATGGAAGTCGGCGTGCTGCCAGGGGAAAAGGCGCTGGGGCTGGTGGCTGCGCTGCAAGTGTGAGGGACGCGGAGCACACCAGCTCACCTCCCTGATCGGTTGAAAATCCCCGGCTTCTTTTGTGGCGGTGTTTGCTGCTGTTGCTGCTCGGCTTCCTCCTTGGCGGCTTTGTCTTTATAAAAAACCGGGCCGCTTTTGCGCATGTTGGAAATGAGGTCTTTGAAATTGTCCTTGAGCTGCGGATCGGTCATGAGCGCATGGAGCAGGCCGTCGCTGGTGTTCAGTTTCCGGGTGAATGCCGCGAAGTTGTCCGCGCCGCTTTTGAACGACTTCATGGCATCGCCCGCGCCGGTGACGACGCTTTCCACTTTGGCGATGGCGGGGTCGAGCTTGTCGATCATAGGCCCGAGTTTCTTTGCGCCGTCATCGAAGCTTTTCGCGCCGGCCTTGAAGCTGGCGGCGGCTTCCTTGATGTCGGCCAGGGATTTTTTGAGACTGGCGGCGTTTTCCTCGTCGAGCATTTTTTCGTCCACGCGCGTGAGCGCGCTTTCCAGTTTCTCCATGCCTTTGTTGAAGTGGCCGAGCGTGTCGTCGGAGAGAGCGTCGGTCCGCACCTTGGCGACGGTGTCCTTGAATTCCTTGAGCGCGGGGCGCACGTCGTTTTCGAGGATGTCGCTCACCTGCTTGCCGATGCGCTCGGCGCCGCTCTGCAGGTCACTGAGGCCGCCCCCGGTCTCCCCGACGATGAGGTTTGGCAGATCGGTGGAGATGAACTGGTCGGTGATGGCGACGGGTGGTTTGATGTTGATGAAGGCATCGCCCATAAGTCCCGCGGTGCTGATGGTGAATTTTGAGCCGACGGGGATTTTCTCGCCTTCGAAGATTTCGAGCTGAATGATCACGCCAGTGTAGGTCTCGTTGTGGTCGGGCTTGCCTTTCACTTTGCCGATGCGCTTGCCGGCGAGGACGACGGGGGAATTTTCCTTGATGCCAGATGCGTCGGGGAAGCTGACAGTGAGGGTGTAGCTGCCTTTGAAGAGATCCTTCACGGACCCAAACTGGAGAATGAGCACGCCCATCATGGCGAGGCCGACGGTGAGGAACAGCCCGACGAGCAGCTCGGTTTTCTTGTCGCGATCTTCCATGGTGTGAGTGTGGGTGGTGAATGACGAATTGTCTCGTTAGGCGGTCACGAGGTGATGCCGGAGCGGCCTTCGATGAAGTCTTGCACCTCGGAATCAGGCGAAGCTCGAAGCTCTTCCTTCGTGCCGAGAAAATGAATTACGCCCCGCTTCAAAAAAGCGACGCGGTCTGCGATCTTGAACACGCTCTTCATGTCGTGCGTGACGACGAGTGAGGTGACGGCGAGGCGCTTTTGCATCCGCAGGATCATCTGGTCGATGACATCGGCGACGATGGGATCGAGGCCGCTGTTTGGCTCGTCGTAAAGGATGCACTGGGTGCGCCCGACGATGGCGCGGGCGATGCCGGCGCGTTTGCGCATTCCGCCGGAGAGATTGACGGGGAGCTTGTGCTTGTGCTCGTCGAGATCGACGGACTCGAGCGCCTCATGCACGCGGCGATTGACCTCCTCGCGGTCACGCACGCCGGCCTCGATGAGCGGGAATGCGACGTTTTCCTCGACGGTGAGGCTGTCAAAAAGCGCGCCGCCCTGGAAGAGCATGCTCACGCGCTTGCGCACCGGGGCCAGCTCGCGCTCGCGCAGCTTGTTCACCTCCACGCCATCGACGACGACGGTGCCCGCGTCCGGACGCAGGAGGCCGATGATGTGCTTCACCATCACGGTCTTGCCCTCGCCGCTGGGACCGACGATGGCGAGCGTCTCACCGCGAAACACATCGAGGTCGATGCCGCTCAGCACCTCTTGTTTGCCGAATTTTTTTCGCAGGCCGCGGATGCGAATGAAGGGTTCCTGTTTGTCAGCGCTCATGGTGTGACGGCCCGGATCACATCCCGGTGCCGAGAGGCGAGAGGTAATTCAGCAGGATGGAAAGGAAGAAATTGCAAATCAACATGGTGAGTGACGAGATGTCGTCTGCGCGCGTGGTGCCGATGCCCACGCCCACCGCGCCATTCTCCGCCTTCAATCCCTGATGGCAGGAGACGATGGTGATGATGATGCCGAAGACGAAGCCCTTGGTCATGCCGATGAGCACATCCTGCATGTTCGTGTGCTCCCGCATGTGGGCGAGGAACCATGCCTCCGGGATGCCGTAGCCATGCACCGCCACGATGTACGATGCGAGCAGGCCGAAGGCGATCGACTCCGCCACGAGCAGGGGCATAGAGATCATCATGGCGATGAAGCGCGGCAGCACGAGGAAATCCACCGGATGCACACCCATGACCCGCAGCGCATCGACCTGCTCCGTGACCTTCATGGTGCCGATGTCGGCGGCCATCGACGCGCCGACGCGGCCGCCGACCATGAGGCCCGCGAGCACCGGCCCCAGCTCGCGGCACAAGGCGATGGAGACGATGGCGCCCACGGTGGACTCGATGCCGAAGTCTTTGAACTTCGCGTAAGTCTGAAACGTGAAGACCGCGCCGGTAAACGCGCCGGTCACGATCACGACGGCCTGCGAGCCATAACCGATGGCCACGATCTGGTGCGCCACGAGTTTCAATCGCCACACGCCGGAGCGAAACGCCACGGCGAGATCACGCAACAAGAGGGCGAGCTGCCCCATGTAGCTGAGAAACTCGAGGAACACCCGGCCCGGCCAGGCGAAAAAACCGTTCACTGCGTCGATCACGCGCGCATGATGGCACGAGGCGCTTCAAAGGCAACCGGCTGGCGGAGACGATAGGGTGACGTCCGCCACGCCGGATTTGCGTGACCGCACAAGACACAGGCCGGCGATCAGGATGCTGGAAAGAGGCACGGCGACGAAGGGGAGCATCATGGTCGCGCTCTTGCGCTGGATGCCCAGCATCGCCTCCGTGCTGCCCGACGCGCCTATAAACTGCGAGCGCGCGAGTTCGCGCAGTTTGACGATGTCAGTCTCGGTCTCGATGAGATCGCGCACCTTGATCTCGAGAGGCTGGTATTTCTCTCTGGTGGCCGCAGTCGCCTCGGCTTTGCGGCTTGATGTCCATGAGAGCGTGATGATGAGCAGCAGGCAGAGAACGTTGAGGGTGACGATCAGGCGGAGCGATTTGAGATGAAATGGCGGAAGCGACATGGCGCGGACCGTCGCGGCGGGTGGGATGCGTGGCAAACGATCACTTGCAGGCAAAAGACGCGGGCGTGCGGTGCTGCAAGAACGCTGGCGGCTTTCGCGTTGCGCATCTCCGCTCATGCAAAAACTCTCGCTCTCCGGTTTTCTTTTCCTCGCCCTCGCATCGCTCCATGCCGCGCCGCTGGATGATCAATATGTGCTCGGCCCTGATTCGCTGCCGAAAGAGGGCGTGCCGCGCGGCAAGGTGGTGCCCATGCAGCCGTGGGAATCAAAAATCTTCGACGGCACCACGCGCGACTGGTGGCTCTACGTCCCCGCGCAATACGACGCGAGCAAGCCGGCGTGCGTGATGGTTTTCCAGGACGGCGGCAAAGGGAAAAGCGAGGATGCGAAATTCGCCGGGCCCATGAACGCGGTGTTTGCCTTCGACAATCTGATCCACGCGAAACAAATGCCAGTGACCATCGGCATCTTCATCAGCCCCGGAATTTTTCCCGCGAAAGAGCCTGGCAAAGAGCCGGGGAAGAACCGCAGTTTTGAATACGACACGCCCGATGCGCTCTACTCGCGCTTTCTACTGGAGGAAATTTTGCCCGAGGTGAGCAAGACGTACAAGCTTAGCGACGACCCCGAGCACCGCGCCATCATCGGCACGAGCAGCGGCGGCATCTGCGCTTTCACCGTCGCGTGGGAGCGGCCTGACGCGTTCCGAAAAGTCGTCAGCCACATTGGCAGCTTCACGAACATCCGCGGCGGCTACGGCTATCCGTCCGCGATCCGCAGGACAAAGCCGGAGAACTCCCAGCAGTCTTACAACACGCCGGAGCTGAAGAAGCAGCTCGAGGCGCGCCGCAAAATCCGCGTGTTTCTCCAGGACGGAAAAAACGATCTCGACAATCAGTTCGGCAACTGGCCGCTGGCGAATCAGGACATGGCCGCGGCGCTGAAGTTCGCAGGCTGGGACTACCAGTTCGTCCTCGGCGAAGGCACGCACAACGGAAAGCACGGCGCGAGCTTGCTGCCCGACACGCTGCGCTGGCTCTGGCGCGATGTGAAGTGAGCCGGAGCTTGAGCAAACGACTCCGAGAACCTATGGTCTGCCATGAGCAAGGTTGAGATGATTGAGCAAGAAATCGCGGATTTACCGCGCGAGGACTTTTCCAAACTCGCGGCATGGGTGGAGCAGCGGCGCGATCAACTGGAGGATGACGAGGATCGTCGTGATGTGGAGGAGGCAACTGCCGTGCTAAATGAATCCGGAGCACGCGTTTCGTGGATGGAGATCAAACGCAAACACGGTCTCAAGTGAAGCCGTGGTCGATTGAGTTTTCCCCGAGGGCAGAGCGACAGTTCGGAAAGCTGACGCGCGGCGTGCAGGAGCGGTTGTCGCCGCACATCGACTCTCTGGCGGTTGATCGGCGGCCGCCTGGCTGCAAAAAGCTGAAAGGCGCCGGAGATTTCTGGCGCATTCGCGTGGGAGATCACCGGATCGTTTATCAAATCCACGATCAGGAACTCATCATCCTGATTGTCACCCTTGGAGATAGCAAAGACGTTTATCAGTAGAGCAGAAACGTTGCACGCCTTGTCTCAAAGGCTGTCACATGCGCTTTCCATGGCGCGACAACTTCATTCCAGTCGCTGCCTTTCTTGATCTCCGTGAGCGCTTTCTCATCCAGCAGCAGCCGCGCCATGTCTTTTGCGGCAAACTGGTTTCCGTAAAGCTGCTGCAGCACGCAAGCCAGCGCGATGCCGGCATCCACGGCGTTCAGCGCGTCGCGGTCGGTGATGATGATCTCCACGCCGCCGCAGGGTTTGTCTTTGAAGGTGCTCGCCGTCGGCGTGAAGCGCACGGGGCTGAAGCGCACACCGGCGAGGCCCTGCCTGTTCATCGCGCTCGCAAAGCGCACGTCATCCACATAGGGCGCGCCGATGATCTCAAACGGACGATCCGTGCCGCGTCCCACGGACACCGCGCTCTCCAGCAAGCCGATGCCCGGATAAAGCGCCGCCGCATTCAGGCTGCGCATGTTGGGCGAGGGATTCGTCCACGGCAGGCCCGTCTCGTCGAACCACATCGCGCGCTGCCAGCCGATGCACTCGATCACGATGAGATCAGCCTTGAAGCCGCGCTCGCTGTTCATCATGCGCGCCAGCTCGCCCACGGTCATGCCGTGGCGCAGCGGGATGGGATGACACGCGACGAAGCTTTCCTTCGTCGGCAGCGCGGTGCCTTCGACCTTCTCGCCGCCGATGGGATTCACGCGGTCGAGCACGATGAATTTCTTGCCGCTCTCCGCCGCCGCTTTCATCGCGAGCTGCATCGTGGAAATGTAAGTGTAAAAGCGACAGCCGATGTCCTGGATGTCGAACACGAGCGCATCGAGGTCTTTGAGCTGCTCCGGCGCGGGCGCGCGTCGCTCACCGTAGAGGCTGAAGACGGGCAGGCCGGTTTTCTCGTCTTTGCCGTCCTTGATCTTGTCCTGGTCCAACGCGCCGCGGATGCCGTGCTCCGGGCTGAAGAGCGCGCGCAACTTCACGCCGGGCGCTTTTGCAAGGAGATCAATCGTGGCGTTGCGCTCGTTGTCGTGGCCGGTGTGATTCGTGATCAGGCCCACTCGCAGTCCGGCGAGCTGCGCGAACTTGCTCCGGCGCAACACGTCGATGCCAGTGAGCACGGTGGCTGTCTCGTCCGGCTTCAAACGCGGCAGCAACGCTCCAACCACGTTTTGAAAATCAAAGCCGCTGATGCTGCTGGCGGCGGCGGAGCCGATCTCGGAATACAGCTCGCGCACATCGCCCTTGCCATCGGGATGCAATCTTGATGAGAGAAACACGACAAAAGTTTTCGAGAACGGATCGATCCATAAGCTCGTGCCTGTGAAACCTGTGTGACCGAAGCTGCCCAGCGGAAACGCAAGCGGCTGCTCTTTGCGATCCGGGAAAAAACCGCGCGGCCTGCTGTAGCCCGAGTCGATGTCCCAGCCGAGGCCGCGTCGCGTCGAGATCGTCGGCGGCGTCTGCACACTCGACATCAGCCGCACGGTCTCCGTTTTCAAAATGCGCACGCCATCCAGCTCGCCGCTCCCGAGGATCATGCGGGCAAAGCGCGAGAGATCCGCCGCGCAGGTGAACAAACCCGCGTGCCCAGCCACGCCGCCCATGTTGCGCGCTGCGGGATCGTGGACGATGCCGCGCAGCAGATTGCCCTCGTCGTCATTCTCCGTCGGCGCGATGCGCGCGCGGAGTTCGGCGGGCGGATTGAACATCGTCGCTGTCATCTTCAGCGGCTCGAAGACGCGCTTCTTCGTGAACGCGTCCAGCGTCTGGCCGCTCACGCGATCCACGATCTCGCCAAGCAGAATGAAATTGATGTCGCTGTAGCGGAAATTCGTGCCCGGTGATGATTCGAGCGGCAATTCGCAAGCGACCTTGATGCCCGCGTCGTAGCCGTGCCAGGTGTAAGGACGCGGACCCGGTGATGGCGGAGACAGCGCAGGCTGCCCGACGCGTGATGGATCCCGCGGCAACGACGGCCTCATGCCGGACACATGCGTGAGGAGCTGCCGCACTGTGATTGTTGCACGCTCGCCTTTGGAAAACTCCGGGATGTAGCGGCTCACCGGCGCTGCCAAGTCGAGCTTCCCCTCGTCACGCAGGACCATCACCGCTGTGGTAGTGGCGATTACTTTCGTGAGCGATGCCGCGTCAAAGATCGTGTCCTCCGTCATTGTCTCCCGCGCGGGCACGAGGGCGCGATCACCGAGCGTGAGCTTCACCGTCTCGCCGCCGTTCTCCATGTGAAACACCGCGCCCGGCGCGTGCTTGGCGGCAATGGCTTTCTCGATGACGGCTTTGATGGAACTGGCTGCATCTGGCTTCGGCGCGGAGTTCAGCGTGGATGCGAGGAGAGCGGCCGCGATGTAGCATAGGCTTTCCAGCCTATGTCTTGGTGAGGTGAGTGTTTGCATGATGTGTTCGTTGCACAGGGCAGGCTAGAAAGCCCGCCCTACTCCGCCATCGAGTCGCGATCCGCCATTGAAACATCGGCGAGCTTTTTCTTCAAAGCCGCAACCTTGTCTGTCATCCTTCCGGCCAGGTCAGTCGTCTCATTCGGATCAGTCGCGAGATCGAATAGCTCTTCGCGCGCCGCCTTTCCTTTGTCGCCCTTCGTGACAATGAATTTCCAATCCCCATCACGAACCGCTTGCTGTTTGAACCCAGGCCCGGCCCAGTAAAGCAAACGTGATTCCGCAGTCGCCTCGCCAGCCAGCACAGGCCAAATGTTTTTCCCGTCCCATTTCAAATCCTTGTCCGCTTTGAATCCTGCCAGCGCGCAAAAGGTCGGCATCCAGTCCGCGACACTGAGTGGGGACGCGACCTTGCCTGCTTTGAGTTTCCCTGGCCAGTTCGCGATGGAGCACACGCGAATGCCTCCCTCGTAAAGTCCAGCCTTCTCACCACGCAACGGCGTGTTGTTGCCGGGCAGGTTTCCTTTCGCGTAATCATCCGGCGGATACGTCTGCCCCGCGTTCTCCGCCGTGCTGCCCCCGTTGTCACTGGTGAAGACGATGAGTGTGTTGTCGCGTTTGCCGCTTTTTTCCAGAGCAGCGACGATGCGGCCCACGCTGTCGTCGAGATGCATCACGCACGCCGCATACTGTCGCGCGACATCGCCAGTGACGGCGGCAGGCACACGGTCGAGCCATTCCTTCGGCTCCTTGATCGGCAGATGCACGGCGGT
>JANPIW010000651.1:0-3969 GCA_031425215.1 Verrucomicrobiaceae bacterium
GGGCCATTCTTTGGGGAGCCAGTGCTCGAAGACGTACACATCGGGCTTTTGCGGTGGCGGCCAGTTTTCGGGTGTGCCTTTGAGGACTTCGAGTTCGCCGGATTTGACGAGCGCGCCGAGGGCGATGCCAGTGAAGGGATCGGGGGTGTCGCTGATCCAGGAGACGATGAGCGGTTTCAAATCGGGGAGCGGTGCGAGGATGATGTTATCGGCGGCGAGGCAGTCGCCTGCGGCTTTCAGCTCCAGCTCGATGCGCTGGCCGTGGATGCCTTCGATGGGGAGGATGAGTGAGGTGCTGTCGCCGGGTTTGAGTTCAAGCTCGCGGAGCTGCGCGAGGCGGCCGGCGATGCGGGCCTCGAGCGTGGCGGTGAGCGGGCGCGGGTTTGCGGCGGCGGCGCTGATTTTAACGAAGGCCTCGTAGCGTCCGCGCGCGAGCGGGGCTTTGCGGAGCTGGAATCCGGTGATGCCCGCGTTTACGGGTGAGGGGAGCGCGACGCTCGAGTCAGATGAGTCTGACACGAGCCACACTTCGGAGGGCCGCTCCAGCTCCGCGAGCCGGTGTGCGACGGAGAGCGCGGCATCTGTGCGTGCTTCGCGCGGCTGGGTTTTTGTTTCTTCGAGAAGGCGGATGAGATCGCGGCGGTTGCGGCTGCGGGAGATGAGCACGGTGGGTTTGCTGTCGAAGGCGATGAGTGAGGCGACGGTTTCTTCGGGGAGAGCGCGGACGCGTTCTTTGATCACGGCTTTGGCTTCATCAAGGCGGGAGCGGCCTTTGGCATCGCGTGCGTCCATCGAGGCGGAGCGGTCGAGAACGATGACGAGAGAGCTGGTGGCATCGCTGGCGGTGGATGCGGGCCGCGCGAGCGCGAGCGCGGCGGCGAGGATGATGGCGAGCGTGAGCAGGAGCGAGAGGATGCGCTTGAGGCGGCGCAGCGCTGCTGATTCCTGATGCTCTTTCGCGAGGGAGCGGAAGAAGAGAAGAGTGGAGACGGAGACGCGACGTGCTTGACGACGAAAGAGATAGAGCGCGAGCGGGATGAGCGCGAGCCAGGCGAGGTGGAGGAAGGCTGGAGCGAGGAAGTGCATCTCTTTCGGTCATTTCGCGCCAGCAAGAGCGGAGCCGCGTGCGAGCATTTCGAGGAATCGTTCTTCAAATGGCTCGTCGGTGCTGCATTGGAAGTAGTCGATGCGATGCGAGGCGCAGGCGCGGGCGATGCTTTCGGAGAAGGCATCGAAGGTTTCGGTGTAGCGTTGGGCATCGCGTTTGGTGAGCCAGAAGCGGCGTTTCTCGCCGGTCTCGACATCGGCGAGTTCGACTTCGCCTTCGAGTTCGGGATTGCGTTCCTGCGGATGCACGAGCTGGAGGAAGTGGGTCTCGCCGGGCCAGGTGGCGGCGCGTGAGACGGCGGCGGAGGCGCTATCGACATCGCGGCCGAAGAAATCGGAGATGACGAAGATGACGCCGTAGCGCTGACGCGAGGGACGAAACTCGGAGAAGCTGCGCTCGATGTCGGTGTAGCCTTCGAAGCTGAGGTTGGTGAGCGATTGGATGACTTTGTCGATGTTGCCCTGGCCGCGCAGGGGCGGCAGCTCCTGGCGCACGGTGTCGCTCATGGAGTAAAGGGAGACGCGCTGCTGGTTGCTGAGCGCGAGATAGGCTAGGGCGACGGCGAAGCGGAGGGCTTGTTTTCTTTTGGTGTCGAACGGACGCGACATGGAGGCGCTGGTATCGACGAGGAGGTGGAGATTGAGTTCCTGCGTTTCTTCATAGAGACGGACGAAGAGGCGGTCGAGCCGCGCGTAGAGCTGCCAGTCGATGGCGCGGTAGTCCTCGCGCGGGGAGTAATGGCGGTAGTCTTTGAATTCGCGGGTGAAGCCGGTGGCGGGAGTCATCTGCGCGCCGCGACGCATGAGCTGTCGGCGTTTGCGGAGCCGGAGCGCGAGGACGCGGAGCCGGTCGAGGAAGGCGGCGTCGAAGAGGTCGGAGCGGTCAAGGGTTTCGGTCATGGGAAGGTGAGGCGCGCAGCGCCTCCTTGTACTGCGGCAGCCTGCTGCCGCTTTGTGGAGGCAGCCTGCTGCCGTCGGATCGGGGAGAGCGTTGGATACAAGATGAGCGGGCAAACGAGAAGGGACGCGTGGGGCGGTTCGACGCCAGCAGGCTGGCTCGGAAAAGCGGCAGCAGGCTGCCGCAGTACAAGGCGCTGCGCGCGGCTGAATCCTTGGTGCTGCAGCAGGTTTGCGAGTGTTCGGTGCTGAATCATCGTTGTATTAAAGGCCGATCACTTTTTCGAGCGCGACGATCACGGCTCCGCAGTTCATTTTCCGCGTCGCTTGCGATCCGCTTCAAATTCCGCTTTCCATTCCCGGCCAGCGGCGAGCATTCGCGCCGGATCATTGCCGAGTTGGGCTGCCAGTTTGATGCGGGTGGCGCGGATGCGGTCAATGATGGGGTCAGGCTTCTTCATGGTCGGCTGCCCGCGTGGTGTCCGCTCATTTCGTGCTCAGGGCATTGGCCTGTTTCATCTCACGACGCTGATCTTGTTCCCCCTTGAATTTTCGATGCCAGCCACGAGCCGCTTCGGCAATGCGGTCAATGTCGTTGTCGTACTCGGCGCAGATCGTCTTTCGCGTTTCGCGAATGCGCTCGATGATGGGGTCAGGTGTTTTCATTTTCGGCGAGCAGTTCGTAAGGGGTCGCGAGCCTCGGGGCAGGTAGGCCGACATCTTTGTTCACGGCGGAGATGTGGGCTGATTTTCGCGCGTTAGCGAGATGAACGCAATTCCAGGTTAGAATAATATGACACTGGTGGAGCGATGCTGTGGCGAGGTGAAATGCATCTAACGACGGCACCTCAGGCATGACGAACCGTTTGATGTAGGTGCGCGCGAGTTCCTTGATTTGTTCTGTTTCATTGAGCAGGGGGATGTCCTCGATCAGCTCGAGACACTCCGTTTGTCGTGGGTACTCTCCTCGTGAAAGCTCGGTGAGCACATACGCGCTCGTCACCAGCTCGTAGCGGCTGGAATAAAAATCCCACCACTCGCGCGTCCACTCTTGTCGCGCCACCATCTGAGCCTCGGTCCGGTAGTTGTGGTAGAGGCTGGGAATGGTCGTCTCGATATAGACGAGGGGTTTGAAGATCAGATCAGACATGACAACAAGAATATTTCACGCCGCCATCTGCGCTGGCGTTTGCACTTTCTCCAGCAGGCGCTGGATGAGGTCATCGACTTTGATTTGGGCGGCTTCGCCTTCGAAGTTGAGGATCATGCGGTGGCGCAATGAGACGAGGGCGACGCGCTGGATGTCGTCAGTGGAGACGGCGGTTTGGCCATGCACGGCGGCCCAGACTCTTGCGCCGCGGATGAGGGACTGGAGGCCGCGGGGGCTGGCGCCGTAGGAGACGTAGCGGGCGATGTCGGGGAGCGCGCCGGGTTGATCGGGGTGTGTGGCGAGAATGAGGCGCGAGGCGTAATGGGCGACGGGATCGGCGACGGGGAGGGTGGCGAGGTCGTGTTGGAGCTTGATGAGCTCAGCGCCGCTGAGGATGCTGGTGAGGTGCGGCTCGTCGAAGCCGGTGGTGCGACGGGAGATTTCGACGAGGGATTCGAGATCAGGGAAGGGGACTTTGATTTTGAACATGAAGCGGTCGAGCTGCGCTTCGGGGAGGGGATAGGTGCCTTCCATTTCCATGGGGTTTTGCGTGGCGAGGACGAAGAACGGCTCGGGGAGCGGATGGCGCTCGCCGCCGGTGGTGACGCAGCGTTCCTGCATGACTTCGAGGAGCGCGGCCTGTGTCTTGGGCGTGGCGCGATTGATTTCATCGACGAGCAGGAGATTGCGGAACACGGGACCTTTCTCGTAGCGGAGCGTGCGGTGGCCGCGCTCGTCCTCGCCGACGATGTGGGTGCCGAGGATGTCGGCGGGCATGAGGTCGGGCGTGCATTGCACGCGGCCGGGGTCGAGGG
>JANPIW010000652.1:0-13642 GCA_031425215.1 Verrucomicrobiaceae bacterium
CGATGAAGCGCCATTTGTTTTGATCGATGGTGCTGGTGTTGCTCACCATGCTGAAGACGCCGTTGTCATACTTGAGCCGGCGGTTGCCAACGACGGCTGCAGGGTTTTCGATGTAATACCAGCCGTATTGATCAGCCGCGAGGCTCCAGCGCACGGCAGTGCCGGTGGTGTGGGCTGGGGCGAAATTGAGCGCACTGCCGGTGTAGCGCAGCAGCCTGCCATCACGCAGGGAAACGATGTGCCACTGGTTCGCGGTGCCGGAGGGGCGGAGCACCCATTGCACCACACTGCTGCCATCGCGGATGAAGCGATTGCCTGGGGCGGTGGAACTGACGGCGTTCTGAAGGCGCTTTCGTTCACCTTTGTTATGAATGAAATAGGGCTTATCGCCGCGCACGGTGTCATCGTTGTCCCAGGCGAAGTATAGCTCGCCAAACGCAGTGGGCGTGGAGCCATCGGCTTGAAACGCATTGGAGCGCGGGCCGACAGTGTCCCAGGGATTGGTTGGCTCAGGAAAGCTGGCATCGGCAGTGAAAAGGAACAGCGAGAAATGGCGCAGCCACGGGAGGGACTCGGCGCGCCACATGAACTCGGCGAGCCAGTTGTAGTTGTCCTCCTCCGTCCAGGTTTGGTTGCCATTCCAGTCCACCGTGGAAAACTCGGTGAGCCATATCGGGCGATTCCAGGCATTGTATTCGGCTTCCAGCTCATCGATGAATCCTTGTGGGTTACCGCTGCTGGGAGTGGGGTATTTGTGCGTGGCGACGACATCCATGCGGTAGCCGAGTGCGAGCGCTTGCGTCATGAAACCGTCCATCCAGGCATTGCCGGGATTCACCGTCACCGGACTGACCAGCGGCATGTTCGTGCGCTCCAGTCGCGGCCAGAGCGTGATCGCCTGCTCGACCGTGAGATTCGCCTGCTCCGCACCATCAGGTTCATTGAAGCCGAGGACGTGCATCGCCCTGTCGTCACGCTTCCAGGCTGGCACAAGCTGCTCCAGCGTGTTCCAATTGAAATTGCCCCACTGCATCGGATGGAAGACGAAGCTGCTCGGCACGCCGGTGCTGTTGGTGCGGCCCCAGTTGTAGCCCCAATCACCTTTGATATCCGCAAGCCTGTTGATGTAGCCCGCCAGGCCCTTCTTCGGGTAATGCGTTTGATACGCGAAGCGCCAATGCTGGGTGGTGCTGCCATCCAGCACCTGTTGCACGAGACTGGTGCCCGCCGCAGTCGCACCCGCCGCCGTGTCCACGACGAGGCCGCTCCAGTCATTCACGAGGTAAAAGTCCGTGCCGTCCACAGAGACGCGCCGCCAGTTTTGATGCGGCATGGCCGTGTAGTTTTGATCTGCCAGGGCCGCGCCGGCGGTCGTGGTCAGTGCCGCCCCGGCGAGGCATTTACCCGTGCTGCGATTGCGCAGGCGATAGGTGTTCGTGCCGACATTGAGCAGCATTTGATACTGGCTGAGTTCGGCATCAAGAGAGCCGGGATCGAGCGCCGGTGCGGTGCCATTCACCGACATCGGCAGACTGGCTGCACGATTCATCACCTGATAGAAGCCGTTGTTGTAGTCCTCGAACTTCTGCGTCGGCGGCGCCGCAGCGATCACATCCTGGCCCAGCGCATAACCGGCTCCGCCATTGGCCGGGAAGAGGCACAGCTCACGCACCGCGCTGGTTGAGGCATTGTTAAACGTTAGCCGCACCTGGGAGGTTGTCGGCGGGGTGGTGAAGGTGATGACGCGCGCCGCGCTGGTGTTTCCCGTGATCACGCCACCAGGGATGTCCACCCACGCTGTGCCACTCCAGGATTGCAGCGTGAAATCCGCGAGTGGCGCGATGCTGCCATCGCCGGAGTAAAGATGTGCACTGCCAATCTTTGACGTGAGGCGCAGATCAATGTCGAGCGTGTTCGTTCCCACGGTGCTCGTTTGCCACTTCGAGGTGCTGTGCACAAAGCCATCCACCGCGAGCTTCGCGTAGTTTGTGCCGTTCACGGCGCTGGCCACTGCGGGACGTTGCTTGGCCACATTCAGCTCCACATCCGTGCCGATGGGATAGCCAAGCTCGGTGCCCGTGCCAGGGTCAGGATTCGGGCGGAACAACGCGAACTCCTTCACCCGATGCGTGTTGTTTCCGGCCGCATAAAAGCGAAACCGGCTCGAAGTCACCCCACTGCTGAAGATGACATTCACCTCCGTGACCGTATTGCCCGTGACACTTGACCCCGGCGCGTCCACCCAGCTTCCGCCTGAGAAGTATTGCACCTTGAAGCTCGCCGGGGCGGAGCCGTCGTCGATGCCAAGATAGACGTGAGCACTGCGGACGGTGATGGTCACCGGCAGCGACACCTCCGCCGAGTGCGGCCCCGTGACGTTTGCACTGCGCCAACTGTTCTCATTCCCCGCCACTCCATCTGCCGCGTAGTCGGCGATGTAGTTTCCATTCTCTGAGGAAGCGATCACATCCTGATACTTCGCAACGTTCAACCGCCTCGCCTTCGCAGGCAACGCACCCGACACCGTGCCTGACACGCTCAGCCTTGCCCCGCTGCCGTCATAAGCCAGCGTGCCGATTTTGAAATTGATCGATCCCGTGCTGCCTGGGTTCGACGGCGTGACCACAATCTGAAACTTCGTCGCCGCGATGTTCAGCGTGGCCGTCAGTGGCGTATCAAAAACGCAGGCATACTCCCCAGCGGAGTTGTAAGCGAAGCCGACCGTCGCCGATCCGATCAAGATGTCATCCGTGCCGCCCGTGACACCATCGGCACCGAGATAAGTGAAGCTCACGATGACACTCGTGGCATCATTTGATGAAACCGCCGTCGAAGTCGCAAACCCCAGCCCGGTGATATTCACCGTCGTAGTCCCCTGATTCGCTGTGAGCAACCCTGCAAAGCTCCTCGTATAGGTTCCGGTGTTCGGCTGATTCACCAGCGCATCCGAGCCGCCGGGTGCCGCATCATCCACAAAGAACGTCGGCCCCAGCAGCGCGGTCACGTCTGCTTTGACGAACGTCGCAGCGCCCGCATCGCCGCTCGTCAGTCCGATGATTGCCGCTGCCGTCCAGCGGACGACGGGCTTGAGCAGATGGAGGGCGGTGCAGGTTCGCATGGAGAAGGTGCAATTCGTGCCCAGGAGCGTAGCGGAAAATTTCGTGGCGTCCAAGCTCCGTTGCGTCAAGAGAGAAGTTCCTTTCCGCGAGCGTCCGCAGGTGCGCAGCCTCCCTGCTATTCATATCAACGTCGGGCATTGCGTCCGTGGTTGGCGACAGAAAATTTTCCGCTCAGGTGAAGTGGCCGCTGGATCGCCCCACATTTTCACGCTCCATCCGGCCGCCTCCCGCCTTCGGGGCGCGGGTCACTATGGATGCGTGATGGTCTCGTCGAAATTCAGCACGGCGCGGGCGAGGGCGGTCCAGAGAGGTTCGCCGTCGATATTGCGGGCGCGTTGTTTGGTGATGAAGGATTGCAGGCTGGCGATTTCTTCGGCGGATGGCGGGCGGGTGAGGCAACGGCGGAAGATTTGAATGATGCGATCGGTGTCGGTGGTGGCAGAGGTTGTGACGTTGCTGGCCAGGTGTTGCGCGGCTTCGACGAACATGGTGTCATTCAAAAGCGTGAGGGCTTGGAGCGGTGAGTTGGAAACTTCGCGGCGTGCGAGGCAGGACTCGCCGGTTGGGGCGTCGAAGGTGGTGGTCATGGCGAAGGGTGCGGTGCGCTTGATGAAGGTGTAGAGGCTGCGGCGGTGGCGGTCCTCGCCCTCGCTGGTTTTCCAGTCAACTTTGCCGTAAGCGCCCTCAGTGGTGATGCTGGCTGGCTGAGGCGGATAAACGCCGGGGCCGCCCATTTTTGGCGAGAGCACTCCGGCGGCTTTGAGCGCGCTGTCGCGGATGATCTCTGCATCGAGCCGGAAGCGCGCGCCACGAGCGAGGAGGATGTTTTGAGGATCGCGCTGGAGCAGATGCGGTGTGACAGTGGATGCCTGCTTGTATGTGGCGCTGGTGACGATGAGGCGGTGGAGTTTTTTCATCGACCAGCCTTGCTTCACGAGTTCGATGGCGAGCCAGTCGAGCAGTTCGGGGTGGGTTGGCGGATCGCCTTGATAGCCAAAATCATCGAGCGAACGCACGAGGCCGCGACCGAAGAATGCCTGCCACTGGCGGTTGACGGTGACGCGCGCGGTGAGCGGGTTGTCCGGCGAGATGAGCCAGCGTGCGAAGGTGAGGCGATTTTGTGGCGCCTTTGAGGGAAGCTGCGGAAGGAATGCGGGCACACCGGGCTGCACGGTTTCCTTGGGCGAGAGGAATTCTCCGCGATGATGCAGATGCGTGGGACGGGGATTATCAGCAGGACGCTCGCGCATGGCGAGTGTGGGCTGGCCGCGCGGTGGATTGGCGCGCAGGCGTTTCAACTCGTTGGAGTGCTTTTCCATCTCGGGAGTGGATTCGAGAAAGCGACGCAGGAGCGTGGCGCGCTCGGTTGCGGCGAGGGTGCTTTTGCAGAGCTGTTCCTCGATTTCAGCGGGATGACCTGTGGCGCTGGCGTGCTCGTCGGTGGTGACGCTGACACGGAAGTGCCCGAGGGGGCAGGCAAAGTGACGCTCGAATTGCATTTTTAAGGCGAAACCGCTGGTGAGATCGACGGGCTGATCGAGAACAAAAACAGCCGCGTGATGCTGGCCCGCGCCGCCGAGAACCTGCCAACCGGATGACATCTCGCCGTCCTGCGTCGCGGCGGCATTGCTCATCTTTTTCGCAGCAGCTTTCGCCTTGGCCTTTGGGCGCGCGGCAGCGGCGTCGCTGATGCGGTCTTCCTGGTCGCCGTTGGTTTCATCAGAGCGTGCGACTTTGAGGCGCTGGCCGTTTTTGAGGATTTGCAGTTCGCTGATGAAGAAGCCTCCGATGGGGCCTTCGTAGTTGGTGAGGCCGGGGCCGTCGTTGGGCAGGCTGGGATGTGAGGCGACTTCGATGCGGATGGCGCGCGCGTTCTTGATCTGCTCGGCGAAGGTGAGATCATAGACATCGCTCTTGGTGATGTCACCGCTGCCGAGGATGTAGCCGTCGTGCTGCTGCACGAGGTGAGGCATGGTGCTCTCCATTTTCGCGGGCTTGATGATCTGCCAGCGCGCGGCAGTTTTCTTTTCGATGGCGAGCCATTCGGTGAAGCGTTTCTCCATTGCCGCCGCGCCACCGGGGAATTTGGAGGGCAGCGCGGCTTCGAGTGCGGTGATATTTTTAGCGTGGTGCTGTTGCTGCGTTCTGATATCGGCGGTGTCGATGAAGTAGGCTGGCTCGTCGGCGTTGTTGAGCAGGGCCATGGTGCTGTAGTAGTCGGTGTGAAGTATGGGATCGAACTTGTGAGTGTGACACTGCGCGCAGTTCATCGTGAGGCCCATCCAAGTGGTGCCGGTGACGGCGACGCGATCGACCATCGCATAGAAACGAAATTCGTTCGGATCGATGCCGCCTTCCTCATTGAGCATGGTGTTACGGTGGAATCCGGTGGCGACGAGGTCGTCAGGCGAGGGATGCGGGAGCATGTCACCGGCGAGTTGTTTGATGGTGAACTGGTCGAATTGCATGTCGTCATTGAGCGCGCGCACCACCCAGTCGCGGTAGGGCCAGACGTTGCGCGGGCGGTCTTTCTCGTAGCCGTTCGTGTCGGCGTAACGCGCGAGGTCGAGCCAGCGTCGTGCCCAGCGCTCGCCGTAGGTTTTGCTGGCGAGGAGGCGGTCAACGAGGGCTTCGTAGGATTGATGGGAGGAGTTTACAAAAGCGTCTGCCTCCTCAGGCGTGGGCGGGAGGCCGGTGAGGTCGAGGTAGAGACGGCGGACGAGGGTGAAAGGATCGGCTTCGGGGGAGGGCTTGAGACCTTTGCGATTGAGGCGGTCAAGAATAAAGTTGTCGATCGGGTGAGCGCCGGGCACTGAGAACTGAGCAATTGAATCCTTCGGCATCTGATACGCCCAATGTGGCTGATACTCCGCCCCGCTGGCGATCCACTCGCGCAGGATTCTTTTCGCGCTCTCGGGCATCGTCACCTTGGTCGAGGGTGGCGGCATTTGCTCGTCGGGATCAGTGTGGGTGATGCGCTTGATCACCTCGCTGTCATCGGGTTTGCCGGGGACGATGGCGATTTCGCCAGACTTTCCTTTTCCGATGGCGGACTCGCGCATGTCAAAGCGCAGGCCCCCTTTACGTCCATGCTCGTCCATGCCGTGGCACTTAAAGCAGTATTGCGAGAGCACTGGGCGCACGTCGCGATTGAAATCTGGCGCGGCTTGAGTCGCGGCGGGAAGTGAGGCGACTAAAATCAACAGGGCAGGGGTGGTGAGACGGCGGCAGTCCATGAGGTTGCGGACTGTTACGTTCCCAAATGCCTTGGAATCGCAGCGAATGGCCCTGGAATGCCTGAGAAAAGCTGGCTTTCAGGGTTGGATGCGATTGTTTATTCTTGCGATTCAGGTCAAATCAATATAAAATCTATAATTACTGTCATATTATGCCCGCGCTCATTTAGCCCCCTCTCTGCCGCATGTCACTTCCCGTCTCCACTGCCGTTCGATCAAGTTTCCGCGCCTTGGCGCTTGGTTGTGCCTGGGTGGTTTGCGCGGCGCACGGACAGTCGGTGAGTGTTCTGGAGTGGAATTTCGAAGGGGCGTCCTTCACGCGAAACGCAAGCGTGGTGCATCCTGCGGTGACGACCACATCTTCAGGCGCGGCAATCAATGCGAACGGTGTGACAGTCACATCGCGCAACAACACGAGCGGCAACTCCACGCGCTTCGCCGATGTGGGGAGCTGGCCGACCTCCACCACCGTGGTGGCTGGAATGACAGGAGCGCGTTCAAATCTGCTGCCGCTATCGGGAACTAAAACTCTCTACGCGAACTTCGCGACGGGGCCGGTGACATCCGCTTCGAGTCTGGCAAACTCGATGATCAACCTGCGCTACCAACGCCCCGCATCATCTTCGCCAGTCCGGGTGGTGGCCACCATGGTGTGGCAGAGCGGGGCTACTTTTCTGCGCCGGTACAGCTCATCGATCACGATTCCTGGCGCGGCGGGCACTGCTTCGTCGAACTGGTTCACGCTCGACATTCCGTTCACGACGGGTGACGCGTTTCCGACGGGATCGTCCATCGGAAACAAGAACTACATGATTGAGGTGCAGTTCTTCAACTGCTCGTCGAGCACGAACAAGATGATGCTTGATGACATCAAGCTGCTCTGCACCACGCTGGCTCCGGCGCTTGCACCCAGCATCAGCAACTCTTCGCCCTTGCTGGCCGGAGAGAGAGACTACCCGTATTTGACCAAGTTCATCGCATCCGGCGGCACGGGCACGGGCTACACCTGGAGCTTTGACACGGGCGCGCTGCCTCCGGGCATCACGTTGAGCGGCGATTCGATCCTGGGCATACCCACAGCGACGGGCACTTACAATTTCGCCATCCGTGTGACCGATGACGGCGGGGGCACGGCGACGAAGTCATTTGCGCTCACCATCAACACTCCGCCTGTCCTGGCAGCATCTGGCACTGATCTGGCGATGTGGTTGTTCCCCGACGCCGACTCCAACGCGGCGCTCTTTCCCCAGCCCGACGTCGTGTCGCCATGTTTAAACGAAATCACCGGCGGCTACGAGACGGGCGGCATCATGAATGGCTTCACGCACCTCGAAGGTGTGAACGGGACGAGCACCAATCCGATCGCACCCGGCGCCAGCGGCAGGATGCGATCATTCACAGGATGGGACACGCCTTCGGAAAGCTACAGCAGCACGCGCAATGGCCTCTCGCATTTCGTCGCGGTGGCAGGCAATGCCGGCCGCTTCAGTGTTTATCCTTCGAGCAACACCGGCTCCATCCCCACGGCGTCATCGACAACGACGGGCGAGCACCGGGTGATGCAGTTCTCCACGACCTTCAACAGTCTCGCCATCGGCAACTTGCGAACCTTCGATTTTTACGCGTTGCGCTGGTACAAGGACCGCATGGACATCGACGGCAACGGTCCTCGGTACACGAAGCTGCACGCCTACTGGTACAACGACGCCAACGTGCTCCAGCACTGGATCAGCCCGCAGCAGGAAATCACATCAAGCTACAAGGCGGCGCTGCGTAATTACAACCAGTTCAAAGAATACCGCGTCGATCTCACCTCGCTGGATTCCGCCATCAATGCCACGAGCACGAAGTACCGCGGACGCAAAGTTTTCTTCGATCTCTACTTCTGGCACGACGGCACCGAGGTGTCCGCGAATGTGCCCGCCATCCTGCTCGATGATGTGTCGATCACCGGCACGTTTTCATGCACATGCCCCACGATCACCGCCAGCCCTGCATCCATGCCCGGCGGCATCGTGGGCAATGTGTTCACGCAAGCCATCGCAGGTAATGGCGGGGCGGAGCCATATACTTACACGCTGCTCAGCGGCACCGTTCCCGCAGGGCTGGCTCTCGGCGCCACAGGCGTTCTAAGCGGCACGCCGACCATGGCGGGCACGAGCAATTTCACCGTGCGCATCACCGATGCGAATGGCTGCGTGCTCGACAAGGCTTACTCGATCGTGACGCGCTGCGCGGTGATCGTGGAGTACAATTTTAACCAGTATCCTCCGGGCACGGCCTATCCTGCTGCCTCGGCGGAGTTTGCCGCGAGTTATCAGGAGCCGCGCATCGAGGCGAGCACGATCTCAGGCCCTGCAGACACCCTCTCCAACACCGGCTCGGGCACCGCCAACAGCGACGGCACGGTTTACATGGGATTCAAAGGCATGAAGAGCGGAGACGGCTCTTTGATCTTTGATGTCATGGGGCCGCCATCAGGCGGCGCTTCGTTCGACATCAGCGATGTGACATTACAGGCGATGAACGAGGCCAATCTAGGCTCCGTGACGGGACAAATACTGATTTCGAAGATGATCGGCGGCTCGTACACCACCATCTATCAGTCGAATGTGTTCAGCATTCCCGGGGCCACGGCAGGTCTGGGATTCTTCCAGATGAGCACCATAGGAGGCACTCAGCTAGGGGGGTACGATGGGCGCATCGATCCGGGTGAATCATTCCGCTTTACCATCGTGACGGGAGGTTGGGGCCAGCCGGCATCCGCCGTCGTTGGTATCGACAATGTGCAACTGCTCGGTTGCGTGGTGGCCTGCCCGACGATCAACACAGCGCCGAGCGTGCTGCCCAATGGCGTCGTGAACGCGCTCTACAGCAGCCAGACCCTCGCCGCCAGTGGTGGCGTCGGACCTTACTCATGGTCGCTCTCGCTCGGCAGCTTGCCGCCGGGTCTGAGTTTCAGCGCCGCCGGTGTTCTCTCCGGCACACCGACGACTGCGGGCAATTACACCTTCACAGTGCGCGCGCAGGACAGCGCGGGCTGCGTGGGCGCGCGCCAGTACTCGATGGTCATCGCGGCGGCGGAGTTGTGGGCTGTCGGTGATTTCAACAAGAACCTTTACAAGATGAACACGGGCACAGGTGCGCTCGCGCTGTGTACCACCAACATATCCGCGCCCACGCCGCTGCGCACCGTCGCATTCAACAGCCTGGGCAACGTCGTGTATTACACCAACACCGATCTCGACACCGCGTCCGGCGGATACGCGGCGGCTCAGGGTCACCTTTACAGTTTCAATCCTGCCACGAGCACGCACAGGGACTTGGGCAATCTCGATTTCAACACGGCCTTTGCCTATCAATTCAACGCCGGCGCCCTGGCCAGCCTCGCCTGGATCAATGACGCGCTCTACTTCATCCCTGCAGGCACCGACGATCTCGCTCGCATCACCGTCAATGCCAGCGCCATCACCAACATCGAGAAAGTCTGCGACCTCACCGGAAACACCAAGAGCTTCACCTGGCCTGGTGATCTAACCGTCCGCGCCGACGGCACGCTCTTCTTCACCGCCGACACCGATGGCAACAACAAGGCTGAGCTGCACAAGTACAACCTCACCACCTTCTCCGGTTACGCTCAGGTCTCCGCGCCAGCATCGACCGTGCATTACCTGAACCTGACATTCGACGCAGCGGGCCGCCTGCTCGGCAACAAGGAGGAATCTCCCGCCGCGCCCACCGCGAATCGCATTTACCAGATCAATGACACCACGGGCGCGCTCACTCTTCTCTACAACGTCTCCCCGCTCACCGACGCGCTCTACGATCTGGCCGGTGGCGAGCCTGCGGTGACTTTGTTCGGCGACAACGGCTGCCAGCACGTCCTGTTGCGTGATCCAAATCACGACGGTGATTTTGGAGATGCAGCCGAGATCACTCCATCACCGCAGCCCTATTACTCCGGCGCACAATACGGCGCAAACGCGGGCTGGTTTGAAAACGTCGATCTGCGCTCTGACGAGAACAACAACCACTTCAGCCTCGATGTGACAGCCACGGGAAAGCCGGGTCAGAGCATCGACATGCTATTCCTCTCCGTCAGTTCCGGCGCGTCTCCCGGCAGCAGCGGCGATGTGGCGCTGATCTACATCGACGGGTACAACAACGCCAACCCCATCGTCACCGTCTATGTGCAGGATCCCTCGCAGCAGAGCACGAGCTATGTGAACCGTAAGCTGCTCGTGAGCACCGCGCCTGGCGGATCGAACGGCGGCGATGTCATTTACCGCGCTGTGACCAAGGCCGGCGATGCCACGCGCTTCCAGCTCACGCTCGACATCAGCCGCATCAATGACGCGGCAAACTGGACGAGCTATGGCGTGAATGCCTCAGCATGGACGGGTGTGAAAATCGGCACTTCCACCGGCCTCTCCATTCATGCGAACGACTGCTACGCGCAGCCCGTGTACGACGGCAGCGGCCAGCTCACGGATGGAAAACTCGGCGCTTGGCAGACTCAGGAGATCATCTTCAACATCGGCAATCCAGGCCCGCTGCTCTCCGAGCCTTGCCCTTGCGCCACCATTTCCATCAGCCCATCCTCCGTTCCCTCCGGCGGCATCGGCTCACCCTACGGCCCCGTCACGCTCTCGGCGACTGGCGGCGCGGGACCGTATTCGTGGAACTGGTTCGTCTCTGCTGGCACGCTTCCCCCTGGGCTGAATCTCAATCCCACCACCGGCATCATTTCCGGCACGCCGACGGCTGGCGGCACTTACTATTTCACCGTCACCGCGCAAGATGCCGGCGGCTGCCTCGGTGTTCGCGGTTACGCGATGTCCACCTCCAGTGTCGCGGTCGCGGTGGGAAATCAAATCTACCACGACAGCAATCACAACGAGCACTTCGACACCGGCGAAGGCGTCAACGGCGTGACCGTGCAGCTCTTCCGCGATGGTGACAATCCGCTCTCCACCCCCGCCACCGCCACACAGGTTACCGCAAACGGCGGTCGCTATCTCTTCGACAATCTCGCGCCCGGTAACTATTTCATCTTTGTGCCGCCATCGCAATTCTCAGGCGCAGGCGCACTCGCTGGCAAGGTTTCCATGCCAGGGTGGAGCGGTGACAATGGTTACGATGATCAGTGGGATGAAAACGGCATCGACAGCAACTTCCCCGGCACCACCGGCACCCGCACCCAGGTCTTTTCGCTCTCTCCCGGCACCGAGCCGGTAAACACCGTGGGCGCCAATGATGAGTGGGGCGACAATTACGTCTCGGACAGCGCGCGTGACACCGATGTCGATCTCACGATGGATCTCGGCTTCATCATTCCCGAGGCCGAATGTTATCGCGTGCAAATCCGCGACGTGAATCGCGACGGCATCTTTTCAATTACCGAGCCGCTCCCATCGCAGTCGCGCGATCACAGCTACGGTCACGACAATCTCGCGTGGGTGGACAATCTCGACATCTCCTTCGATCACCCCACGCAGGGCCTTACGCTCGATTTCCAAATCAACCAACTCCCAGGCAAGCAGGTCGATTTCTTCTACACCGTGCTCACCAACGGCTCGATGCCGAAAACCTCCGACGAGGCCGCCATCATGTATGTCGATTTCTATGATCGCGCGAATCCCAAGGTCACTATCTACACCTTCGACATTCTCCAGGCCGGCAACAGCAACTTCGTCCCCGGCCGCCTCCTCGCCAGCTCGCTCACAGGCGCGCCCATCAGCGCCGTCGTCACCGAGAGCGGGCAAAACCTCCGCGTGCGCGTCTCCGCCAATCTCAGCGCGGTGAACAATGCGACGACGTTCCCGGCTTACGGCCTGAGCGCGAACACATGGAAGGGCATCGAGATCGGCTACCGCGCCGGCGTGTTCCTTCAATATTACTCGCTCACCGATCCGCCCACGTATAACGGCAGCGGTGGTCTGAGCACATGGCCTTACGACACGAATGTGAGCTGGTTCGACATCGCCGGATACATCAGCACGGCGGAGCGCCTCGGCTTCACCACCGAGTCGTCGTGTCCGGTGGGATTGGGCAATCTTGTTTTCAAAGACCTCAACAACAACGGCGCCTACAACATCGGTGAAGGCATGGGCGGCGTGACCGTCGAGTTGCTAAATAACAGCGGCACCGTCGTGCAGACCACATCGACGACGGCGACAGGTCTCTACTGGTTCCTCACCACGCCGGGCAGCTACTATGTGCGCGTGCCCGCCAGCCAGTTCGCCGCCACCGCCGCGCTGCACAACCTTGTGTCAATCGCGCCCGTCACGCCCAATGATGATGCGCTGGATGACAGCAACACATCGGGCGACAACGGCATCGACAACGTGAACCCGGCCATCAATGGCGTGACCAGTCCGCTCATCTCCCTCACCATGGATGGAGAGCCGTCAAATGAGACAGGCTTCTTCAACAAGCTCGACGAGGGCGATGACAACAATTGGAATCTCACTGTCGATTTCGGCTTCAAAGCCGCGCCACCTCCTGACGCGGGCTGCTTCCAGTTCGGGCTTGCCGACCTCGATCACGATGCGCCGCATGTGCTTCGCAAAGTCGAGGAGTGGGCGCCGGATCAGCCTTACGATTTTAGTTACAATCAGAACATCGCGTGGATGGACAATCTGGTGATCATCAATGACGCGTCGCTCAAGCGCATCAAGTTCGACGCCACCTTCAACCAGCTCGCAGGCAAAAAAGTTGAGGGCTTCTATCTCACGCTCAGCACCGGCCCCAATCCGCGCACAGCAGATCATGCTGTGTTGTACTTCGATTGCTTCAACCGCGCCACTCCACGCATCACCGTTTACAAGTACGACGCGGCAAGCGGCGCGATGAGCTGGTCCAGCCCGGCGCAGATCATGCTCAGCACCGCGCCCGGCGGCGCGAACGCATCCGATGTTTTGCAAATGAACGCGGTCGAGACGGGCGCGAATCTGCGTGTGCAGTTCGTGCTCGACACCGCGCGCATCAACAACGCCGCGAACTGGTCCGCTTTCGGAATCGACCCGGTGAACTGGGAAGGCATGACCTTCGGCGGCAGTGCGGGGGCAGCCGCGAAAGCTGGCAGGGTGCGCCAATGCCGCGCGGCGGCGGGGTCGGCCGAGCTGTCCAGCGCCTCCCCCAACGCGGCGCCGAGCGCGGCTTCCAGCCCGGCCGGCACGCTGACCTGGTCCAGCACCGGCGGCGCGGCGCTGCCGGCGCCCGACTTCTCGGCGCCCAACCTCTCGGCGCCCAGCGTTTCCGCCAGCGCCCGCACCTCGGCCGCGG
>JANPIW010000653.1:0-5185 GCA_031425215.1 Verrucomicrobiaceae bacterium
CGACGGCATCAACCTGCTGCCGATGCTCACTGGCGATGCGCCTGAGACAGAGCGCACGTTCTTCTGGCGTATCGACCGCAGCAACCGCAAGCAATGGTCCATCCGCCACGGCAAATGGAAATACATGAATGACGGCAACACCATGGACCTGCTCTACGATCTCGAAGCTGACATCAGCGAGCGATACAGCCTCACCCGCGAGCATCCTGAGATCGTCACAGACCTCAAAGCACGGCTCAAAACATGGCAGGATGAGATGGACGCCAGCGAGCGAGATTTCATCGTGCGCTAGCACGCGCGCAGAGCTTTGGAGCGCGCCGCGCGATTGCATGACTTCGCGTGACCTTTGGTGTATCGCAGCACCCGTTCAGATCCTGTGTCCTCCACCGACCCCATCTCCCGCATCGACATCACGCGCATCCATCGCGATTGTGCGGCAAAGCTTTTGTCGGATGAGGTCGCGCGAGAGGAGCCTCTCGAAATCCGCGTCGAGGGCCGCTCCGTCGCTGTCGTGATGCGCACGCCGGGACATGATGTGGAGCTGACTGCGGGCTTTCTCGTGACGGAGGGCGTGGTGAAAAATGCGCGCGACATTCTCGAGGTCACGCAATGCCCCGTGACCACCGACAGCAAGGGCAACGTCGTCGATGTCCTCCTCGGCGGCGCGGTTGTAAATTGGGACTCGCTCACGCGCCACGTCTTCAGCGCGTCGAGCTGCGGCTTGTGCGGCAAGACGAGCATTGATTCCGTCTTCCAGTCCTTCCAGCCTGTGAGTGCGACGTGGAGCATCGCGCCCGACCTTCTCTTTTCACTTCCCGACAAACTCCGCGCAGCGCAGGAGACATTTTCCAAAACCGGCGGGCTGCACGCCAGCGCCATCTTTGATCAAGACGGAAATCTCGTCGTGCTGCGCGAAGACGTGGGCCGGCACAATGCGCTCGACAAAGTGCTGGGCTGGTCGCTACAGCAAGGACTGCTCCCGCTCGATCGCCACATCCTGCTTGTCAGCGGACGCGTCTCCTTTGAGATCATGCAGAAGGCCCTCGCAGGAGGCATCCCGCTCGTCGCCGCCATCTCCGCGCCCAGCAGCCTCGCGGTCGAGTTCGCTGAGACGGCGAGTCAAACGCTCGTCGGTTTCCTGCGCGGCGGAACGATGAATGTTTACGCGCATCCGCAACGATTGAAGCGAGCATGAACCGCTACTTTGATCACAACGCTACCACGCCCATGAGCGCTGCTGCGCGAAGCGCGTGGCTGGAGGCGGCGGAGCGGCACTGGCACAATCCTTCGAGCCTCTATCGCGAGGCAGGCTTTGCGAAGCAGAAACTCGAGGAGGCGCGCGAGCGTCTCGCCACGCTGCTGGGCTGCGAGGACGCGGAGCGCGTCGTCTTCACGAGCGGCGCGACGGAATCCAACAACGCGCTGTTTTCCTCTTTTGCGCAATCGCTGCCAAAGGACGTGCGCATCGCCATCTCCAGCATCGAGCATCCGAGCGTGCGCGAGCCCGCGCGGGCGGCGTTTTCAAACCGGGTCATCGAGATTCCTGTGAACGCGGACGGCGTCGTGGAACCGGAGCGTGTCCGCGAGTTGATCGAAAAAGAATCACTCGCGCTCGTCTCGGTGATGGCTGCGAACAACGAAAGTGGAGCGCTGCAACCGTGGGACGAGATCGCAAAGGCCTGCGAGACTGCCGGTGTTCTTTTTCACACCGATGCCGCGCAGTGGTTCGGGAAGATGGGCCAGGGAGTGACGGCATTCTGCCGTCAGCCAGGTGAGGGCGGAAAGCCCTCACTCCAGCACTACATCACTGGCAGCGCGCACAAGTTTGGCGGACCGAAAGGAGCGGGCTTCATCGTGTTGCGCGAGGAAACCGAAAGCCTGCGCTTCATCCGCGGCGGCCCGCAGGAGAGCGGGCGGCGCGCGGGCACGGAAAACTACCCGGCCGCGGAGGCGATGGTGACAGCGCTCGAAGAGATCACACCGCGACTCGACGAGATCGCCGTCACGCAGCAAGCCCATCGCGATGAGTTCATCACCGCGATGAAGCAATCCTTTCCTGATCTGCGCATCATCAGTGAGCGCGCGCCCCGTCTCTGGAACACGGTGCTCATGGTGATGCCGCGACACGAAAATTTGAAATGGCTCACGCGTCTCACGCGTCGCGGTTTCTCCATCTCCACCGGCTCGGCGTGCAGCAGCGGCAGGGAGGGGTCGTCCGTCGTCGTGCAGGCGCTCGGCGCGTCGCCGCAGGAGTTGAAGCGTGTGGTGCGCGTCAGTGGAGGCTGGGAGCACGCGCGCGAGGACTGGCTCGCGCTCGCTGATGCCTTTTGCCAGGTGGATCAGGAGTTGGCGGGCAGATCATCCTGATCCGTTCCAGCCTGCAAGGGCGCCAACCTTTTCCTTGATCCGGGCGCAAAGGCGAGGCATCACGCACACTCGTCCGAAATGAGCACCACTCCGTCATCCACCATCCTGTCCGCGCTCCACTGGCGCTATGCCACGAAGTCATTCGATCTCGAAAAAAAAATTCCTGCTGAGACCTGGAGCGCGCTGGAGGATTCGCTGGTGCTCACTCCTTCCTCGTTCGGGCTTCAGCCGTGGAAGTTTCTGGTGATCCAGGACCAGGCGCTGCGTGAGTCTCTCGTGCCGCACGCCTGGGGGCAGCGCCAGGTGGCCGATTGCTCGCACCTCGTCGTGATGACGGTGCCGCGGCAGATGGGGGATGATTTCATCGACACCCACATCGCTCGCATGATCGAGGTGCGTGGCGGCACTGCGGACGCGCTGCTGGGCTTCCGTAAAATGGTGGCCGGTTTTCGCGCGCAGCTGGAGAAGAAGGACCAGCTCACCACCTGGGCGAAACTCCAGAGCTACATCGCGCTTGGCCAGTTCATGCTCGCCGCCTCGCTCCTCGGCATCGACACCTGTCCGATGGAGGGCTTTGTGCCGGAGAAGTTCGATGAATTGCTCGGCCTCGAAAAAGACGGCCTCACAACCGCCGTGCTCTGCCCCGCAGGCTACCGTGCCGACGGAGACAAATACTCCGCGCTGCCAAAGGTGCGCTTTCCAAAAGAGAGCGTGATCGAGCATCGCTGATCTCGCTTTGCGCCCTCACTTTCACCGCCAACAAACCGGTTGCGCCTCGGACCTCCGCTCCTATACTCGCCGCCCTTTTCCAAACCCGCACTCGTCCCCCAGCCATGTCACAGCACAGCAGTCTCAAGTCCTCCGGCTCCGTCGGTTCCAAGCGTAGCGTCCTCAAGCGTGGCGAGCGCATCAAGCTGATGAAAGCCAGCGGCACTTGGAAGGAAGGTCGCCTCCCGACCGGACTCCCGAAGACAAAATCGGAGTAACTGGTTTTGCGCGCGTTGCGTTTCCTGTTGGGGGCGCTCAAACTCCGATCCGGGCTGGGTGCTCAGTCCTGAACAACCGATGCTCAATTTCTCCAGACTGAGCACTGAGAACTGAGTACTTTGTATTTAACTTCATGCGCCTGAACCGATTCCTCAGCCAGTGTGGCATCGCCTCGCGACGCGGGAGCGAGCAGGTCATCCGCGAAGGCCGCGTCTCCATCAACGGCCACATCATCCGCGAGCTGGCCACGCAGGTTTCGGATGATGACCGCGTCGTGGTCGATGGCAAACCGGTGCGCGCCTCAAAGGGCGTTGTCATCGTGCTGCACAAACCCAAGGGCTACATTTGCAGCCGGGGCGACACGCATGAGCGCTCCACCATTTACGATCTGCTGCCTGCGAAGTACCACCAGCTCCACCATGTGGGCCGGCTCGACAAGGAGAGCGAGGGCCTCCTGCTCCTCACCAATCGAGGCGATCTCTCCCAGCGTCTGCTGCATCCGAGCGAGGGCGTGGAAAAGGAATACGAGGTCGTCGTGGACAAGGACATCGACGAGAAAGTGGTGCCGCGTCTGACCAAAGGGATGCTGACCGCTGAAGGCTACGCCAAAGCCGAGCGCGCATGGACCACCACCACGAAGCGCATCCACATTGTCTTGAAGCAGGGACTCAAGCGCCAGATCCGCCTCATGCTTTACCAGCTCGGCTACGAAGTGGAGCGTCTCACGCGCATCCGCATCGGCTGGCTCCTGAGCAAAGGCATGCCCAAAGGCTCGTATCGCGAGCTGAGCGAGGCCGAGATCGACCGCTTCTTCACTGGCGAAGCCCGCAAACCCGCCCCACCGCGCCCGCGCGTGAAACGACCCCCGTCATCCGCCCGGAGCGAAACATCACGACGTGGCCCGGCCCGCGACACGAAGCCGAAACGCAGCGGTGCCGAAGACGGATGGAGTTGAAGCCGTGCGCCTCCTTGACGATTGATCCCTCATGTACGGAAACCGCCCCCGCCCCGAGCGCTCGCCGCGCAAATACTCGCCCTCCTCCACCGCCCCGCAGGGCAGCGAGAGCTGGGAGAAACCGTGGGTGGAGATGAAGTACCGTTCCTTCCATCCCAATCTCTTCCCCCGCATGGTCGGCGCGGCGTCATCCGACGCGACCGCTGGCGATCTCGTGAATGTCTATGACGAGAACGGCGAGTTCTTCGGCCGCGCCTTCTTCAATCCCAAGGCCCGCGTGCCCCTCCGCGTCCTGCATCACGGCCCCGGCGCATTCGATGAAGCCAGTCTCGACGAGCGGCTCCTGCGCGCCATCGACCTCCGCCGCTCGCTATTGAAACTCGACGAGCACACCGATGCCTGGCGCGTGATCCATTCCGACGGCGACGGACTCAGCGGGCTCGTCGTTGATCGCTACGCCGACGTGCTCTCCATCGAGGTCACCACGCTCGGCGCATGGCGTCGCCTCCGCCGTTGGCTCCCGTTGCTGCACACCGCGCTCGGCACCACCGGCCACGTCATTGAGGTCGATCCCGACATCGCGCGCATCGAGAGCATGAGAGTGGCCGACGTGCCCGAGTACGACGATCCCGCGCCGCGCAGCGTGCGTGTGCGCGAGCATGGCGTGCGCTATCAGGTCAGCTTCGAGTCCGGCCACAAGACAGGCTTCTTCTGCGACCAGCGCGACAACCGCCAGCGCTTTGGCAAGCTAGCGCGCGGCCGCGTGCTCGACCTTTGCTGTTACAACGGCGCTTTTTCTCTCGCCGCAAAAATCATCGGCGGCTGCGAGGACGTCACCGGCGTCGATCTCGATGAGAAAGCCATCGCGCAGGCAAA
>JANPIW010000654.1:0-4809 GCA_031425215.1 Verrucomicrobiaceae bacterium
CTGTGCCTGAGTCGGGCGCCATTCCTGATGCGATGGCACTCAGTCTCATCCGCGGCTACCGCGCCTGCGTGAGCTACATGGACGCGCAGCTCGGTCGCGTGCTCGATGAACTGGATCGGACAGGTTTGCGCGAAAGCACGCTCGTCGTGCTCTGGGGAGACCACGGCTACCACCTCGGCGAGAACGGCGTCTTCACGAAGATGACCAACTTCGAGCATGGCACCCGCGTGCCGCTCATCATCAGCATGCCCGGCATCAAGATAGCCGGTCAGCGCACGCGGGCGCTCGTGGAGCTTGTCGATCTTTATCCCACGCTCGCCGAGCTATGCGCGCTGCCATTGCCGAAGCACCTCGAAGGTACCAGCCTCGTGCCACTGCTCGAGAATCCCGACCAACCGTGGAAGAAGGCCGCCTTCAGCCAATACCTGCGTCCGGGCAAACCGCCTTTCATGGGTCGCAGCATCCGCACGGATCGCTGGCGCTACACCGAGTGGCATGATCTGAAGAAGAAGCCTGCCGGTGTGGAGTTGTATGACGAGGTGAATGATCCGCAGGAGACGGTGAATCTCGCCAGTGAACCCGCGCACGCCGAGACGGTGAGGCAGCTCGCGGAGCAGTTGTTGAAGTCCAAGTCGTGAACCGCTGCCCACAGCAATGACACGACGAACATCACCTCCGGCGTCAGTCCGCGAAGTTCAACTTTGACCTCGCATCACCGCGTGGCGATGCGCGATTGCGCATTCAATCCGACCAGAGTCTCGCCAACACGGAATGGACCGCCACATTCAATGGCGAGGCCGTTTCAGCCACTGCTTTCCGGGATTTGAGTTGAAGGATGCGCGCTTGATTCCCTGCCGTGTCTTGCGAGCCTCCGCGCCATGAAACGCAAGGGCACAGGAGCATCCGCCGCCGAGTGGCAGCTCACGCTGCCATCGCTCGGGTGGTTGCTCGTGTTCTTTGCCGCGCCATCGCTCATCATTTTTGTGATCTCGTTCCGCACGGCGGATGTGACGGGCGGCATCGGCGGGGAATGGACGCTGACGCATTGGCGGGCCTGGTCTGATCCGCATCTGCTCGCGTTGCTGTGGCGCACGGTTTGGATTTCTCTCGCGGCCACAGCGCTGTGTCTTCTGATCGCGGTGCCGATGGCGTGGTTCATGGCGGGCTGCTCCGCGTTCTGGCGGAATGCGATCCTGCTGCTGGTCATCATTCCGTTCTGGACAAATTTTCTCATCCGCGTCTTTGCGTGGAAAGCCATTCTGCACAGCGAGGGCGCGCTGGTGGGCGTTCTGCGCTCGCTGCATCTGCTGGGCGCGGGGGACACGCTGCTCTACACGCCTGCGGCGGTGCTGCTGGTGCTTGTCTATGCTCATCTGCCTTTCGCCATCCTGCCGCTCTATGCTGCGGCGGAGAAGTTCGACTTCACGCTTATGGACGCGGCGCGTGATCTGGGTGCGAGCGCGACGCGGGCGTTTTTCTCCGTGTTCATTCCCGGTATCCGCGGGGGCATCGGCGCGGCGTGTCTGATGGTGTTCGTGCCGGTGCTGGGATCGTATTTGATTCCTGATCTGGTGGGCGGCCAGGCATCGGACATGATCGGAAACCGGATCGCGCAGCGCGCCTTCGCGGATCGTAATCTGCCGGAGGCCAGCGCGCTGGCATCGGGTCTTGCGCTGGCAGTGATGGTGGCGGCTTTGTGGATCTGGAGAAGGCAATCAGCGGAGGTGAAGGCATGAAGAAGCGCCGCGCCTTTTCCACCGCAATTACCATCGGGGCGCTTGTGTTCTTCCACGCGCCGCTGGTGGTTTTGGTGGTGAATTCGTTTAATACGTCGCGCTTCGGGCTGACTTGGGATGGGTTCACTTTGAAATGGTATGAGGAGCTGTTTCGCAATCGCGAGGTGCTGGCGGCGCTGTGGCGCACGCTGAAGATCGCGCTGCTGGCCACGCCGGTGGCGGCGGTGCTGGGGACGTTGGCCGCCCTGGCGTTGCACCGGCACCGCTCGCGGCTCCAGCAGGCGCACATGCTGATGGTGCAGCTCCCGCTCGTCATCCCGGAGCTGCTGATGGGGTTCTCGCTGCTGCTGTTCTTCGTCGCCACGGGCTGGCAGCTCGGCATGACCACGATCTGGATCGCGCATGTCACGTTTTGCATCAGCTTTGTGACGATGGTGATGCTGGCGCGGCTGCAGGATTTTGATTTTACCCTGCTCGATGCCGCGCGCGATCTCGGCGCGAGCCGCTGGCAGGCCGCGCGTCGCGTCCTGCTGCCACTGCTCTGGCCCGGTGTGCTGGCTAGCGCGTTGCTGTCCTTCACGCTGTCGATCGACGATTTCGTGATCACGTTTTTCGTCTCCGGCCCCGGCACCACGACGCTGCCGGTGCAGATTTACAGCATGATGAAGCTGAGCCGCTCCATGCCTGTGATAAACGCGTTGTCTGCGCTGCTGCTTTTGGCTACGATTGTGCTCGTCATGTCCAGTCACATCCTCATCCGCCCACGCCGATCATGACCACACGCCGCCGTTTTCTTCTCTCTTCCACATCGACGCTCGCCCTGGCATCTTGCGAGCGCGAGGATGAAGGCCAGCCCGAGCTACCCAAGGAGCTGCGTGTTTTCATCTGGGCGGACTACATCAAGCCCGAGCTGGTGAAACGCTTTGAGACGGAGCACAACTGCAAGGTGGTCATCGACACGTTTGACTCGAACGAGGCGATGTATGCGAAGCTCAAGGCGGGGGCGACGGGTTACGACATCGCGGTGCCCAGCAGCTACATGGTGAAGCTCATGCACCAGCAGATGATGCTCAATGATATCGTGCCGGGCATGGCTCCAAACCTGCGCCACATCAGCGGAGACATTGCGAATAAGGTCTATGACAAGCTCTTCAAAGTCAGCGTGCCCTATGCGGTGGGCTGCACGGTGATCGCTTACCGCAAGGACAAGATCAAAGAGCCGGAGGCATCGTGGATGCTCTTTGATCGCGCTGATCTCAATCCGAAGACGACGCTGCTCAATGACATGCGCGAGACGCTGGGCGCGGCGCTCAGGACGCAGGGCTTCAGCATCAACTCGCGCGACGAGGTGGAGCTGGGTCAGGCCCGCGATCTCGTGATCCGCTGGAAAAAGAACACGGCGAAGTTTGACAACGAGGCTTACAAGGCCGGCATCGACTCCGGCGAGTTCTCCGCGGTGATGGGCTACAGCGGCGATCTGTTTCAAGTGGTGGCGGAGAATCCGCAGGTGGGAATCCTGCTGCCGAAGGAAGGCGTGGTGATCTCCTGTGACGAGTTTGTGATTCTCAAAGAAGCGCCGAACCCGTTCCTGGCTCACGAGTTCATCAATTTCATGCTCGAGCCAAACGTGTCCGCCGAGAACATGGAGCACATCGGCTACCGCTGCCCGAACAAGGAGGCGATGAATATCGTCAGCCCGTCGTTCCTCAGCAATCCGGTGATCAAAATCCCCGACGAAGTGATGAACCGCAGCGAGATCATCGAAGACCTCGGTGATGATCTGCCGAAGTGGACGAAGGCATGGGACGCGGCGAAGGCGGGGTGAGCATCACTGCGCCGCAGGATAGAGTCCCGCGCACTGGCTGATTACCGTGAGCATATCGCCTGATTTGCCGCTGTAGGGACGCGGCGGGCGCAGCACGATGGCGGAGGGGTATTTCGCGGCAAGCGTCGCGGACGGATGCACGAGCACCTGCCGGCCTGCGAAGTCGAGCAGCGGGATGTCGGCGGCGCTGTCGGAGTAAGACCAGGTGTCGGCGCGATCTTCGGCGGTGAGGGTGGCGGTGGTGGGGATTTGAACGGCCATGTTGGTGATCTTGCGCTCCACTTTGTTGTTGCCGCCGTTTAGTTTCGGAATGAGCGGCATGGGGTCGGTCATGACGAGCGGTGTGGCAACGCAGTGCGCGAAGCCGAGGACGCGGGCGATGTCGGGCGTGTAGAAGACGGGGCTGGCAGTGTTGAGCACGAGCACGCGGCCTTCGTCTCGATGGCGCTGTATTTCGGCGAGAAGCTCGGGGTAGCAACGCGGCTTCACTTCTTGCTCCGCGAACTCGCGCGCGTGCTGCTGGAGGCGCGCGAGGCTCATGCGCCAGAGGTAGGCGGAGAAGGCCCGCTTGGCGAGGGCGAGGGGCACGAGCTTGAATGCGCGCAGCAGCGCGAAGGGGATGAAGACGAGATGCAGGAGCGTGCGCCAGCGCTCGCGGCGGAGGATGAAGTTGCAGAACAGGGCCTGCGTGTCGTGCGGGAGGATGGTGTGGTCGAGATCGAAGAGAGCGAAACGCATGCGGGAAGAGGGTTAGAGGTTAGCGAGTTAGAGCCTTAGTTTGAGCTCCTTGCTTGTCTCACGTCAGCAGGCTGGCGAAGCCGCAGAAGACTTGGGAGGTGATGGGCGGGCGAGGCGAGATTGGGTTGTCGTGATCGAGGTATTCGCGGCAGATGGTGAAGAAGTCTTCCTCGGTATCGACGCGGCGGATGCGGTGCTCGAAGGCGCCGTCGGTATCAGCGCCTGCGGCGATGAAGACGAGGTATTTCTTCATTTTATGAACTTGTTTACGCGGATGGAAGCTGCCGGTGAAGGCGGCGGTCTCGTGGTAGAGCGCGTCGATGTAGCGGAGCAGATCGCGACCTGTGGGCGCCGGCGGGGCGGCGCCGGACCATGCGGCGCGCAGTTGATCAAAGAGCCACGGATTGCGAATGGCGCCGCGGCCGATCATCAGTCCCGCCGCGCTGGTGGTGCGGAGACTGTATTCGGCCCGGGCGGGGGAATGGACGTTGCCATTGGCGAGCACGGGAC
>JANPIW010000655.1:0-2212 GCA_031425215.1 Verrucomicrobiaceae bacterium
CTCGAAGGCCACAAAAAACTCAGATCGCGCACACAAACCTCGACTCCAGTCGGATTGCAGGCCTGAAAAGAGGCGGCAAAATTTTCCGAGTTGGCAGCGAAGAGGGCGCTTTTTCAAACTCCGCTTTATTCAGCGTCTCCCCAGAGGTCTGCTCGCGGCAGCCAGAGGTCTGCTCGCGGCAGCCAGAGGTCTGCTCGCGGCAACCAGAGGTCTGATCGCGACAACCAGAGGTCTGATCGCGGCAGCCAGAGGTCTGCTCGCGGCAACCAGAGGTCTGATCGCGACAACCAGAGGTCTGATCGCGGCAGTCAGAGGTCTGATCGCGGCAACCAGAGGGCTGGGCGCAGCGGCTTTTGCTATCTGCCGGATGACTTCCCACGGATTCAGGACGACTACGGATTGAATGCCCTCGAATTGTATCGCCAGCGGCGTTTGGGTTGTAGTCGAGGTGGCATCCGGGCTGACTCCAGTTAGCCGGAGAGCACCGGAACCCTTGGGGCAGGGATGTGAGACGGGGTATAGCTGCAGCCGGTAAAAGATGGGCGGTAAAAAATGAGAGATCAGCGGCGGCTATTTTTTACCGACTCATGAGATTGGAGAATTGCTTCGCAAGCATGGCGTGCGAGTATCTCCCGCATCAATCAAGCCGAAGAATCAAGCCTTGAGAGTACGTCACAAAACTCTGATCGGAATCGTGGCGCTCTACCTCGCCAGTTACATCGCGCTGCGAGTCACGCGGACGGAGCGCTGGGAGCGCGATGGCCACGAGTATGTGATCGTCCCGGCATCTGCGGTCTGGCTGTATTACCTCTACCGCCCGTTGAGTTACATCGACGGAGCAGCAACAGGGATGCGCTTTCACATCGGGCCGCATCAGTGAGGGCGTATCACCTCGACAGCAGCCCCGCCACGCACGCGGTGCAGTAGCAGGCTAGGAGGCCGCCGATCATGGCGCGTAGGCCTAGCTGCGCGAGATCGGCGCGGCGCTCGGGCACGAGCGCGCCGACTCCGCCGATCTGGATGGCGATGCTGGCGAAATTCGCAAAGCCGCACAGCGCGAAGGTGGCGATGGTGACGCTGCGCGGATCGAGATCAGGCGCGGCCTTGGAGAGCGAGAGGTAGCCGATGAATTCATTGAGCACGACGCGCTCGCCGAGGATGGAGCCGACGACGCCGCAGTCTTTCCATGGCACGCCCATGAGCCAGGCGAAAGGCGCGTTCACCCAGCCGAGGAGGGTTTGCAGTGGGGCGGCGTTCTGCACGTTCAGAAACCGCAGCCCATAGGAGAGGGTGTAATTGAAGAGCGCGACGATGGCGACGAAGGCGATGAGCATGCCCATGACATTGATGGCGAGCTTCATCCCGTCCGTCGCGCCGGAGCAGATGGCATCAATGCCGTTCACGGTCTCGCGCTCGATCTTCGCGTCAGCGCCCTCGCTCGTCTCGCTGCGCTCTGTTTCAGGGAGGAGAATCTTTGCCATCATGAGCGCGGCTGGCGCGCTCATCAAAGAGGCCGTGAGCAGATGTCCGGCATCAATGCCGAAAGAAACGTAAGCGGCGAGCACACCACCGGCGATGCTGGCAAAGCCGGGAACCATGAGGGCCATCAGCTCGCTGCGCGTCATGCGCGCGAGGTAGGGCTTCACTACGAGCGGCGCCTCGGTCTGGCCCATGAAGATGTTGGCCGCCGCCGCGAGGCTCTCGCTGCCGCTGGTGCCCATGACTTTTTGCATCACCCAGGCCACGCCGCGCACGATCACTTGCAGCACGCCGTAGTGATAGAGGAGCGAAGAGAGCGCGGACACGATGATGATCGTGCCGGTGACGGTGACGACGAAGATGAAAGCATGATCAGGCCCCCATTTCGCGGTCAGCAGGGCCTTGTCCGCCAGCGGGCCGAAGACCATCGCCACGCCTTGATCCGAGAAACTCAGCAGCTTGTTCACGCCTTTGTCCAGCCACTCAAAGAACGCCTCGCCCGCGGCAGTGCGCAGGACGAGGAAAGCGAAACCGATCTGGAGCACCAGCCCCGCGATCACTGTGCGCACCGGAAAGCGCCGCCGGTCCGTCGAGATGGCCCAGGCGATGAAAACAAAAACTCCGAGACCGAGAAAGCTGATGAAGCGCTCCATGGGCCGTGAGGCTAGCAGCCTCGCCGATTTTGCCAAGGCTCAGAGCGAAACGCCGGTGCCTCATCTCCATTCGATGCTCG
>JANPIW010000656.1:0-8685 GCA_031425215.1 Verrucomicrobiaceae bacterium
CCGACGTGCCGCCCGCCACAGGCTGGTGTGGGCGCACCGCCGACATTTATAACTCCATCGCAAATCCCAGCGGCAACATCTCCATGTCCGTCTCCCTCGCCGGAGCCAACACCCTGGAGATAGGCAATCTCATCTCCCAATACCACGTCTCCACCACCGGAGCCGTCGTCTTGAGTGGCAATCTCATGACCGGCACCAATGCCCGCGTCAAAGCGGTCAAGGACATGCTCGCCCTAACCCATGCCAACCTGCAGCGCACCGCCTACGCCGACGTCGTCGAGAGCGCCATCGAAACCGGCGACCTCCTCAACACCAGCATCCTGCCCACTGCGATGGCGACCGACAGCCCTCCCGGCACCTGGGTCTGGACCACTCCGTTCCCCAACACCACGTTGGGCAACCAGATGAAAATGATCGCGCGTCTCATCCAGGCCCGAGGCCCGTCCGCATTCAACATGCAACGCCAGATTTTCTTCTGCCAGGACGGCGGTTACGACACCCACACCGCGCAGGTCACCCTCGGAAACAATCCCGACTCCACCACCGGCTCCCATACCAACCTCCTCAACAACGTCAGTGAGTGCATGTTCGCCTTCCAGCGCGCCATGGAGCAGCTCGGCGTCTCCAACCAGGTCACCACCTTCACCGCCAGCGATTTCTCCCGCACCTTCCCCACCAACAGCCAGGGCAGCGACCACGGCTGGGGCGGCCACCACCTCATCATGGGCGGCGCCGTCAATGGCGGCACGACCTACGGCAAGCTCCCCACCCTCGCCATCAACGGCCCCGACGACACCGGCACCGGTCGCTGGCTCCCCACCACATCCGTGGACCAGCACTCCGCCACTCTCGCCAAATGGTTCGGCCTCCATCAAAGCGATGTCGAATCCGTCTTCCCCAACCTCACCCGCTTCAACGGAGCCTACGGATTCAGCAGTTACGGAGCCGCCAATAACAGCACCACTGGCTACCTGGGCTTCATGAAGCCAGCCTAAGACATGAAGAAAGCCAGCGCGGCTGCCATCGTCGTCATCACCCTCGCCTCCCTCGCCTTCTGGTGGGGCCAGCGCGGCGGGCGTGATACCACGTCACTCACGCCTTCACAGCCGCCGCGTAGCGAGGGCGACTCGCCCTCACTCCTCATCACGCCGCTGCAGATGCCCAGCCCCGTCGCGAGCAGTGAAACCACGCCCGCGCCGCCGCCATCACCGCCCGCACCGACCGCCGTGGCTGGCAAACCACCGGCTCCTCCACCGAGACGAGGTCCGCCACCACCCCAGGACGACCCGGCGCGGCAGGAAGCCGACAATATCGCTCTCAACATCCGTCACTTCGGCCAGCGCTTTGGTGGCAATCCCGTCGGCACCAACGCCGAGATCGTCAAGACCCTCACCGGCGACAACCAAGCCAAGGCCAAATACCTCACCGGCGATCTCGTCCGCCTCAATGGCAATGGCGAACTCATCGACCAATGGGGCACGCCGTACTTTTTTCACGCCAACTCCGCCACCAACATGGAAGTGCGCTCCGCCGGCCCCGACAAAGTGCTGCACACCATTGATGACGTGACCGCGCGCTGACATCAGAAGGTGATCATGTCGAGTTTGGCGGCGAAAGTGATGGTGATATTCGCCCCTCGGCACCGTTCTCGCTGGTGGGAGTTCGCGATGATCACGGCATCGCATGAGGGCGGGGCGACGATGGCGACTGGTGGCGGGTAAACGTTACCGGTGCCGTTGATGGGGGAGACGCCAGTGATCACACCAGCGGCTGACGTTTGCGCCAGGCCGGTGGCGCCGGTTCCGGGATTGTAGAAAGCAACGGTGGGTGCGGTGGTGTAGCCGGTGCCGCCATTGGTGATGGCGATGGAGGAAACCATGCCAGGAAGGAATGACATCGAGGTTGCATTCACCGCCAGAGAGTTTGGAGTCGATCTTGCCGCCTTCCTGCTCCCAGATGTTCAGGCGGTGTGCGCGGCGAGGATGGCTTCATTGGGGATTTCATTCTCGCCGACAGCATGGGCGAGCGGCTGCGGTTCCGTCGAGATTTGCAACTCAGGCGCGAACAAGACGTCAGAACAAAACTCGTAGAGTATAAAATCAGTGGTTGACCTACAACCCGCACTTCTGATAAAAAAGCAGGACATTAAAAAGAAAATCATGAAAATCAGTCTTCTCTCCGCCCTCGTTCTATTCTCATGCACGCCATCCAGTCCCGGAGCGACGATTTTTTTCGACTTGATCGGTTCTGCACAACCCGGACTGCACTTCCTCAATGAGCCTGCGGTCGGTTCGGGCGGCACCGGGGGTGAGATCGGAGCTGGGATCATTTATGATGATGTTTTAAATCTGCTCACAATCAGCAATGTCGGCTGGGGCAGTTCCCAGGGCTTCACCGATCTGACTAGTTTGTCCAACAACTCCCATATCCACGTCACGGCTGCTAATTTCGGTTTCAATGGCGTGGCCAACTTCACGCAAACCGGAGGTACCGTTTTCACCCTCACGCGCTCCAGCAATGCGGTCACAGGCGGGACCATCACTACCGCGCCCATCACCCTCACCGCAGCGCAGGAGACGGATCTTCTGAACGGCAAGTATTACATCAACATCCATACGGTCAACAATGGTGGTGGCGAGATCCGCGGCTTCCTCGTCGCCGTGCCCGAGCCATCCCGCGCCATGCTCGCGCTCGCTGGCATCAGCGCGCTCTTCATGCGCCGCCGTCGCGCGGCTTTGTAGCCAGGGATCGTTGGGGCCGGAACCACCGGTTCGGTGAGCTGGCATGCAGGGTGCCTATATCCTGTTTGCGTCGCCAGTGTTCGCGCGCTACTTCCCGGCGCTTATGAGCATGACAAAAATACTCGTGACCGGTTGCAAAGGTCGCATGGGCCAGGCTGTGATCCGCGCGGCTGAGGCTGCGGATGGTGCCGCTGTTGGCGCGCAGATTGACATGGGTGACCCGCTGCCTGAGGCGCTCGCGCAGTGCGATGCCGTGATCGACTTCACCTCGCATCATTTTTCCGATGAACTCGTGGCCGAGTGCCTGCGCCAGAAGAAGAGCATGATCATTGGCACCACGGGCCACACGGCTGACGAGCTGGCGCGCATCCGCGATGCCGCGAAAGTTTTGCCCGTTGTCTTCGCCTCGAACTTCAGTGTCGGCGTGAACACGCTCTTCTGGCTCACGCGCAAGGCGGCGGAGCTTCTGGGCGCGGATTTTGATCTCGAGGTCATCGAAATGCATCACCGCATGAAAAAAGACGCGCCCAGCGGAACGGCGCGCACGCTCGTGGAGATTCTCACCGAGGTGCGCGGCCTGAGCTATGACACCGACACGCGCCACGGCCGCTTTGGTGACGTGGGCGCGCGAACGAACAAGGAGATCGGCGTCCACGCGCTGCGCGGCGGCGATGTCGTGGGAGATCACACCGTCGTCTTTGCCAACATCGGCGAGCGTGTGGAGCTGACTCACAAGGCCAGCAGCCGCGACACCTTTGCTGGCGGCGCGGTACGCGCGGCTGTCTGGCTAGCGGGAAAAGCGCCGGGTCTTTACGACATGCAGCATGTCTTGGGCCTGAAATAGCCGGTGTGGTCATGGCCCAGCTTGCTTTCGGCTTTCGTCCTCCGCGCTGCGGCATCGCCTTGGGGTCGAATCTCGGCAACCGCATCGAGAACCTGATCCGTGCGGCAATGTCCATCCTCCAGCGTGTGCCGGAGGCGCGACTGATCGCCGCCGCTGGCGTGTATGAAACCGCGCCTGTGGATTGCCCGCAAGATTCCGCATCTTTCCTGAACACGGTGATCGAGATCGAGACCGACACCGGGCCGCACGCACTGCTGAAAGTGCTGCGCCTCATCGAGCGCGAGATGGGCCGCGCCGATGCGCGTGAGAAAAACTCGCCGCGCACCATCGACCTCGACATTCTCTATCTCGGCGACCGGGTCATGGATGAGGAGGCGCTCATGCTCCCGCATCCGCGAATGCACTTGCGCCGCTTTGTGCTGCAACCGCTCAGTGACATCCGCGCTGATCTCGTGATACCTTTTCAGACCCGCACCATCAGTGAACTTCTGCACGCCCTCAAAGACGACCCGCGCACCGTCACCCTCGTGCAGCCCGACTGGCTCAATGCCCGCGTTTGAACCCATGCTCACCTCACTAGCTGAACTCCCCTCACGAAAACAAAAGGGCCCCAAGCTTGCGGTGCTCACCGCCTACGATTACCCGATGGCGCGGCTGCTCGACGAGGCGGGCATCGACATCATCCTGGTGGGCGACTCCCTCGGCATGGTCGTGCTCGGACTGCCCGACACGACTGGTGTGACGATGGCCGACATGCTGCATCACACCCGCGCTGTGCGTCGTGGCGTGAAGCGAGCGCCGGTCGTCGCTGATCTTCCTTTTCACAGCTACGACACGCCTGATGAGGCTGTGAGAAACGCGCGCCTGCTCGTCGATGCCGGCGCCGACGCCGTGAAGCTCGAAGGCGGGCGCGCGATGGAGGCGCAAGTGCGCGCGATCCGCGCCGCTGGCATCGCCTTCGTCGGTCACATCGGCATGTTGCCCCAAAGCGTTCGCGAGGAGGGCGGCTACAAAAAGAAAGGCAAGACCGACGCCGGCGCGGATGCGCTCCTCGATGACGCGCGCGCGTTGGAAGACGCAGGGGCGTGCGCCATCGTGCTCGAAAGCATCGTGCCCGAAGTCTCCGCGCGCATCACCGCGTCAGTGCGCATGTCCACCATCGGCATCGGCGCGGGGCCGCGCTGCGACGGGCAGGTGCTCGTCACGCCCGATCTTCTCGGCAGCTTCCCGTGGTTCCGCCCTCCATTCGCCAAAGCGCGAGCTGATCTCGCAGGCGAGACCCTGCGCGCGGTGCACGAGTTTGTGGCGGAGGTGAGGCAGTAGCTGCGCATGGAACGCCGACGACCCGTCGGCCATCTGAAGTTCCACGAATCCTATTGGCCGACGAGTCGTCGGCAGTCCATGTGCGTCACGCTGCCACTCGTTCCCGCGTCATCCACGGAATCATCTCGACGCGCCGCATCAGCGCCTCGGCATTGTAGGCCAGGAGCAGCAGCGCGCTGAAGCACACATCACTCAGCAGCGCGTTGCGGAGGAAAAGAATGCTCGGCGGAAAACCCGGCAGCCCTGTGGTGAGCGCCTGCACCCAGCCGCCGAGGGTCTTCGCATACTCGGGCATGACCAGCCAGCTCTGCGTGTTGGTGACGATGTAAAAACCAACCGAGCACCCGATCACCCGCGCGATGCCTCCGAGCACTCCGGTCTTTCCGCGGAGTGATCCACCCCAGATCGCGGCGATGGCGAAGCACACGTACACGATCCACGTCTCGCGCAGGATCGAGAGCGCCTGCGGGCCTTGCACCACGCTGTCCACGATCAGCAACGAAAGCGGCCAGACCCACCAGGACATCGCGCGCGGAAACACCAGTGATCCCGTGAAGGCCAGTGCCATCCACGGCGCGACATTGGGCCACGAATCATCAGCGCCGAGGCGCAGTTTCATCACGCGCAGCGCGAGTCCGCCAGCGAGCAGCAGCACGGGTAGCCAGATGGAGGATGGGGCGGGGGAGGTGTTATGCGGCTCATTCATGGCGCGCATCAAAACTCAGATCGCGACGATGACAAGAGGGAAGAGGAAGACAATGGGACGCGGAGACTATGAGATTATGAGCTTTCGCTTCGCACAGTCTCATAGTCTCCGCGTCTCATTGTCTCCCCACCTCTTGAGGCAAAATCTGGCACGGCACTTGCTTTCTTTGACGGCCTATTCAAGATGCCGCTTCTCTTCGGGGCCGTGCCCCGGATAGTCACCCTTAGCCACCTCAAACACCAACCTCACACATCCAAGAAATCCATGGCCAAATACAAACTGGAATACATCTGGCTCGACGGCTACAAACCCGTCGCCAGTCTCCGCAGCAAGACGCAGATCAAAGAATTCGCCAGCTTTCCCAAGCTCGAAGAACTGCCCATCTGGGGCTTTGACGGCAGCTCCACCCAGCAGGCGGAAGGCAAAAGCTCCGATTGCAAACTGCACCCCGTTGCCATTTTCCCAGACTCCACCCGCAAGAATGGCGCGCTGGTGATGTGCGAAGTGTACATGCCAGACGACAAAACCCCGCATCCGTCCAACACACGCGCTGGCATTCCTGATGACGCGGGTGCTTGGTTTGGTTTCGAGCAGGAGTACTTCCTCTATCAAGATGGTCGCCCCATCGGCTTCCCCGAGAATGGTTACCCAGCCCCGCAAGGTCCGTATTACACCGGCGTGGGCTTCAAAAACGTGGGCGACGTCGCGCGCCAGATCGTTGAGGAACACCTCGATCTCTGCCTCGACGCGGGAATCAACCACGAAGGCATCAACGCCGAGGTGGCAAAGGGCCAGTGGGAATTCCAAATCTTCGGCAAAGGCTCGAAGAACTGCGCCGACCAGGTGTGGGTTGCCCGTTACATCCTGAACCGTGTTTGCGAGAAGTACGGCATTGATGTCGAGTATCACTGCAAACCCTTGGGCGCCACCGACTGGAACGGCTCGGGCATGCACTGCAACTTCTCCACCACGCACATGCGCGAAGTGGGCGGCAAGCCTTACTTCGAAGCTCTCATGGCCGCCTTTGACAAGTACAAGGAAGAACACATCGCCGTCTATGGCCCTGACAATCACTTGCGCCTCACCGGTCTGCATGAGACCCAGAGCATCGACAAGTTTAACTACGGCGTGGCCGACCGCGGAGCCTCCGTGCGCGTCCCGCACAGCTTCGTCAACAGCGGCTACAAGGGCTACCTCGAAGACCGCCGTCCGAACAGCCAGGGCGACCCCTACGCCATTGCGGGCCGCGTCCTGAAAACCATCCTCACTGTGCCGACGATGTAACGCGTCCGCCCGGAAACAATCAACGGAACGGCGTCATCCCGAAACGGGTGACGCCGTTTTAGTTGTTTTGTGCGCCCGTCTTCATCCGACTCAACGGCGCGGCGGGTATGACCGCGCATTGCCTCACGCGCGCGGATGCGCGACATCATAGACTTCCTTCATCCGCTGCGTCGAGACGTGCGTGTAAATCTGCGTCGTCGAGAGACTCGCGTGACCGAGGAGCGACTGCACCGCGCGCAGATCCGCGCCGTTGTTGAGGAGGTGGGTGGCGAAACTGTGGCGCAGCTTGTGTGGTGTGACGTGCAACGGCAGGCCGGTCTTCCTCCAGTATTTGGCCACCACATCAGCGATGGCCTGCGTGGTGATGCGCGATCCGAGTTTGCTGCGAAAGAGCGCGCCGTCATGCACGCCGGCCTTCGCGCGATAGCGCTGGATGGCCGCAAGCGCGGGCGTGCCGACGGGACAGAGCCGCTCCTTTCTTCCCTTGCCCATCACGCGCGCCACCTCGCCGATGGTGTCGATGTCTTCCACATCGAGAGATGCCAGTTCGCTCAATCGCATTCCGGTGGAGTAAAACAACTCCAGGATCGCCGCGTCGCGCTCCGGCGCCCATACCGGCGCCTGCTTGTCCTTCGGATGCTTCAGCGGTGCCTCCAGCATCTGCACCACCTGCGCCACGCTGAGCACGACAGGGAGTTTCTTCTCCTTCTTCGGCAGCCGCACATCGAGCAGCGGATTGTGCTTCCAACCTCGGCGGCGTGTGAGCCATTTGAAAAAACTCCGCATTGCCGCGAAGTGCAGCCGGATCGTCGCGCGCCCCAAATCGCGCTTCATCATCTCAAAAAGGTACTGCCGGAAATCATCTGAGGTGACTTCATCCCACGCGCTGAACTTTTTGTAGCGGCGGCGGAACTCATCGAGCGCGTGCCGGTAGTTGTCGAGCGTCTTGGGCGAGGAGCGCCGCTCCACGCTGAGAAACTCGAGAAACCTCGCGCTCAACTCATCAGGATGCAACTGGGCCGCCGTCTTTTTCGCTCTCGCCATCGTGCCGCCGATCATAGCGCGGAATCGTCTCGTGGAAATGAACTTGCAGCGCGACTGCGCGACCCCTGATGGGATTCAAGAAGCCACTTGAGCCGTGATGGGTGACGGCAAGCCCGAGACCATGACAGACGCCACCGATTGAGGTGCCCCAGTGCTAAGTTCTCAGTGTTCAGTTGTGAAGTTGCAGACTCGATATGCGGAGCGATGGAACGGCCTTGCTCCGGGAGCGTTCGTCGGCTCGTTGCACAGCTTTGATCGTGCCCGCTGCCATCCACCATCTCTACGTCCATATCCCGTTCTGCCACCGGGTGTGTCCGTATTGCAGCTTCTACAAACACACGCCGGGTGCGTCGGATTTGCCGGGATTTGTCGCGGCGATTCTCGCTGAGGCGCGGCGGTATCGGGACTCGGTGCCGGTGGATTTGCGCACGGTGTTTCTCGGGGGTGGCACGCCGACGGCGCTGAGCGAGGTGCATTTGGAGAAGCTGCTGGCAGGTTTGCGCGAGGCGTTTGCGTTTCGCGATCTCGATGAATTTTGCCTGGAGGCGAATCCGCGCACGGTGACGGAATCGAAGGCGGCGATGATGCGTGCGCAGGGGGTGACGCGGGTGAGCCTCGGGGTGCAGGCATGGGACGCTGAGACGCTGGGCACGCTGGGGCGTGATCATGCGGCGGCGGAGGCGGAGGAAACTAATCGCATTCTGCGCGCGGCGGGCTTTCCAAGCTTGAGCATGGATTTGATG
>JANPIW010000657.1:0-3853 GCA_031425215.1 Verrucomicrobiaceae bacterium
ACGCTCTTCGGCGTGTATCATCTGCTGGGCGAGGTGTTCGGTGTGCGCTGGATCTGGCCGGGTGAATCGGGCCGGCTGGTGCCCGCGAATGCGAACGTGACAGTGCCCGCGCTCAATCTCACGACGGGGCCGGCGATGGTGCAGCGGAAATATCGCACGCCGCGCATCGGCGCTTATTTGAATGGCACGGACTCCTATGGCTTCGGCGTGCCGGTCATTCCTGCGAGCGATACGCGGAAAATGGAGCTGGCGCTGGAGGAACTGCGCTGGCTTCGGCGCATGAGAATGGGCACGCGGAAGAATGTCTCCTTCGCGCATTCATTCACGCAATGGTGGTCGCTCTATGGCGTGACGCATCCCGAGTACTTTGCCGAACTGCTGCCAGGCCGCACTCACCCGCATCCGGCTGCCGACCGAGTGAAGCTGCACGAGAGTAGCCCCGCAGTGTGGCAGCAGCGCATCGATGACTGGGTGGCGGCGGGCATGAGCAACAACGTGAACATCTGCCCGAACGACAGCCGCTCATTTTGCGTGTGCAGCTCATGCCGCGCGTGGGACCGGCCCACGCAGGCGCCGGAAATCGTCTTCAACTCCAGCGAGGCGCGGCTCTCGGACCGCATGGCGCGCTTTTACACTGAGATCGCCAACCGCGTGAAAGTCCTCAAGCCAACCGCGACCGTCTTTGGTTATGCCTACGACGTGTATCAGCAAGCCCCGCTGGAGGCCACAGTGCCCGACAACGTCGCCCTGGCCTATGTTCCCGACGCGCCGAGTGATGTGAAGCTCGCCGACATCGCCACCACGGAAAACGATGTGCTGGGCTGGATCGCCCACGGCTGCACGCAGATGTATCTGCGGCCCAACTGGATGCTCTCCGGCCATGCAGGCCCATACTGGCCCACACATCGTGTGGGCGAACACTTCAAGCGCCTGCTCCTCAGCGGCAACATCAAGGGCTTCGACTCCGACAGCTCCTGCTCCAGCTACGCGAGTTTTGGCTTGTACTATTACCTGATCTGCCGCCTCATCGCTGATCCCACACTCCCCGTTGACACCATTCTCGATGAGTACTGCTCCGCGTTCGGCTCCGCATCGGGCGAAGCGCGAAACTACCTGACCTACTGGGAAAACTTCATCAGCAACCAAGCCGACGCGGGTAACAACGCCATCCTCGGCTGGTCCTCTTGCATGCCGGCTTACGGCAGCACGTTCAACGACTACGCTTTCAATGGCGCGCTGCAAATCCTCGACCGCGCTTACGCCGCGCTTAGTCCTGTTGAAACGGATGCGAGATCGCGGCTCGATTTTCTGCGCCTCGCCTGTCTGCATGGCAGGCTCACCGCGCAGGCCATCGCGCTTGTCAGCCCCACGCTGCCGCTCTCCAGCAATCCGCAGGCGGAGAAAGCGATGCGCGCGCTGCTGGCGTTTCGCGATCAGAACGCGGAGTCCTTTGCCCTGTGGCGCGAGTGGATGATCGACCGCGAGAGCTTCGTGCCCAACATGCAGAGCTACTGGAGTGCGATCCTCGCGAATCCGGGCGCAGGTTACGGCTCCAACGTGGGCGCGTTCATCGAAACGGGCGGACAGGTCGTGATGGAGGCGGAGCATTGCACCGCGAGCAGCTCGGGCACTGGCACGGCAGCGGGCAGCACCTGGCTGGAGATCACCGGGGCCGCTGGTGCGTCCGGCACCGTGATGCAGGCATTGCCAAACAGCGGCGTCGCCACAGACACCGGAACGAACGGCCCGCGGCTCGATTTCAAAGTCGATTTCCACACTACCGGCACCTACTACCTCTTTCTGCGCCTGGCCACGCAGGCTGGCACGGACGACTCCGTCAATGTCGGCCTCGACCGCACGCTGGTGCAGGCCAATCTCGGCAACACCACGGGCTCCTGGCGCTGGCGCACCACGAGTCCCGCCACCGTCGGCCTCAGCATCTCCACGCCCGGTGTGCGCACGTTCAACATCTGGATGCGCGAGGACGGCTGCGTTGTGGACAAAGTCATCCTCACCACCAACTCAACCTTCACCCTGCCCGGCACCGACCTCGGCCCCGCCGAGAGCGGCAAGCGCGGCACAAGTGAGAACCTGCTCACCATCGGCAATGGCGGCGGTGACGGAATGTACGGCACGTCCAGCATGATCGCCATCACCGCCAATGCCGCGCCGCCGAATTTCATCTTCAATCGCTGGACCGGCGACACCGCGGGCGTGACGGATGTTTTCTCCGCGAGCACCTATATCACGATGCCCGCGCAGGACACCGCCATCGCCGCCACCTACCGCCTCGATCCTGCACTCGACACCGACGGCGACGGCATGTTGGACTCGTGGGAGGTGACCAGCTTCGGCAACACCACCACAGCCTCGTCCGCCACCACATCCGACTTCGACAAAGACGGCTCCAGCGATCTCGCTGAGTCCATCGCAGGCAGCTCCCCAAATGACGCTCGTTCACTGCTGAGGGTCGAAGAAATAGCCGCGAGCGCGACCGGCGAAGTCAGCGTGAGCTGGCAGGGAGTCGCGGGTAAAACCTACACCATCGAGACGAGTGCCAGCCTTCAGGGAGAAGACTGGATGCCAATCTCCATCGGCATCCCAGGCGTGGCGCCGCTCACCACTTGCACTCTGCGCTTCAATGCCACGCGCGGATTTTTGCGCGCGGTGGTGGAGTGAGGCTGCTAGAAATCCAACCTTGCGCCTTCGCGACTCCGGGCCATCACTTCCGCCCTTCACCATGATCAAACTCACAGGAATTTCCGACGAAGCAGGCGCGTCCCTCGACGTGCAAATCAAGGCGCATCAGGAACTCGGCTGGGACAGCATCGAGTCGCGCGGCGTGGAGATCGACGGCGTGAAAGGCAATCTGCATGAGATCCCGGACGCGGTTTTTGAGAAAGTGTGCGAGAAACTCGCGGCGGCGAACATGGGCGTGTGCGGTTTTGGATCGCTCATAGGCAACTGGGCGAAAAAGATCGGTGACGACTTCTCCATCACAGCCGCAGAGATCGACCGTGCGATTCCGCGCATGAAGAAGCTCGGCGCAAAGATGATCCGCGTGATGAGCTACGCGGTGTGCAAGGACGACGGCGGCAAGGATTTGACGGAGCAGTTTGAGGCCGAGCGCATCAAGCGGATGCGCGAGATCAACCAGCGCTTCGCCGACGCGGACCTGACCGTGCTGCACGAGAACTGCATGAACTGGGGCGGCATGAGCCCGACGTATGTGCGGCGCATGATGGATGCCGTGCCGGACATGAAGTGGGTCTTTGACACGGGCAATCCCGTTTTCATCGACGACCGCGACAAGCCTGGCCACAAGCAGGACGCATGGGAAATGTACCAGGCCGTGAAGCCGCGCATGGTTCACGTCCACGTCAAAGATGGCCGCTGGGTGAAGGAGAAGAATGATGCCGAGTACACCTTCCCCGGCGAGGGCGAAGGCCAGACCGAGCGCATCATGGCCGATCTCGTGAGGACCGGATACAACGGTCACATCAGCATCGAGCCGCACGTCGCCGTCGTCTTCCACGGCGCGGGCGCCGCTGACAATCTTTCGCCAGAGCAAAAAGCGAAGGAGCAATACGACAGCTACATCAAGTATGGCCGGATGCTCGAAGCGATGCTGAAGAAGTGCGGAGCGGCGCTCGGTTGAGCGCTCACTCCCGCGCCAGATGCCCGTCAAAGCCGCGGCGCACCAGTTCCTCAAACGCGGCCCACACCTCGTCAGGAATCTCCTGCTCGATTTGAAACCCGCGCGCCGGATACATGCGGATGCGCTGGAGATCGCCAACCATGATCGGAATGATTTTCTCCTTCGGCAGCAACGCGCTTGGATACTCCTGCCACG
>JANPIW010000658.1:0-21653 GCA_031425215.1 Verrucomicrobiaceae bacterium
CCTCAAACCCATTCCGCAAGCTCTCGCCGGTTCGCTTGATCTGATCCGTGACGTGCCGGCCAACGAACACCTCACGATGCAGTTCGCCGCGCAAGCCTGCGATCTGCGCGTGGCGGCGTGTGGTCTCGTTTTCTTCCCGGACGGCGAGCCTGCCTACATCACCCGCCGCTTTGACCGTGATGCCACAACCGGACGCAAGCTCGCGCAAGAGGACTTCTGCCAGCTAGCTGGAAAAAGCCGCGCCACGCATGGAGAGAACTACAAATACGACGGCACGCACGAGGAGCTGGGCCGGCTGCTGCGCCAGCACTGCGCCGCCACTGATGAGGATATCGAGCGCCTTTTCGCGCTTATCAGCTTCAATTACCTCTGCGGCAACGGCGACGCGCACCTCAAGAATTTCTCCGTGATCGAGACTCCATCAGGCGGCTGCACGCTCAGCCCCGCCTACGACCTGCTCAGCACCAGCATCCATCTCCCCGGCGAAAGCCGAACGGCGTTGGAATTCTTCGACGATCTCATGACACCGAGCTTCGAAGCAAACCGCTTTGCCAAGCGCCCCGACTTCCTCGCGCTCGCCGATCGTATTGGCATTTCCATCAAACGAGCGGAGCACCTTCTGGACAAACAAACCGCAGCCTTCAACGAGATCGACTCAATGGCCGCACGTTCGCTGCTCTCAGACGCAGCCCGCGAGCGCTACCTCGCGCTGGTCAAGGATCGGCTGCTCGCCGTGGCAGATTGAACAACGTGAGAACCGACCTCCATCACTGGCAGCGCCTCTAGGACAGGCTAATTCTAAACGACGACGCAGCGTGGCACACCCGCTTGCTCGCCGCGTATTCCGTCCCCTCCCGCGCCTACCACTCGCTCCAGCATTTGAATGAGTGCCTCGCCGAGTTTGATGGTGCTAAGGTCGCAGGCGGAATGAAGAATCCGGACCTCCTCGAAATGGCCCTGTGGTTTCACGACGCAGTTTATGACTCCAAAAGCAGTCAGAACGAGGCGCTCAGCGCGCGGATGGCGATGCAAGCCCTGGGCGACACCGATGACGCGCGAGAGGTTGCACAACTGATCATGGTGACCCAAACGCATCAGCCTTCCGGTGGCGCGGACGACGCCTGGATCATCGACATCGATCTCTCCATCTTCGGCCAGTCACCCGCTCGCATAGCTGAATACGAAGAGCAGATTCGCGAGGAGTACACCTGGGTGCCCGGGCCGGTCTATCGCGAGAAACGCGCGGAAATTCTCGCGAGCTTTCTCTCGCGCGAACGCATTTACCTCACCGATTATTTCCACTGCCGCCTGGACACAGCAGCGCGTAAAAACCTGGGCCACCTCATCACCCAACTTTGCTAGCGCAAAGCAAAGCAGCCATCACCGCTCCGTGTGATGCGCATTGACCCTCCTTCCGCACGAGATTCCCCCGATTGTCCAGAGCTGGTTGACGCGCTCGAACTCCGCCAGTGATGCCAAGGAGTTCTGATCCCGCTGGCGCGGTCAGCGCAGCGAGCGCAGGAATTTTGTGAAGAACCTCACGCCGCGCTCCAAATCTTTCACCGCGATAAATTCGTCCTTCGTGTGAGCCTGCGCGATGGAGCCGGGGCCGATGGCGATGGCTGGCGTGCCAGCAGCGGCGAGAAACGCGGCATCACAAAACCACGGCGCGCCGGTGAGCTGCGCTCCGCAGGACACGAGAGATTGCACGAAAGGATTCCCCGCATCCGTGTCCAGCGGCATTGTCTCGGGCAGCGGATGCATCGTCGCGGTCTCGTCGTGACGGGTGATGAAGTCGCGCAGGATTTGCAGCACTCCGCCGCGCCTTGCGAGGCCGGGCGTGGTGCGGATGTCCACACGCAGGGTGCATTTCTCCGCCACGATGTTTGAGCGCGTCCCGCCCTGGATGACACCGAGATTGATCGTGCTGCCGCCGAGATGCTCGTCCAGCCCGCCGGCCTCGGTGAGCAGCTCGCGAAACTCCCCATCCAGCGCCTTCACGAGCGACGCCATTTTCACGATGGCGTTCACGCCTCTCTCCGGCGTGGCACCGTGCGCGGCGATGCCATGCGTCTGCACATCAGCCCACAGGCAGCCCTTGTGCCGGAACACCGTCTTCAAATCCGTCGGCTCCGCAATCAGCGCGAAATCATACGGCCCGTGCTGCTGAGCAAAATGCTGCGAGCCGAGCTGCGCGGATTCCTCGGACATGAAACCCGCAAAATGCACCTCGACCGGCAGCTCGGCGATCTCATCGCGCATCTCATGCAGCGCCCAGAGCATCGAGGCCATCGGCCCCTTGGTGTCGCTCGCTCCCCTGCCCCACACTTTCCCGTCGCGCACCTCGCCGCCGAAGGGATCAATCGTCATGCCGCCCACTCCCACCGTGTCCGTGTGCGGGCCGAAGACGATGCGCGGCTTCGCTTTGCCATCACGCGCCTGTTTCGTTGGAAAGCGCCCGATCACATTCGGCCGTCCCGGCTCCACCTCGTCCAGCGCGACCTTCGCTCCCGATGCGCGCAAAAACCGCCCGACAAACTCCGCGCATTTCTTCTCGCCCGTCTTGTCCGTGCCAGCGTCGCCATCCGGATTCACCGACGGGATACGGACAAGCGCCTGGGTCAGTTCGACGACATTGGCAGGAAGCGCGGGCATGGCGCGCATACAGGCACAGGCCGTCCGTCGAGTCCACCGCGAAGAGAGGCCGTGACACCTTGCGTTCATTCTCCAGCTTCGCTCATGCCCAATTTTTTTGCCGCTCCAGCCACCGACACATCGCGCGAGGATTTTCTCACCTTGATCGAAACTGGAAACGTGAAAATCGAGCGCATCGCGTCCCACGGCGCCGCCAGCCCTGCGGGTTTCTGGTACGACCAGGCTGCAGATGAGTGGGTGATGCTCGTGCGCGGTCACGCTACGCTCGAGTTCCAGGACCGCGGCCTCGTCGAACTGCGCGCGGGCGATTGGGAGTTCATCGCCGCGCACGTCAGGCATCGCGTCTCATCCACATCTCAAGACGCGCTTTGGCTCGCAGTGCATGTCGGAGTGTCATAGGCGTGGCACTGGGTGTTCGGGATCAAAAATCGGCCGGAACATTTTTGAGCGCCCCCGACTCGGTTCGTGGCCGCATCGAGCGACCACGAACTTCACTTCCCGATGCAAAACTGCGCAAAGATCGCGCCGAGGATTTCCTCGACATCGACCTGGCCGATCACTTCGCCGAGGGCTTGCAGGGCTTCGCGCGCGTCGAGTGCGACGAACTCGGGCGCTTTGCCTTCACGCAGCGCGGCTTGCGTGGCGAGGAGCCGCTGGCGCGCGCGCTCGAAGCAGGACTGATGCCGCGCATTGATAGCCACGATGTGATCGGATGCCATCGGACCGGCGCGCATCACCACGTCGCGGATGGTGGCGCGCAGTTCATCGAGTCCGGCGCCCGTCGTGCAGGAGACGCGGATGCCTTTCTCCTCCGACCATGACGGATGGATGCCGAGATCGGCTTTGTTCATCACCAGCACGCGATGTTCGGGCTTCGTCGCGCTCAAGTCGGCGCGGCGGGCAGCGGTGCGATCTTTGCTCGCATCGACGACCTCGATCACGAGATCAGCGCGCTCCAGCTCGTGGCTGGCGCGCTGGATGCCGTGGCGCTCGACCTCATCGCCACTCTCGCGCAGTCCGGCGGTATCGACGAGACGCAGCGGAATGCCATGCACCTGGATGAACTCCTCGATTGTGTCTCGTGTTGTGCCAGCGGTGGCGCTGACGATGGCGCGCTCGAAACCGAGCAGCAGATTTAGCAGGCTGGATTTGCCGACGTTTGGCTCACCGCAGATCACGGTGCGCGCGCCTTGGCGCAAAATACGGCCGTGCTCGGAGGTGGCGAGGAGCTTGTCTGCGCGCGAGATGAGCGCGGCGAGCCGCGCGAGCATGGCCGCTCCGGTCTCCGGCGCGATGTCCTCGTCGGGAAAGTCGATGTAAGCCTCGATGTGCGCGAGCACCTGGATCAGCTCCGCGCGCATCGCCGTGGCCTCGCGACCGATCACGCCGCCGAGCTGGTCGTTTGCCGCGCGCATGGCCAGGGTGCTGTGCGCGTGGATGAGGTCCATCACGGCCTCGGCCTGCGTGAGGTCCATCTTGCCGTTCAAAAACGCGCGCTGCGTGAACTCCCCCGGCTCCGCCTGCCGCGCCCCGTGCTGCAACAGCGTTGCGAGGATTTTTTTCGTCACGAGAATGCCGCCGTGGCAATGCAGCTCCACCACATCCTCTCCCGTGTAGCTGGCTGGCGCGCGAAAGATGGTGAGCAGCGCGTGATCGATCACCGCGCCATCGGCATCAACGATCTCGCCCAGATGCGCGGTGCGCGGTTTCAAATCGCGCCGGCTTTCTCGGGCGCGAAAAATTTTCTCCGCGACACCGAGCGCGTCCGGCCCCGAAAGGCGCAGCACACCGATGGCGGCCTCGCCCGTGGCGGTGGAGATGGCGGCAATGGTGTCGCTGGTCATGGAGCGCTTGGCATTACCTCCGAAAACCCTGCATCCGCGTGTGCATGTCTTCGATCATGGGGGCGAGGCGGAGTTTTTCCTCGGTGGTGGCGTCTTTGAGATAGGCTTCGAGGCCGATGTCGATGAACTCGTCGAACTCTTTCTCGTCCTCGCCGACCTCGCGTTGCGCGTCCTCTCCTTTGCCACGCGTGCCGCGGATGTCGCGACGGACGCGTGAGGCCATGCCTTTGCGTTCCTCGGACGACATGGAGGCGAAGCCCTTGATGACGGCGTCGAAATGTTTTTGCAGGGTGCGATCGACGTAGTCTTTGCGCTCCGACTCGGTGAGGGAGTCAAAGAAGCGCTTCGGCGTGCTGCCGCCGTCCTCGCGGACCTGGCGGCGCTGCTCAAAGTTGAGCATGTTCACATTGCGCACGACGAGATCAATGTGCTGCGCACGGGCGACGCTGGAGATGATGGCGTCCTTGTCATTGAGCCAAGGTGCGGCGGACATGTGGCCGAGGGTTTTCTCGGGCGTGGAGATGTCGTCCTCGGTGGCGTGATAGACGAAGGCGACACCTGCCCACAATGACGCGATGACGACGAGGGCGATGATCCAGTGGCGCTGCAATTTCATGGCGGCTATTTCTTTCCGAGCTTGCGGTTCACGATGGAGAGGAAGTCGCCTGATTCCTCAACGCCGAGTTTGGCGGTGATGAAAAAGTACGCGACGGCCGAGACGGCGATGGTGAGGGCCAGCCAGCCCGCGCGCGCGAGGAAGCGGAGGTGATCCCAGTCCGCAAGGATGGTCATGCGCGCGGCGATGCAGAGCGCGGCCATGACGGTGAGGGCGACGGCGAGGCGCATGAGCGCGGCGGTGAGTGCGCGTGTCTCGAGGCCGCCGGCAAATTTTCTCATGCAGAGGTATAGCGCGGCGAAATCGAAGGCGAGGATGAAGGCGGTGCTCCAGGCGAGAGCGGTATGGTCCCATTTCATGACGAAGACGGCGAAGGAGTTCAGCGTGATGTTCAGCGCGATCATGCAGAGGCTGATGATGAGGGGCACGAAGCGTTTGTCGATGGTGTAAAAGGAGGGCTGGAGCACTTTCACGGCGGAGTAAAACACGAGGCCGAAGGCGAAAGCCTGGAGCGGAGCGGCGGTCATCGCGGTGTCGTGCGCCGTGAATCTGCCGTGCTCAAAAATGAGCGAGACGATTTCCTTCGAGAGGAGCGAGAGGCCGACGGCGCAGGGCAGGGTGAGGAAGAGCACGAGGCGCATGCCTTTGGCGAGCGCGGCGCGAAAGGCGGGGGTGATGCCTTCGGTGGCGAGGCGCGAAAGCATGGGAAGGGTGACGGTGGCGACGGCGACGCCGAAGAGTCCGAGCGGGAGCTGCTGGAGCCGCTGCGCGTAGGCCAGCCAGGTGGTGGCGGCTTCTTTGCCGGGCGTGTAGGAGGCGAAGATGGAGTTGAGCAGCACGTTGAACTGCGTGCCGCTGGCGGCGATGAGCGAGGGCCACATGAGGCGCAGCACGTTTTTCACGCGCTCGTCATTCCAGCCGAAGTCGGCGCGGAATTTGAATCCGACGCGGCGCAGGGAGGGGAGCTGCACGAGCAATTGCAACGCGCCACCGATGAGCGTGCCGACGGCGAATCCGGTGAGACCTTTCTCGGTGATGTTGCCCTCGCGGAATCCGGGATCGAGCGCATAGGCGAGGGCGATGCCGCCGAGGATGCAGCCGAGATTGAAGAACGCGGAGGCTACGGCGGGAATGAAGAAAACTTTTTTCGCGTTCAACATCCCCATCACCAGCGCGGTGATGGAGACGATGGTGATGAACGGATACATGATCTGCGCCAGCCAGATGCAGAGGGCGTAGCTTTCCTCGTTTTTCCAGCCGGGGTTCAGCAGCCGGATCAAGATGGGCGCGAGCGCCACGCCGGCCACGGCGACGAGGCTCATGAAGCAGAGCGAGAGCGACAGCATTTTTCTTCCGAGCGCCCACGCGGCGTCATCGCCATCGGTTTTGATGAGCTTTGAAAACGTGGTGACGAACGCCGTGGACAGCGCGCCCTCGGCGAAGAGATCGCGCAGCATGTTCGGCGTGCGAAAGGCTGCGGTGAAGATGCCTGCGAAGCGTGTGCCAAACCAGCCGGCGAGCAATTGATCACGCACAAGCCCGAGCACGCGACTGCACAGGATGGCGACGGAGACGATGCTCGTGCTCCTGGCTTGTGAGTCCGCCGGCTTCTTCTCTTCGCTCATGACATCAATGCTTCGCAGCTGCGCGCCGGAGTCTGTCCATCATCGCGATGCCGAGGCCGAATTCGGTGATGGGTTCGGCGATGATTTCGTCCGCTCCACATTTGTCCAGCTCGCGCAGCGCGTAGAAAAAGCGCACGGCGGCCTCCGGCAGCTTGCCTTTGCCGGGGCTGAGGACGACGACGCGGTGCCAGTGGGTCAGGTTTGCGTAACCGTCGCTGGCCTCGCCGCGCAGGCTGAGGAGCGCGTACTTCTTTCCGTGCTCGGGAATGAAATCGCGCGGCGAGTCGAGCAGCCTGAGCGGTGTGCGCGGCGCGTAGTGCGAGGCGAGCTGGCCAGGGGCTTCGATGGCTTGCAACTCGGCCTGGCGGCGGCTCGGGCGGTCGATGCGGCCGTATAGCTTGAGATCGTCTGCGAGGATGGGACCGGGGCGCAGGATGGTGAAGCTGGGTTTCGGTGTGGCGGCCTCGATTTTGATGATGGTGCTCTCGAGTCCGTGGAGGCACGCGCCGCCATCGACGATTAGCGGGATGCGTCCGTCCAGCTCGGCCTGCACGGCGGAGGCGGAGGTGGGGCTGATGGAGCCGAAGCGATTCGCGCTCGGTGCCGCGATGGGCTTGCCGAGGGCAAGGCACACGCGTTTGAAAATGGGATGCGAACTCATGCGTACGGCCACAGTCGGCAAACCAGCGGTGACGATGTCGGGCACGCAAGGTTTCTTCGGCAGCACGAGCGTGAGCGGCCCCGGCCAGAAGCGCTCGGTGAGCTGCGTGACGACATGCGCGATCTCCAGCGGCACATCGCACACGAGCGCGAGATCGGTCTTGTTCGCCAGATGCACGATGAGCGGATCAAATGCGGGCCGCTCTTTGGCGGCGAAGATTTTGGCGACAGCGTCAGCATTCAGCGCGTCAGCGGCGAGGCCATAGACGGTCTCGGTCGGCAGAGCGACGACTTCGCCCGCGCGCAGGAGTTTGACAGCCTCCTCCATGGCGATGTGAAGCGAGGCGGGTTCGTCGGTGTGGAGGAGGGTGGTTTGCATCAAAAAAGTGCCGGCCACGAAGAGCGCTGGTCGGGGCGAAAGGCGGCGCATAGGTGTCGCACAGGCGGAGGGTCGTCAATCGTGGTGAGGTCAGTTTCGGGCCTGCGGCAGATCAGGACCCCGAGAGGTCACCTCGTGGAAACGCGCCTCGTAGTCGCGGTGATTGGTGCCCATGAGCCGGTCCCAGATGTTGAAGTAGAGTCCGTAGTTGCCGCGCATTTTCTCGTGATGCTGCACGTGATTGGTCGGCGTGTTGATGAACTTTCCGAGCCATGATCCCATAAGCCAGCGCGGATAGAACTCGTAACCTGTGTGGCCGAGCACATTGAAGGTGATCTGCCAGATCATGAACGCCATGAAGGCCAGCGGATGAATGGGCATGGTCAGCACGATGAGCGGGAAGATGCCCGCCTGCACCACGGCCTCCAGCGGCCCGAACGCATACGCGGCCCAGGGGCTTGGGTTTGAGCTCAGATGATGCACACGGTGAAACCAGCGGAACAACCCCCGATGATGCATGAGGCGGTGCGTCCAGTAGAAGTAAGCGTCATGCACGAAGATGGTGACGATGATGCTGCACCAAAACCACGCCATGCCGTATGCGTCGATCTTTGTGTAGAAATGTGTCCATCCAAATTTGCCAAGTGCGACCGTGCCCGTTCCAACCACGCCATAAATGACCGCCGTGAGCAACGACCATCCCAGCTCGCGGCGCACATCGGCGGCAGCAGGATCACGCTGGATGATCTTGCGCAGCCACCAGCGCTTTTTGAAAATCACATAGGCCAGCAGCCACGCGACGCCTGCGAACACGGCGTAGCGCACCCAATTCTCAATGGCGATGCCGATGAGCATCTGCTGGAACTTGGGCAAACCTTTGGAGGCGAAGAAGTCATGAATCATGTTGTCGGAGGACAGCAACGTTGGGAATGCGGTGATTTGTCTTCAGCACGGATGGAGATGGAGTCCAAGATGCGACACAGCGCGACCAACGATATTCGACTGGTTGTAGCTCGCCACGAGCATGCGATAGCATTAGTGTCATCGACTAACATTCGCTTGAACCGTGATGCCGAGCAACTCCGCCAGGTTGTAATGCGTGTAGCGCGAGTGGCTTGCCACGTTTTTGCCGTCCGCGTTGGCGACCCAGAAGTCGAGGGTGTCGGGGGCGAAGAGGACGCTGTGGATGTTGGAGATCATGCAGACGGGACTGGTCATTAGCTCGCGGGCGGAATCGGCATCGAATTTTCCCCAGCCGGTTTGCGCGCGTTTGGCTAGCTCGGTGTAGCGATCTCCAGCGGACATGAGGACGGCGTCTTTTACGGGCGTGATGAGCTGCGGATGCGCCTCGCCGGGGCGGATGACCTCGAAGATTTCGGGCGTGGCTTTGATGCCGACGGCTTGCTTGGTTTTGCCATCGGCGATGACGTAGTAGTACTCGCAGGTGCGCTTGCTGTCGCGCATGACGGCGATGGCTTCGTCGAGCGTGGAGGCGCGCTCCATCACCTCGCGCACGAGCTGCGCCATGGGCTTGCCATCCCATTGGCCTTCGCCGCGGCCGCCCATCTCTCCGATGGAGATGTGCTTCTCATTCATCGCTGTGACGCTGCCGGTGAAGCCGGCGTAGCTGATGTTCACCCACGCATTGCCTTGATCGGGACGCGCAACGATGACGACGGCGTTCGGCTCCAGGCCCGCGCCTTTCATGTAGTCGAGCACGCGACCGTGATAAATGCGGCCGTCTTTGGTCGCAGCGCCAGTGAGTGCGAAACCCGAGCAGTGAAACAGCTCGGGGAAGAAATTCGCCAGCCGCATTTCCTCGCTCTCGAGATGCGCGGCGGCGGCGAGCGCGTCCATCTCGCGAGTGTGGCGCGGATCGACGAAGGGCTGGATGCGCGCCTGGCAGCGCTCGATCTCGCCGAGAAACCAGTCACCCTTCGCAAACGAGCTGCCCACGCCGATGCCGTAGAGGATGTGGGAGACGAGATCGCGCACTTCCTTCCTCATCAGCGTGCCGTGTTGCGCGCCCATTTCCTCGGGCGTGCCCTGCAAAAACAAAACGCGCGTGCCATCGTGATCCTCGAGCCGCCCTTTGCCAGAGCTGGCGATCACGCGGCGCGCGCCCGTCACGAGACCGAGCGGTGTGAGCTTCGGTTTGTCGAGCATCGCCAGCGCGCTCTCGATGAACCTCTGCAAATGCCGCAGTGCCACGCGCTCGATCTTTGCACCGGCTGGCGCGGGCAGATTCCATGTATCCGGCGGCAGTGCGACATCGAGCTTCACATCGTGCAGCGCCACGAGCACATCGGCTTTTCCCGCTGCGTCGCGATAGCCGATCTGCACGGGGAATCCGTCATCGCGCAGCCATAGCGTCAGCGTCGCATCCACGATACCGAGCCAGTTTTTCGCGGCATCGAGCGGTGTGACTTTCAGCACATGGCAGTTCACCGCGTCCACTTTTTCGTCCGCCATCGCCTGGACGTTGAACATCGCCGGAGCGAGCGCGAGCTGGGTGCGATCAAGCTTGAGCGCGAGCGGTGCGAGGCGCGTGTCATCGAGCCGCTTGGAATCAGAACTGAAGAGCGGCACTCCACGCACGGCTTGAACGGCGAAGTTCTTCTTCGGCTGCCAGACCCAAATCTCATCGCCGTCGCGTCCAAGTTCGATCACCTCGCCATCCACCTTCGTCGAGAGCCGCAGCTTATCCGGAGCGGAAAAGCGAACGTCGAGCCGCGCGTTTGCGATTTCCTTCGGCAATCCGGTCGATCGCAGCACCTCAATCGTTGCGCTCAATGAATCGCCCTTCGATTCCGCGACATTTCTGACGGCGTCCATCGCCTGAGCGAGTCTTTGCTGCTCGGGATTTAATCGCGTGAAGAACCAAAGCGCTCCGAGTGCGAGCACGAGAGTGACAACAGCAAGGATGGCGAGGCGGCGGAGAATGGTCTTCATGGCGAGGCCGGTAACGTGAGCCAAGTGCCAACGCCTTCAAATTGGCTGCGGCATTTGCTGCGAGCCTGAGGTTATGCGGATTGGAAGCCGGCGATACGGACTGCGGCAGAATGCCGCAGCCACGCGACTGCGAACGATTCAGCGATCCGCCCGGCCGATGTGAGTCATCATGGCATAGGCAGCATCGAGTTTCTTCTCTGCCTCATCCCAAGGCGCGGGTTTGCAAGCAGCCTGTCAGTTTCGCCCGCGAGGCGGGGACGAAGCCGGTGTTCAAATAGACGATGGGTTCGGTCATGGGCGTTTGTTTGGTTTTTCCCAAAGCACCCTCGAGACAAAGGTGGCACCCTCCGCGCCGCGCTGCTTTGAGTCCTTCATGAACATGCCTTCGGACACGGTGATCCATGATTCGCTCTCGCTGATCGCACACGCTCCGAAATTCCCCAGCTCCGCGCCGCGCTCGGGCACGACGATCTTCTCGGTGGCGCGCATGATTTGCAACGTGGCGGGGTTTACCTGCGCCATGAAGAGCGGCGCGCGGTGGCGCACGATGTGGTCGTTGTTCGCGCCGCGCCGTGTGTAAACGAGGAACAGGCCGTCGCTGTGCGCGAGCCAGTGCTGCTGCGTGTTGTAGCTGCCGAGTTCCGTGCCGTCGTCGAAGAGCCAGGGTTTTGACTCCGCGAACTGCAAGCCATCGCCGCCCACGCTGACGTATCCGCCCACATCATTGCGCAAGGTCAGGAAGTAGCGGTCTTGAAACGCGATAAGCGACGGTTCGTAAAGTCCGCGCGCAACGTCGAGTCGCAGCACGCTGCCGTGCCGCACGAAGGTCAGCTCCGCGCCGTCGAACCGGCACTCGGCGACTGTGGTGCTGTAACGCTCCTTGGCGCTCCTGCCAATGTAGAGCGGCACGAGAAGGGTGCCGTCGGGTTTTACAAGCCACTGCGAACAGGCGTTGCGGGCAAAGTTGAACTCATCATCCTGAGGCAGCTCAAGCACCTGCCACGGCGTCCATGTCCCAGTCTTCGGATCAAACACGGCATACACAGTCTGATGCGCGCGCTTCACGTCATCGAGCTGTTTGCCTTTGGGGCTGTAGCGGACCTGGCAGCCGATGGCGATCAGCTTTCCCGTCGGCGCGTGCCAGCCGGGCGTGACATCCGCGACGCTGATGGTGATGCCGTCGGGCTGCTGCCGCCAGTCCAGCTCCGGCGGCAATGTGGGACCTGTCCACGCAGCGGTGGGCGATGAGCGCGTCATCACATGCAGGCCGGAGTAGTAGTCGGAGATGTTGAGATGCTTTTGGATCGTCATCACAACTGACGGTCCGCCGCCATCGCGCGCAGGAATCGCCGCGGCACGCGGATGAAACCAATGAAATTTGTCGTCATCATGTTTCATCACGGTCTCCAGCTTCACGGTGAAGTTCACGGGAGCAGGCGCGTCAGCGGCATGGATCGCGGTCGTGAATGGGAGCAGGAGGGTGATGAGATGCTTCATGGTGATGTCCTGATTTGCGGTGGGATTTGAAGGCAAAAAGATGGACTCACATGCTCGTTGTCTCATGCCGGTGGCGTCGCTGCCGCAGCAGCGGTGTACTTTTCTTTGAGCGCTGCATCTGTCAGTGTGTGACTGCCGCGATAGACGAGGAGCAGGCCGAGGCGCGAGTGGTCGGTCGTGTTGGGGGCGGAGTGATGGATGGTCTCACACTGGTGGATGGTGGCATCGCCGGGGGAGAGGAGTCCGCAGAATTGCTCGCTGAGCGGCACGCGGGATGGCTCTGCCATGCCGATGCTATTGCCGCGCACCCCGCTGGGTTTGGTGGGGAGCATTCCGTCTTTGTGCGAGCCTTTGACGAAGAACACAGGGCCGTTGGCCTCGGTGACGGCGTCGATGGCGATCCACACGGTGAGCATGTCGGGCGGGTTCTGGCAGAAGTAGGCGTTGTCCTGGTGATATGGCACACCAGAGCCGATGCGCGCGGGTTTGTTGAACGTCTCGACTGCGCAGAGCACCGGCTCGCCATGTACGAGCGGGGCGATGAAAGCGCGGATGTCCTCTCGCTCACCGAGCTGGCGGAAGAAGGAATTGTATTTCTCCAGCCGCCAGAGATTGCGCACGGTTTTCTCGTCCTTCTCGAAGGTGCGCGCATCGGTGGGCTGAGCCGCGAGGTCATCGCGGATGTAGCGATCAAGCTCGGCACGAACGGCGGCGACTTCATCGACGCTGAGGAACTGATGCACGCGCACGACGCCGTCGCGCTCGTAGTCGTGGAGGATCTGGGGTGTATTCATGATGGATCAATAGGTTTTGCCGGAGGCAGCAGGCGAAGTAGCGACCGGTTTGCCCGACGCTTCTCCGAGCAGCTCATCAAACTGCGCGGCGCATTTCGAGAGGTGATCGTGCATCGCGCCGAACTCGCTGCCGTACGCGATGAGCTGCGCGCCGAGGTCGATGAGGATGCGCGCGTCGTCGATGGTGCCGACGGGGCGGCCCCAGGCTTTGCCGTGCTTCTTGGCGGCGGCGGCGACTTTTTTTTGCACCTCGAGCATCACGGGATCAGTCACGGCGGCGGTGCAGCCGAGGCGCAGGGACATGTCGCCGGGACCGAGGAAGAGGACATCGACGCCTTCGACGGCGGCGATGGCATCCACGTTATCGAGCGCCTCTTGCGTCTCGATCTGCACGGTGAGGAAGGTCTCTCGGTTCGCCTGTGTGGTGTAATCGGCGGGTTTGCCGATCCAGTAGCTTGCGTCGCGTCCGCCGCCGCAAAAGCCACGATCTCCGAGCGGTGGAAATTTTGTGGCCTGCACCAGCGCGCGAGCTTGCTCCGCAGTTGCGACGTGCGGGATCATGAGGCCAGAGGCGCCGTCTTCGAGGAGGCGGTAGAGCGCGTTCTTTTCCTTTGTCGGCGGCCGCCACAGGCAGTCGATGTCGGCGGCGTGATGCTGTGCGAGCATGAAGTCGGCCTCGCGCGGCTCCCAGTTGCGATGCTCAGCATCGAGCCAGATGCCGTCGTAATGAAAGTGGGCGGCGAGCGCCGGGTACATGGCGATGGGCGAGCCGGTGGAGCAGACGCGGGCGACTTTGCCGGCGCGGAGTTTGGCGAGAATTTTGGAGCATCTCATGGAACGAAGGGCTAAGGGCTAAGAACAGAGAATCAAACGCGGCGCACGGCGACGGCTTCGATTTCGTAGCGCAGCGAGGGCGGGAGGCAGTTGGTGATGGTGGTGCGGCTGGGAAATGGGAACTCGAAGTACTCGCGATACAGCTCGTTAAAGCGCGGCACGTCGGCGGCATCACGCACATAGTTGCGTGTTTGAACGACGTGCGCGAGATCGCTGCCGGCGGATTCGAGGACGGCGCGGAGGTTTTCCACGGAGCGGCGAAACTCGCCCTCGAAACTGTCGCCGATGATTTTTCCCGTGGCATCAACGGATGCCTGGCCGGAGACGAAGATGAGATCACCGACGACGACGCAGGGACTGAAGGGCAGATGCGAAATCGGCGTGTCGGGGTTCTGCGGATAGGAGACGAGCGGGTGGTTCATGCTGATGAGAGGGTGCCGGGATGATGGGTAGAATCACGTCCTGAAATGATTCACTGCGAGCAGCAAAAAAGGATTCGACCCGATTTCAACGCGGCGAAAAAGCCTTCGGAGTGGCGCGGATGCGCGGCACTTGGCTCAATGTTCAGCGTGATGATGCTTTCTGGTGTCGCCTCTGCGATTGCCGCCGTGATGCTGAGGATGAGAAAGAAGGCGGCGAGTGATTTCATGGAGCGTGCTGGAGATCGTCCGAGAAAGCCGAAGCGGGCAGATGGATTCTTTCCGCGATGAGCGGCTGAAGCGGCGTGTAGCATGTCCTGACCGCACCACCCGTGCAGTTGGCTTTGAAACTGAGCACCCAGCACTTTGGTGGGTTCGCAGGACTTCCTGCGGTAGCGTCACTGCGACTGCTTGCCGGGGAAGCTGAAGCAAAACCTCGCGCCGCCGCCGGGCACCGCATCGACCCAGGCGCGACCGCCGTGCGCGAGGGCGATGTGTTTGACGATGCTGAGGCCGAGACCTGTGCCGCCTTGGTCGCGCGATCTGGCTTTGTCGAGACGATAGAAGCGCTCGAAGACTCGCTCGCGAGATTCGACAGGTATGCCGGGGCCGTCGTCGGAGACGCTGAGTGTGGTTTCGTTTGGAGCGGATTCTCCAGCGACGGTTACCTGGCCTTTTTCGCGCCCATACTTGATGGCGTTGTCCACGAGATTGAAGAGCACTTGTTGCAGGCGCGCGGGATCGGCGGAGACGAGGAGCGGCTCGGAAATGTCATTGCGCAGCGTGATGCCGCGCATGGTGGCTTTGGCTCGCAGTTCTTCGATCACGGCGGCGGCGGTCTGATGCGCGCGCACGTCGCGGATGTGCATCTCCATCTGGCCGGACTCGATGCCGGAAATGGTGAGCAGGTCCTCGACGAGGAGCGTGAGGCGGTCAGCGTGCTTCTCGATGATGGCAGCGTATTTGCGCGTGTCGGCAAAGGGTGTGTCGCCGCTGGCGAGTGTCTCGGCGTAGCCTTTGATGATGGAGAGCGGGGTGCGCAGCTCGTGGCTGACATTGGCGACAAAGTCGGTGCGCGTTTTCTCGAGCTGACGCAGGCGCGTGATGTCGTGAAAGACGAGCAGGAGGCTCGTTGTGGCGCCGGCGGCATCGGTGATGCGCGCGCTGTTGATGAGCAGCGCGCGCGTTGCGCCGCCGATGCGGTTCTTCTCGATCTCCTCGTCGGTGACGCGCTCGCCTGACAGGGTGCGGCGGAGCAAGGCATCGAGCTGATGCAGGCGCAATGCGGCGATGGCGCTGCGGCCGATGGCGCTGTCGTTGAGGTCGAACATCTCGCGCAGCGCGGTGTTTGCGCGCAGCACGCGCAGGTCGGCATCAAGAAGGAGGACGCCTTCCTGCATGGCATCGGTGAGCAGATCGCGACTGCGGGTTTGCTCCGCGAGGTCACTTTCACGTTCGTGCTTCAGCCGCTTTACGGTGGCCTCTCCCGCGGCTTCAGCGCGAGTGACTGCTTGCTGCCGGTTCCAGAGGAGCAGCAGGAGCAGGGCGATGAGGGTGAGAAGCAGCCAGGTCATTTCAAAATGATGAGGGCAGAATCATGGGGGGCAGAATCATAAACTTCAATTTCAGAACATGATTTTACCCCTCCATGATTTTACCTCTCATCTCATGAGCGGTCGTGGCGGCAAAAATTTGGTAAAATCATGTTGGGGTAAAATCATGGAGCTTCATTTTGAAACAAGAAACCATGCTTCTGCCCCATCAGTGACGCTCACTTTGCCGCGAGTTTGTAGCCGACACCTTGGACGGTTTCGACGCGTGTGGCGGCGGGGCCTAGTTTGGTACGGAGGCGTTTGATGTGGCTGTCCACGGTGCGGGTGTCGCTGCCTTCGGCGTATTGCCAGACTTCGCGCAGGAGCTGCGCGCGCGTGACGGGCTGGCCGGCGGTGCGGGCGAGGGTGGTGAGGAGTTTGCACTCAGTGCTGGTGAGGCGGGTTTCCTCGCCGGCGATGAGGACGGTTTGATTGACCACATCGATGATCATGTCGCCGACCTCGATGCGCTGGCCGTCCATCTTGGCGGGTGAGCGGCGTTTGAGATGGCCTTGCACCCGGAGGAGCAGCTCGCGCATGGAAAAGGGCTTGGTGACGTAATCGTCCGCGCCGATCTCAAGTCCGCGCACGCGGTCATTCTCGGCGGCGCGGGCGGTGAGCATGATGATGGGGATGTCGGCTGTCGCGGGATCAGCACGCAAGGCTTTGCAGACCTCAGTGCCGCTCATCGTCGGGAGCATTTGATCGAGGAGGATGAGATCGGGCCGCAGGGTGCGCGCGCAGGTGAGGCCTTTGCCGCCGTCATCGACGATGGTCGGCTCGTGGCCGTCGGCTCGGAGGCGCAGCGCGAGGAGATCGGCTGCGTCGGGTTCGTCTTCGATGATGAGGATGGTGGCCATGAAGCTGGATGCTGGATGCTGGATGCTCGATCCTTCTCTTACTTCCACCTTTACTCCTCCTCCCTTGAGGCTTGGTATTGACGGACTGTCACTGAAAAGGGAGGAGGAGAAGATTGGGGGGATCAGGATGGTGGGTTTGCGTTTCTGTGCCGGATGTCCTGCCCCTCGTGAAGATAGACGACTTCCTCGGCGATGTTTTTGGCGTGGTCTGCGACGCGTTCGAGACGCTTGGCGACCTGGAGGAGACTGAGGCACCGGGTGATGTTGGGGGGGGATTCCATCATGTAAGTGACCAGTTCACGCTGGAGCTGCTTGTGGAGGGAGTTCACCTCCCCATCGTGCGGGAGAACGTTGCGGGCTTTCTGCGTGTCGCCATTCACGAAGGCGTCGAGTGCGTCGCGCAACATGCCGAGGCCGATGTGCGCCATCTGCGGAATATCGACATAGGGCTTGAGCTTCGGTTCCTGGTTGAGCTTGATGGCTTGCTTGGCGACGCCGGTGGCTTCGTCGCCGGCACGTTCGAGGTCGTGCGCGATCTTCATAGCGACGATGATGAAACGCAGATCGCGCGCCAGCGGGGCCTTGGCTAGGAGGGTGACGGCCATCTCGTCGATCTCGATCTCCATGCGGTCGATGTCGTTGTCCGTGGCTTTCACTTTCTGCGCGAGATCGTCGTCGCGTTCGACGAGGGCTTTCACGGCCAGCGCGACAACCTCCTCGGTGAGTCCTGCCATGGTGAGCAGCTTGTCTTTGAGCTGTGAGAGTTCGAGATCGTGGTGGGTGGTCATGGCTGGATGCTAGATGCTAGATGCTGGATCCTACTCTTCCTCCCTTTTGCATTAGCTGCGTGATCGCCGGAAAGGGAGTAGGAGGAGAAGGATTTGAAGTTCTCATCCGAAGCGGCCGGTGACGTAGTCCTCGGTCTTCTTCTGCGATGGGTTGGTGAAGATTTTCTTGGTGGGGCCGTGCTCGATCAGCTCGCCGATGTAGAAGAAGGCGGTCTGGTCGCTGATGCGGGCGGCTTGCTGCATGTTGTGGGTGACGATGACGATGGTGAAATCTTTTTTGAGTTCGAAAACCAGCTCCTCGATGCGGGCGGTGGCGATGGGGTCGAGGGCGCTGGCCGGCTCGTCCATGAGGAGGATCTCGGGCTGGATGGCGATGGCGCGCGCGATGCAGAGGCGCTGTTGCTGACCGCCGGAAAGACCGAGGGCGCTGGAGTGGAGGCGGTCTTTGACCTCGTCCCAAAGCGCGGCGCTGGCGAGGCTGCGCTCGACGATGTCGTCTAAGTCGCTCTTGCTGCGCGTGCCGTGGAGACGCGGGGCGTAGGCCACGTTGTCGTAAATGGTTTTGGGGAAGGGATTGCTCTTCTGAAAGACCATGCCAATGCGCTTACGCAGCTCGATGACATCGACGTCCGGGCCGTTGATGTCCTGGCCGGCGATTTTGATCGAGCCTTCGATGCGGACGTTGTCGATGAGGTCGTTCATGCGGTTGTAGCAGCGCAGCAGCGTGCTCTTGCCGCAGCCGGAGGGGCCGATGAAGGCGGTGACTTGCTTCTCGGCGATATCGAGGTCGATGCCCTTGAGCGCGAGCGAGGAGCCGTAGGAGAGCTTCAGTCCGCGTGTCTCAATGAGAGTGGTGTTGGGGGAGTCAGGCATGGCGGGTCAATTCAGCGAGCGCAGCTTTTTGCGGATTCTCATGCGGATGAAAATGGCGACGACGTTCAGCGCAAAGGTGAGCAGGAGCAGCACGAGCACGGTGGCGTAGAGGATGGGACGGGTTTGCTCGATGTTGGGCGACTGGGTGCTGAGAATGAAAACGTGGTAGCCCAGCTCCATGAATTGATCAGTGAGCTTGGTGGGCAGATGCGCCATGTAATACGCCGCGCCGGTGAAAAGAATGGGCGCGACCTCGCCCGCGCCACGGCTGACGGCAAGGATGCTGCCTGTGAGGATGCCGGGCAGCGCCTGTGGCAGCACGATTTTGTAAATGGTCTCCAGCTTCGTGGCGCCGAGCGCGAGGCTGGCCTCGCGAAGGCCGGGCGGGATGGCGCGCAGGGATTCCTCGGTGGCGACGATGACGACGGGGAGCGTGAGCGTGGCGAGGGTGAGCGCGGCCCAGATGATGGCGGGCTTTCCCCACACGGGTTCCGGGTTTTGAAGCAGCGCGTCGAGACCGCCGCCGATGAAGCTGACGAAGAAGCCAAGTCCGAACAAGCCGAAGACGATCGCTGGCACGCCGGCGAGATTGTTCACCGCGCCGCGGATGAAGCGCGTGGTCCACGCCGACCCGTGGGCGTATTCATTGAGATAGATCGCAGTGATCACGCCGACGGGCACGACCATGATCGTCATGAGGATCACGAGCGCGGCGGTGCCGAAGATCATGGGCATCACGCCTGCGTGATCGGGGTCGAACATGTTCTGCGCGGTGGATCCGGCGACGAAATTCCACGACATGCCCGGCAGCCCGAACCAGGCGATGTTTCCGATGATGATCGCCAGGATGCCAACGATGAGCCACGCGGCCGCGCCCGTGAGTCCAGTGAAGAACCGCGACTGCAAATCGAACTTCTGGCGGGTGAATTTCATGCGCGGCCCTCCAGCCTTTTTTTGAGGCGGTGAACGATGATCTCGCCGGCGACGTTGGCCAGAAACGTCACGGCAAAGAGAAGCAAGCCGATCATGAAAAGGAGCCGGTAGTGATGGCTGCCGAAGACTGTCTCAGCCAGCTCGGCGGCGATCGTGGCTGTGATCGTGCGCGCGCTGTCGGTGGGGCTGGCGCTCAGGATGCTGGCATTGCCGCTGGCCATGAGCACGATCATCGTCTCGCCGATGGCACGGCCAAAGCCGAGGATCACCGCCGCGAACACACCCGGCAGCGCGGCAGGCAAAACAATCTGCCACGTCGCGCGCCAGCGGCTGGCACCGAGAGCGAGGGCGCCCTGCGAGAAGCTGCGGGGCACGCTTGTCAGCGCGTCCTCGGCGATGGTGAAGATGACCGGGATGACCGCAAAACCCAGCGCCACGCCTGCGACTAACGCATTGAGCCGCGATTCGTAACCGAAGACGTTTTGCAGAAAACTCGCCATCACCAGCAACGCGAAGAAGCCCATCACCACGGAAGGAATGCCGCTGAGCATCTCAATCACCGGTTTCACCACCTCGCGGGTTCGATTTCCCGCGAGCTGCGAGACGTAAAGCGCGGCGCCCAGCGCGAGCGGCACGGCGAAGAACATGGCCACGAGCGTGGTTTTGAGGCTGCCGATGATGAGCGGGATGATGTTGAACTTCTGAATCTCGGACACCGGCTGCCAGATGTACTCCGGCTTGTCATAGCCCGACCACTGGTGCGGTGAGAGCAGGTAACGCCAGCTCGTGGTGTTCACGCCCGCGTCCTTGTCCGTGGTCTGGTCCTTCGCGCCATCGGCTTTCACTTCGAGCATGAGCTTGACCGTGTCGCGGTCCATCTCCTCGTATTCGGCCTTCGACATCTTGAGGTACTTCATCAGCTCCTCGGGCGTGTGCTTGTCGATGTCCGCCACCGCGATGATCTGCTGGTGGTGTGAGCTGTCCATCTGCCCGAGGAGAATCGGCAGGCTCTCGCGCGCGATGAAAACGAAGATCAGCAGCGTGGTGACGATGGCGGAGAGCGAGATGATGAAGATGCCCTTTTCGACACACCATTCCAGGGGCCGCGCGCGATGGCCGCGCTTGAGGCCCATCCAGCCGGCGCTGCGCTTCGCATGTTGAGGGAGTTGTGGCATCAGGTCTCGGGGAAAAAGAGATTGGCGTTATCGTGACAAGGCTGGCAGGCGAATCACCACCTGCCAGCCTTGGCGTGCGACAACAATGTCACAATCGGTTTTTGCCAGATTCCCCTCACTTCGCGAGCGGGAAGTAGCCCACGTCCTTCACCACTTTCTGGCCGTCATCGCTGACGATCCAGGCGAGATACTTCGCGATGTCGTCCTTGTCGATGGCAGGGTTCACATAAATGAACAGGGCACGCGAGATCGGGTAGCTGCCGTCCTGCACCGTCTTCTCGATCGGCTCCACGCCTGCCGAGGCCGCGTCCTTTTTGATGAAGAGATGCTTCGCACCTGCGCCGTAAGCAGCGCCGCCGTAGCCGATGCCGTTGGGATCCTTCGCCACCGCTTGCAGCACTGCCGCCGTGCCGGGCATGGTCTGCGCCGTCGCTGCGAAGTCCTTTTTCTTGAGCACGTGCTCTTTGAAGAACTCGTAGGTGCCGCTGCTGTTCTCGCGGCTGTAGATGGTGATCGGAGCGTCTTTGCCGCCGACATCTTTCCAATTCGTGGTCTTGCCGAGGAAGATGTCACCCACCTGATCCAATGTCAGTTCCTTCACAGCATTGTCAGCGCTGACATAAACCGCGAGGCCGTCGAGGGCCACCTTGTGCTCGTTCGGTTTCTTTTTGAATGCCTTCACGCAGTTCAGCACTTCTTCCGATTTGATCGGGCGCGATGCGTTGCAAAGATCAGTCGTGTTGTTTTGCAGCGCGGCGAATCCCGTGCCCGTGCCGCCGCCCGTGACCTGGATGGTGACGTCTTTGTTGCCTGCCATGTATGTCTCCGCCCATTTCTGAGCGAGGATGACCATGGTGTCCGAGCCTTTGACTGTGATCTTGGTTTCAGCCGAGACCGGTCCGCCCAGGATGGCGAGGCTGGCGGCGGCGATGAGGATGTTGTTCTTCATGGATTGCTGATGTGGTGTGGGGTTGGGTGTGTGCGCTTCGTGGTTTGAAGTGCGCGCATCACTTCCCGCATCCATGTGTCAGCGACAATGAAGGCTGTGTGACATTTCCGTGACATGCTCCGGCGGCCAACATTTGATCGCCCCGGCCTGTGGGGGTCCGACTCGCCCCGGTCTGCGCTTCTCATCACCTGCGCGCCCGCAGCCAGCG
>JANPIW010000659.1:0-1671 GCA_031425215.1 Verrucomicrobiaceae bacterium
TGAGGTCGCTGAGGCCATAGATCTTGCTGACGGGGATCATCAAAGTGAGCACCATGGCGAAGCCGCCAAAGATGGCACCAGCCACGAAGTAGGGCGGGAAGATGGTGGTGTGCCAGCCGGGGACGATGGAGGTGGCGAAGTCGAACGACACGACGGAGTGAACGGAGAGCACGAGCGGCGTGGAGAGCGCGGCGAGGAGCATGTAGGCGGTCTCGTAGTGGCTCCAGTGACGGTTACCGCCGCGCCAGCCGAGAGCGAAGATGCCGTAGAGGGTCTTTTTGAGGCCTGGCTTGCAGCGGTCGCGCAGTGTGGCGAGGTCGGGCACGAGGCCGAGGAACCAGAACACGACGGATACGGAGAAGTATGTGGAGACGGCGAAGACGTCCCAGAGCAGCGGGGATTTGAAGTTCTGCCAGACGGCGTTGGCGTTCGGGATGGGTGCGAGGAACCACACCATCCAGACGCGACCGACGTGGAAGGCGGGGAACAGACCCGCGCACATGACGGCGAAGATGGTCATGGCCTCGGCGGCGCGGTTGACGGAGGTGCGCCATTTCTGCCGCGTCAAAAACAAGATCGCGGAGATGAGCGTACCGGCGTGACCGATGCCGATCCAGAACACGAAGTTCGTGATGTCCCAGGCCCAGGCGGTGGGCTGCTGCTGACCCCACACACCGACGCCGGTGGAGATGAGATAGACAAAGCAGAACACCATGATGCCGGTGAGGATGACCGACGGAATGAAGAGCAGCCACCAGAGGCCGGGCTGCTTGTTCTCGACGATGCCGCAGATGCGATTGGTGATCCAGGAGTAGGACCGGTTGTTGAGCACCAGTGGCTCGCGATCGAGGATGCGCGGCGCGCCTGATGCGGAGGCTGTTGTCGAGACAGGTGTTGGAGCTGTGGCGGTGGCTTCCATGTGATTGAATTAGAATTGCTTCCCGCTCCACGCTGCGATGGCTGCAGCGCCGGGCATCTTGGGGTTCACGTTGCGAATGCGGGCGAGGTAGCTGGTGCGTGGCTCGGTGCCGATGTATTTGAGCACCTCGTAATTGCGCGGCGAGGCTTTCATTTTCACCACGGCGCTTGCGTCGTTGGCGATGTCGCCAAACTCGATGGCGCCAGCGGGGCAGGCTTGCTGGCAGGCGACTTTGACGGAGTCGGTGGGAATGCGGAAGTTCTTCGAGTCGCGTTGGATGCGCTTCTGGTTGATCTTCGCGGACTCGAGGCGCTGGACGCAATAAGTACACTTCTCGATCACGCCGCGCATGCGGACGGTGACGTTGGGGTTCTTTTGCAGCAGGGTGGATTCGTTTTGCGTCTTCTCGCCGAGGGGGCCGGCGTAGAGATTGCCGACTTTCATGCCGAGCACTTTGGTTTCGACGAGCGGATTGCGCTTGTTGAAATCGAAGAAGTTGAAACGGCGCGCGGTGTAGGGGCAGTTGTTGGCGCAGTAACGGGTGCCGATGCAGCGGTTGTAGGCCATCGAGTTGAGGCCTTCCTCGGTATGGACGGTGGCGTTCACAGGGCACACGGTCTCGCACGGCGCGCTCTCGCACTGCTGGCACGCCATGGGCTGATGCACCATCTCGGCGTTTTCGAGCTGCTCGGCGGTGGCGTCGATATTGGTCTTGTCGATCTCGGACTTCTCCTCGCCCCACTCTGGCACGG
>JANPIW010000660.1:0-1533 GCA_031425215.1 Verrucomicrobiaceae bacterium
GGCGCGGTTGAGCGCGGAGCTGCCGCCTGTGTATTGCGTGCGGTTTGGGTGACGGAAAACTTCTGGATCAGACGAAGGCAGGATCCATATCAGCCTTTGTCTTCCGAGCGGATGCAATGCTGCTCACCTTCTCCACATCCACGGCCACGACTTTGTACTCGGGGCACATGGTGTCCTCGTCGCACTCGCTGCTGGTGACCATGTTCACGAGGTTCTCGGGGAAATGGAAGGTGGTGTAGAGGATGCCGGGCTTCACTTCGGTGGAAACCTTGGCCTTCATGATGACCTCGCCGCGGCTGGAGAACATGCGGACCATATCGCCGCTCTGGATGCCCTTCTTCTTCGCGTCATCAGGATGGATGGCGAGCAGATCCTCCGTGACGATCTGCGCATTGCCGGTGCGGCGGGTCATGGTGCCGCAGTTGTAGTGCTCCAGAATGCGGCCGGTGGTGAGGATGAAGGGGAATTCGCCGAGATGCTTTTCGATCTCCTTCGACTCCTGGAAGCGGAAGAAGTGGAACTTGCCGAGGCCGCGCTTGAACGAGTCAATGTGCAGGATCTCGGTGCCGATGCCGCCGTCTTTGATCGGCCACTGCGTGCCCTGGTCTGTGAGATTTTCCCAGGTGGCGCCTTTGAAGAAGGGCACGATGCGGGCGATCTCGGCCAGCACGCCCTCGGGCGTGTAGTCCGCCTGTGGGATGCCCATGCGCTGCATGATGTCGCAGACGATTTGTCCGTCACTCTTCGTGCCGGGAAGCGGGGGAATGGTGGCATTCACACGCTGCACGCGGCGTTCGCCATTGGTGAAGGTGCCGCTCTTTTCCAGGAAGGAGGCGGCGGGCAGCACCACGTCGGCGTATTCAGCCGTCGGCGTCATGAAGAGCTCCTGCACGACGAGGAAATCGAGCGCATTGAGCGCGTTTTTGACATGCTCCGTGTTAGGATCGGTCTGCACCACATCCTCGCCCATGATCCACATGGCCTTCAGTTGGCCGGCGAGCGCGGCGTCATACATCTGCGGGATCTTCCAGCCGATCTCGTCGCTCATTTGAGCGCCGTAAAACTCCTCATAGAGCTTGTGGTTCGCGACATCATTCACCTGGAGATAACCCGCGCCCTGATGCGGCTGGCAGCCCATGTCGGCGGCTCCCTGCACGTTGTTCTGACCTCGCAACGGCAGCACGCCCACACCTGGACGGCCGATGTTGCCGGTCATCATGGCGATGTCGGCGATGGTCATCACGGTCTTCGAGCCGTGGCTGTGCTCGGTGACGCCGAGTCCGTGGAAGGCCATGGCATTGTCAGCACTCGCATACTCGATGGCGGCGGCGCGCACTTTCTCGCGCGGCACACCGTGGAGGCGCTCCAGCTCATCGAGGTTCAGGTTGCGCAGCCCCTTTTCAAACTCATCCCAGTTCTCGCAGCGCTTCTTGATGAAGTCCTGATCAATCAAACCTGCTTCAAGGATGTAGTAGGCGAACATGTCCAGCAGCGCGACGTTCGTGCCCGGGCGGAGCTGGAGATGATGCTTGG
>JANPIW010000661.1:0-5180 GCA_031425215.1 Verrucomicrobiaceae bacterium
AGCTGCCCGCCCCCGTTCGTCCTCGTTCTCCTACTCGTCCTCGTTCTCCTACTCGTCCTCGTTCTCCTACTCGTCCTCGTTCTCCTACTCGTCCTCGTCCTCGAAGCCACGCAATTCGTCGTTTCCTGGGCAATTCGAGGACGAGTAGGAGAACGAGGACGAGGACGAGGACGAGGACGAGTCGAATGATGAAACGGCGTTTCACGATGATGGAACGGCGTTTCACGATGATGGAACGGCGTTTCACGATGATGAAACGGCGTTTCACAATGATGAAACGGCGTTTCACGATGATGAAACGGCTTTTCACGATGATGGAACGGCGTTTCACGATGATGGAACGGCGTTTCATCATGGCGATATGCCGGGTTTTGAAGCGTGTGTACCGTCCTGTGAGGGGTGGCTCCGGCGAGCGGTGAGTGTTTACTTTGATGGATCGAACGTGCATTTCTCGTTCGGCATCCCACGCGGTGCGGATGGAGAGGTGACGGTGCAGCAGCTCACGGCGGCCATCGCGGGCACGAGCACGAACAGCGACGCGGTGGCGACGATGGACACTCCATTCTCCGATCCCGATGCTGAGGCGCTGCGGGTAAAGTACAACGAGCTGCTGCTGACGCTGGGGCGCTGACATGGAATGCCGACGAGGCGTCGGCCAGCGTACTCTTGGGTATCTTCTGATGACCGACGAGTCGCCGGTGTTCCACGAGCTGCTGCTGGTGGCTGCGGAGGTGAACGTAGAAGGAGCTTTCCATTTCGTTCAGTGGGAACGGGTTGGAAAACCTGCTCTACAATCGCTTCGGCTGCTCATACAAACTATCGAGCTTCACCGCCGCCAGTTCGACGAGATATTCCGCCACGCGTCCGGCGATGGCTTTGAAATAACGCTCGCCTTTCTCAGCGGTGGAGAGCTTTGGATCGCCGGAGCCGGTGTCATTGGTGGCCTTTGTCCATGCGCGCTGCGCCCACGCCCATTTCTCGCGCATGGCTTTGAGTTTCCAGGCGTTGTCGGTGCCAGCGCCCCAATCTTTTTTCGGGAGCACGAGTTCGGGATGCAGATGAAGGAGGAGGCTGGTTTCGCGCTCGTCGGCGTGATCGCCGATCTCGTCGATGATGCCCACGCCTGTGTGAGCCTGATACCAGTTCAGCGTGGAAAGAAACATGCGCGGGTGTTTTGCCTGAAGCTCGCGGAGCATCTGGCGGAACTCATTGCCGCCGTGGCCGTTCATGATGACGAACTTGAGCACGCCCACGCCTTCGAGTGATGAGATGATGTCGTCGAGCATCCGCAATTGCGTGCTTGGATTGAGATTGATGCAAAACGGAATGTCGAGCTGCCCGGTCTGCACGCCGAAAGGGATGTTTGGCAGGATGGCGACCTTGGCGCCTTTCTTCCAGGCGATGCCGCCTGCCTCGGCGGCGATGGCCTCATTCTGCAAGCTGTCGGTCGCATAAGGCAGATGCCAGTTGTGCGCCTCTGTGGCGCCCCAGGGCAGCACGGCCAGCTCATATTGGGTGGCGCGGATGTGCTTCCAATTTGTCTCGGCAATGATCCAGGGTCGTGGCGCTGCGGCGGTGCTCATGGCGTGCAGGGTATTGATGCGTTGTTGTTCTGCAAAGCGGAAACTCCAGCCACGTCCCTCCGGGCATCCGCGCCTCGATTGTCGAGGTCGGGGCGGCAATGAACGAACGCGAGGCGTCTGGCGTGGTCGGATAGGGGATTAAATGCCTTGCTCCCGAGGGGCGGGTTCTGATACAACTTCTGTGATGAGTAACGAAGGCAGGAACCACGCCATGTGGATCGCGCTAGGGCTGCTGTGCCTGGTGGCGGCGCTTGGGTGGATGTCCCGTTCAGGAGTGGTCGCGGAGCGTGGTGATGCTGCGGGTGTTGCCCCGGCATTGACGGAGGAGAAACCGGCGGGGCGGCGGATCATCATGCCTATGAACAAGAAACGGCTGCCAGACATCGACGAGCGCAAGGCCTCGGCTGCGACGCACGACACAAAGAATGCGCGCGAGGCCGCCACGGAGAAGCTGCGCGCGCGTGTGCCGGGTGTGACGGTGGATTTTGATCCGCTGCTCGGCTCGCCGACGAACATCACGGCGACGGGGCGGTTCATCGGGCAGGCAAAAACGGAGGCGAAGGATGCGGCTGAGGTGGTGCGTGGTTTTGTGCGGGAGAACCGCGAGCTGTTCGGCCATGACGCTGATGCGCTGCTGCCGGGCGCTGCTCGTGTGACGCGTGATGATGTGACGGCGCACAATGGGATGCACACGATGGTGTGGCAGCAGGAGCTGGATGGCGTGCCCGTCCACGGCGCGGTGCTGCGCGCGAGTGTGACGAGGAACAAGGAGATCATCACGATGGGCAGTCATTTTCTGCGTGATGCTAAAGCGGCTGCTGGAAAAGATGACGCGGCGCGCTCGGCTCTGATCGCGAGTCCGCCGGTGGAGGCGGCCGACGCGGTGGTGCTGGCGGCGGCGAACATCGGTGACACGGTGAAGCCCACGACGACATCGCAACCGGTCGGCACGGAGAGAAAGCAGCAGCTCGCGGCAACTGGCCTCAGCGATGTGAGCGCGCGACTGGCGTGGCTGCCGATGTCGGCTGATGCGATGCGGCTGACGTGGGATGTGACGCTGATGAGCACGCGGATCGGAGAGATGTTTCAAATCCTCGTGGATGCGGAGAGCGGCGCGGTTTTGCTGCGGCGCGGGCTGACGAACTACATCAGCAACGCGACCTACCATGTGTATGCGAAGCCCAATCTCCAGCCGCACGACAGCCCGACACCGGGATCGCCGGGGCCTGCGACACCATCGACCGCGCAACCTGCGGTGGTGAGCCGCACACTCATCACGACGGAGGGGGAGAATGTGACGGCATCGCCGAATGGATGGATCGACGACGGCGGCACGACGACCATCGGCAACAACGTGGCGGCGCACACGGACACGGACGCGAACAACAGCGCTGATCTCCCGCGCCCGACCTCGGCCACGCGTGTGTTTGATTTCCCGATCAATCTCTCCCAAGCGCCGAGCACCTACAAGGACGCGGCGGTGACTCACTTGTTCTACATGAACAACTGGATCCACGACAAGCTCTATGCGCTGGGCTTCACGGAGAGCGCGGGCAATTTTCAGACGAACAACTTCGGCCGCGGCGGAGCTGGCAACGACGCGGTGCAGGCTGACGCGCAGGACGGGAGCGGCACGAACAATGCTAACTTCTCGACGCCGAGCGACGGCTCCGGTGGCCGGATGCAGATGTTTGTCTTCACAGGGTCCACGCCGGATCGCGACGGCGATTTCGATGGTGAAATCGTGATCCACGAATATGCGCATGGCCTGAGCAACCGGCTCGTGGGCGGCGGTGTGGGCATGAGCGCGAGTCAGTCCACGGGCATGGGCGAGGGCTGGTCGGATTTCTATGGACTGGCGCTGCTGAGCGAGGAGACCGATGACATCCACGGCAACTACGCGGCTGGCGCTTACGCGACGAAGGACTTCAGCGGCCTGACGCAGAACTACTATTACGGCATCCGGCGCTATCCGTACTCGACGGACATGACGAAGAATCCGCTGACCTTCAAAGACATCGACCCGGCGCAGGCCAGCTCGCATTCGGGCATCCCGCGCAGTCCGGTGATCAGCAACACGGCGAATGAGGTGCATAACCAAGGCGAGGTGTGGTGCGTGGCTCTTTGGGACGCGCGCGCGAACTTGATCACGACGCACGGTTTCACGATTGGCAACCAGCTCGTGCTCCAGCTCGTCACCGATGGTATGAAGCTCGCACCTGCGAACCCGACTTTCCTGCAAGCGCGCGATGCGATCATCCAGGCAGATCTGGTCAGCAACGCGGGCGCAAATCGCAACGAGCTGTGGGCGGCGTTTGCCAAACGCGGCATGGGCGCGAGCGCGACCTCGCCAGCAAGCAGCACGACGAGCGGTGTGGTGGAATCATACGACATGCCGGATGATCTCGATGTGAGTCCGACAGCGGCGTTTGTGAGCATCGGCGAGGCGGGCGGGCCGTTTTCTCCAGCAGCGAAAATCTATACTCTGACGAATCACGGCACACCGAGCCTGGACTGGAGCGCGGCGGTGAGCCAGCCGTGGGTCACGCTGGGCGCGATCTCGGGCACGCTGACGGCGGGAGCGAGCACCACGGTGAATGCAACGATCAACACCGCGGCGAACGCGCTGGTGAACGGATTGTATTCCGCGACGATCACCTTCACGAACACGACCACCTCGGTGACCTTCGCCCGCACGGTGACACTGCGTGTGGGGCAGATCGATTATTTCACGGAGCTGTTCGATGGCGCCGCGCCCCAGGACATCGACAACTTCTCTTTTACCTTTACGCCGAACGCGTCGCCGAGCGGTTACTCGGTGGAGAAGATTGCCGCGCCGGCGTTTTCCACCGATCCGGCCGGCGGCACGAGCGTGACGATGAGTGATGACACGAACGTGCAGGTGAGCCTCACGGGCGGCGCGCAAGTCTCGCTCTTCGGCACGAGCTACACGTCTCTATATATCAGCAGCAATGGCTACGTGACCTTTGGCGCGGGCGACTCGGAGTACGCGCCGTCGTTTGCGGCGCACTTTGATCTGCCGCGCGTGAGCGCGATGTTCAACGACCTGTTCCCAACGACCGGACAGGTGACCTACAAGCAAACGGCGGACCGCCTGGCCGTGACGTGGCTGAACGTGCCGCAGTATGACACGACGAACTCGAACAATCTCCAGATCGAGATGTTCTTCGATGGTCGCGTGCGCATCACGCATCTCGGCGTGGATGCCGCGCAAGGGCTGATCGGTCTGTCGCGCGGCACGGGCACAGCGCCGGATTTTCTGGAGAGCAACTTCAGCAGCTACTCCAGCCTCGCGCTCGCGCTGAGCGTGCCAGCGTCAGCGACGGAGGGAGCCGGTGTGCTGGCAGGCACGGTGTCGCGCACGGGGAACACGGCTGCCGCACTGACGGTGAACCTCACGACGAGCGATGCGACGGAGGTAACTGTGCCCGTGTCAGTGGAGATCGCGGCGGGTGCTGCGAGCGCGACTTTTGATGTGACGATCGGCGATGACGCGCTGCTCGATGGCTCGCGCTCCATTTCCATCAACGCGAATGCGACGAGTGCTGCCGGTGCGTCGGCTGCGATCATCGTGCA
>JANPIW010000662.1:0-3874 GCA_031425215.1 Verrucomicrobiaceae bacterium
TGCCTGCGGGCGCCGTTGCAAACGTGAGCATCGCGACGGCGGGTGGAGGAACGCGTGTTCAGACGTGGACGTTCCCCAGTCGTGAAAACTGCATGACATGCCACACGGAGAACACAACCGGCCCACTGGGATTGAAAACCGCGCAGCTCAACGGCACGCACACTTATCCGGCATCGGGTCTCACCGCGAACCAGCTCGCCACCTGGAGCGCCATCGGCATGTTTGACACCGCGCTCTCGTCAGCGCAGATCGCCAGCGCGCCGAAAATGGCGGCACTCAACGACACTGCCGCCTCACTTGAGACGCGGATGCGCTCCTACATCGACTCGAACTGCGCGCAATGCCACCGCCCCGGCGGCGCGTGGCGCTCGGACTTCGATGCGCGCTTCAGTACGTCTTCCGCGCAGCAGCGCATCGTGAACGGCGCTCCGGTCAATGACTTCGGCATCCCAGGCTCAAAGATCATCGCGCCCGGCCTGCCTGATTCATCCCTCTTCTATATCCGCCTCGCCGCCGAGGATCACACCAAGATGCCGCCGCTGGGCCGCGCGGTGGTGGATCAACTCGCGCTCCACAGCACGCGGCAATGGATCGCCGAGCTGGATGGCAACACCGCCGGGCTTTACCCCGCAGACGTGGGCCCGGTCGCCATCTCTGGCAGCACCGTGTACGATTTCTCCACCGGCATTTACACTCTCCAATCCGGTGGCCAGAGTGTCGGCAACAACAGCGACGCGTTCCACTTGGCTCGGACCGCGCTCATCGGCGATGGCGAGATCACCGCACGCATTGTCAGCCAAACCTACACCGGCAGCGGAGCGAAGGCTGGCGTCATGATCCGCGAGGATCTCGGCGAAGGCTCACGCCACGCTTTCATCGGCGCGCCTGCTGCGCCCGGTGGCGGCCCTTTCGACTTCCTCGCGCGTCCTACCGCTGGATCGCTCACCACCAGCACCGCCGGCCCGCAGCGGAATTCCAATCCCAACAACTGGGTGCGACTCGTGCGCGCCGGGAACCTCATCACCAGCCATGTCTCATCAGACGGGCAGGCATGGACCACGGTCGGGTCCATCTCCCTCAGTGGACTGCCCGCCTCCGTTCACGTCGGTCTCGCTGCCATCAGCGACTCCGCATCCACGCCGAGCACGGTGAACTTTGACAATGTCACCATCCGAGGCGCGACCTCCAACACCCAGGCAGCGCGCCTCCTCAGTCCCGCTACCGGCACCACGCTCACTTCCAGCGCCGCCACGCTCAAATGGGGCGCGAGCATCGGCGTCACGAGCTACGCGCTCTGGATCGGCAGCACCGCCGGCGGCTACGATCTTCACGCTACCTATGAAGGCACCAGCACCTCGCGCGATGTCACACTGCCCGAGGATGGGCGCACCATTCACGTCACCGTCTGGTCGCTCATCAATGGCGCTTACAAAAGCAGCAAGCACACACTCATCGCCTACAAAGCGCCGTCGCCAGTGAAAGCCCGCATCATCAGCCCGGCCAACAATTCCACCCTCGCCACCACTTCGCTCGACCTGCAATGGGACGCTGGCACCGGCGTCACATCCTATTATCTCTTCGTCGGTGCCGCACCGCTCGGCCACGACATCTATCATGGCGACCAAGGCACCTCGCGCAGCCGCACCATCACCATTCCGGCTGATAAAAAAGTGTACGTCACGCTCTGGTCGCTCATCAAAGGCGCGTATCAGCGCAACAGCTACACCTTCACGCCGCCAGCCTCGGAGAAAGCCATCCTGACCGGCATCGCCAACGGCACCACCTTGAGCGACGCCACACTCACCCTGAACTGGAGCGGCGGCACCGGCGTCAGCCAGTACGCCATATGGATCGGCTCATCGGCCGGGCTTTACGATCTCGGCGCGCTGGATGCAGGCGGCGCAAGCTCATCCACCATCAATGTCCCCGTCGATGGTGGCCCGGTTTACATCACCCTCTGGTCTCTCATCAACGGCGCATGGCAGTCATCCAGCCACTGGTTCATCACTGCGGCCATCTCCTCGCCGCGTTCCGCGCGACTCACCAGCCCGGTCAATACCAGCACACTCGCGTCCACCTCCACCACATTCACATGGGATGCGGGCATCGCCGCTACTCAGCACGCCCTCTGGATCGGCAGCACGCCGGAGAGCTACGACATCTACGCAGCCCTTGAGGGCGCCGACCTCGCGCGCACCGTCACCCTGCCTGGAGACGGACGCCGCATCCACGTCACTCTCTGGTCCATGATCGACGGCCAGTGGCAGTCCAACGCCTACTATTTCACCGACACCGCATCCGCCACGCCCGCCGTGGCGCGGCTCACCAGTCACAACACGGGCGACACTCTGACCGGGCCGTCCCTCGATCTCGAATGGGATGCCGGCATCGGCGCCACGCGCTACGCGCTCTGGGTTGGTGGCGCGCCCATGGATTACGATCTCCACTCCTCAGACGAAGGCACCAGCCGCGCACGCACCGTCACCGTGCCCTCAGACGGCAGCCCCGTGTATGTCACACTCTGGTCCATGATCAAAGGCGCGTGGCGGCAAAGCGCGTACGTTTTCACCACCGCGCGCACCGCGCCTGGGGATAGAAAAGCCGTCCTCACCGCCCCCGCCAATAACGTCACGCTCGGCGGCGCCACCACCACCTTCACATGGGACACCGGCAGCGGCGCTAGCCAGTACGCGCTCTGGATCGGCAGCAGCCCGCGCGCTTACGATCTCCTGGCAGCCGTCGAAGGCACCGCGCTATCCCGCACTGTCACGCTCCCCACGGATGGCCGCAAAATTCACGTCACCCTCTGGTCGCTCATCAGCGGCGAGTGGAAAGGAAACTGCTACCTTCACACCGCCGCCAACATCGCTCCCGTCAAAGCCGCCCTCACCGCACCTGCCGACGGCGCCACGCTCGTCAGCGCCAGCGCCGATTTCACCTGGACCACCGGCAGCGGTGTCTCGCTCATCGCTCTCTGGGTCGGCACCACGCCCGGCGGATACGATCTCCACGCCGGGCTGGAATCCTACCCAGGCAAAACTCTAACCAACCTGCCCACCGACGGCAGCCCCATCTATGTTACACTTTGGTCCTTCATCAGCGGCGCGTGGCAGAAAAACGAGCACACCTTCACGGCGTTCGCCGCGCCGTGAGGCAGGCGTTGGAAACAGCGCGGAAACTCTTTGACCGGCCTCTCAAACCACGCTGGTTTTCCGCCGATGAAATCCAAACTTCATTTCGCGTTCCTGCTGCTCGCATCGTTGCCCGCAATGGCCGCGCAATTGGACGAGGTGGCTGATCGAGTGTTTGAGCACCAGCTTCATCACGCCGACGGCAAGACCGCAGTTTCTTTCGACCGATCCACCTTCAGCAATGACACGCGCCCGCTCCCCATCGGGGTGTTCGACTCCGGCATCGGCGGCCTCACTGTGCTGGAGGCAGTGCTCACACTCGACGCCTTCAACAACGACACGCTCCAGGCCGGCGCGGACGGGCGGCGTGACTTTGAAAACGAGCGCTTCATTTATCTCGGCGATCAGGCCAACATGCCATACGGCAATTACGCGAGCGCCGGTAAGACCGATTATCTCCTCGAGTTGATCCTCAAAGACGCCGTGTTTCTCCTCGGCAAACGCTCGTGGTCATCAAGCGATGCCAAGGAGCCGAGCTTCGACAAGCCGCCTGTGAAGGCCATCGTCATCGCGTGCAACACTGCGACGGCTTACGGTCTTGAAGACATCCGCTCATTGATCAATTCCTTCGATTTCAAAATGCCCGTCATCGGCGTGGTCGAGGCAGGTGCGCGCGGCGTGAACGAGATCACGCGCGATGGTCGCGCTGGCGCGGTGGCCGTGCTCGCCACGGTCGGCACCTG
>JANPIW010000663.1:0-2131 GCA_031425215.1 Verrucomicrobiaceae bacterium
CATCGCCGCTGGTTCGATGCCATCTACAAGGACAAGTACGAGTACATGGGCGAGTACGATTTGATGAGCCTCGCGTTTCGTCTCGATCTCAGCCTCTACTACTGGGGTGTCGTCGAGGTGCCGTTCAACCACGGCGAGACCGCACTTTTCGTGCCGCCGTTCTCTCCGCCGAGCGGACGCTTTTTCTCCGCGCTGATGGGCACATACAACCGCCGTCTCGCGCAGATCGCGCGCCGCCGCCGCCGCGTGGGCGCGCTCGGAAAGAAGAACAACGCGCAGCGCCTTCTTATTCCCGGCTTCACTCTCGATCGAAGCGACACGCTGCGCATTTTCCCCTTGATGGCCGAGTGGGCCTGGCTGGAGATCCGCGAAGGCTGGCGCAGTTGGGGAGAGTCCGCAGAGGATGTCGTGCGTTCGAGAAAGCCGACTGCGAGCGGCGTGGTCGAGGCCGCGGTGCCTGCGAGCATCTGAGAGCGCGCTTGAACAACAGAATGGCTCCGGCACCTCACTTCGCGCTGTCGCCCACCGCTGCTTTCAGGCGGTATTGCGCCTTGTTCAGCTCCATCACGGTGTTGACGTAATCGAGCCGCGCCTTGGTCACGTCTTGCTCGGATTGCAGTGTTTCGAGCACGATGCCGACGGCGAACTCTTTTCTCTCTCGCGCGAGCTTGAGGGCTTCTTGCGCGGAGGTCACGCCGTCCTTGGCGATGGCGAGCTGGCTGCGCAGGAGGATGACGCGTTCGTAGTTCTCGACGACCTCGCGTGTGATGAGATCGCTGATTTTCTCGATGGCGAGATCAGCTTGCTTTGCCTTCGACTCAGCGGCGCGGACGCGGCTTTTGTCAAAGAGGCCGCCGGGGCCGATGCGCCAGCCGAGGGTGATCTGGTAATCGCCGCTGCCGCCGAAGTCCCCGGCATCGCCGCCAATGCCTCCGCCAAGTCCGCCGCCAAACACCTGTGCGCCGAGCGAGGGGATGAGCGGACCGACGCGCGCTCCTTTCGCGGCAATGCGCGCGGCATCGGATGCGGCGGCGCCTTGCTTGAGTTCGGGACGGTTCGCGAGAGCCTGTGTGACGAGCGCGCCGGAGCCGCCGCTGGTGCTGGCGAGGCGCAGCGGCACGAGATCGCGCGCGCTGGGCGTGAGGTTCACCTTGCCATCGAGGTTAAGGATTTGCGCCAGCCGCGCGGCGGCCACGCGGCGTTGTTCGGCGGCTTGTTGTTCGAGGAGTTCGTAGCGTTTGCGCTGTGTGTTAGCGCGCAGCTCGTCGCCCTTGAAGGCCACGCCGGCTTTCACCGCGTTGCCGATCTGCTCCTCGTATTCCTTCGAGGTCTTGAGCGCTTCGTTTGCCACGGCGGCGTTGGCCTGGCCTTTGCAGAGATCAAAGTACGTCTCCGCTGCCTCCAGCACACTTTGCCGCCGCTGCGCCTCCGCGCCGTGCTCGGTGGCTTTGGTGATCTGTTTTGCCGCGAGCCTTTTATAAATGGCGTCGCCGAGTTCAAGCTGGATGCCGACGGTAGGGCCGACGGCGAAGGATTGTTTGTCGGTGTCGAGGATTGCGCCCTCGACGTTTTGGATCGCGCCGTTGTGCGCCTTGTAACCCGCGCCGACGACAGCCCACGGGAAGAATGCCATCTGCGTGCTCTCCTCAGCCGCACGCGCCTCGTTGAGTTTTTCCTCGGCGATCTTCACATCCACGCTCTGCGCGCCCGCGAGCCGGAGGACGGTGGGGAGGTCGATGGGGTCGGCGTGAAGAATCCTCGCTCCTATCAGAGCGGCCAACAAACCCAGCCAGCTCATTGAGCGGCGAGCGCATACAGTGCAAGTTTTAGCCATTGAGTTGATCATGTGAAGCAGGGACTAGGGCGTTGTAACATCGCTGGAGAATTATGGCTCGCTTCATTTGAATGAGGTAGATGATGAGCAGCGGGCTTGCCGTGATGAAGGTTATGCCCGGTGCCTCAGTTGCCGCGTACAGGAACGCGATAAATCCTGTCAGAAGGAGCAGGCTCAACCATCGGAACACAACGGCCCATATAAGAGGCACAAAAGGCGATGGAACGATCAGCAACGCTGCCCACAATGACAACGACCATTCCGTGAGAAGAAAATAGAGAGGGTCGTCGATAAAAT
>JANPIW010000664.1:0-11632 GCA_031425215.1 Verrucomicrobiaceae bacterium
GCCCCGTCATCATCGAAGTGGAACTCGTCTCACACTGGAGCGGTCTTTTTGAGCTGGAGGACAAAAACAGCCATCTCGCATCCATGAATGGCAACACCTTCGACATGGGACCGTGCGCAGTCGTGCGGCACAAAGACGTGACCATCCTGCTCACCTCGCACAAGACGCCGCCCTTCGACCTCGGCCAATGGCGCAGCCAGGGCCTGGAGCCAAAAAAATTCTCCGTCATCGGCGTGAAAGCCGCCGTCGCCCACCGCCGCGCCTACGACCCCATCGCCTCACGCATGATCTGGGTCGGCACACCCGGCCCATGCACCAGCGAGCTGATGCTGTTGCCTTACAAGAAGATCAAGCGCCCCATTTTCCCGCTGGATTGAGCGCATGGAACGCCGACGACTCGTCGGCCATCCCTGACGGCCATCCATGTCGTTGACCTCCCGTGCGATTGCGGCACATTCCGGCCCCTTTTTTTCGCACATGGAGCAACACATTAGTTTCGAGGAAGCCGTGCGCATCGCGTGTGGCAATGACCCGCGCTACACGCCGCCAGCTTACGAGTTCGTGCGCGACGCGCTGCATGTCGCGGCGCGCAAATTTCGCGGCGACGGACCGGACAAAAATGTGAGCGGGCAGGAGATTCTCGAAGGCCTGCGCATTCACGCGATCAACGAGTTCGGGCCAATGGCGCAGTTCACGCTCGAAGAATGGGGTGTGCGCCGCGGCGAGGATGTGGGGAACATTGTTTACAATCTGATCGACTGCTCCTACTTCGGAAAGATGGAGGGCGACAGCATTGAGGATTTCAAGGACGGGTTCAGTTTTGAGGAGGCATTCACGCGTCCGTTTCTTCCGTCCAACCGCGCAGCCGCCAAAGGAGGCGCGCAGTGATGAGCACTCAACGTTACGCCAAAACGGACACCGGCATCTCTCTTCCACCCAGCGGCGCGGAGGTGCGCACACTCGACAACGGCCTGGAGGTCATCCTCCAGGAAGATCGCGCCCATCCGCTCGCCAGTGTGCAGATCTGGGTGCGCGCGGGCAGTTTGCACGAGGAGAAATGGACCGGCGCCGGCATGGCGCATCTCGTGGAGCACATGCTTTTCAAAGGCACGGCAAAGAGAAACGCGCAGCAAATCTCGCAGTCCATCCAGGAGCGCGGTGGTTATGTGAATGCTTATACGTCATTCAACCGCACCGTGTACTGGATCGACGGTCTCGCCGAGCAGGTCGATGGCTACCTCGACGTGCTCTCCGACATGGCGCGGCGCTCACGCTTTGATGCCAGCGAGCTAGCGCGCGAGATGGACGTGATCCGCCGCGAGATGGCGATGGACAATGATGATCCAAGCTCCGCAGTGCAGCACTCGATGCAGGCCACCGCGTTTCGGAAGCATCCGCTGCGTCATCCGGTGATCGGGCACCGCGAGGTCTTTGATCAAGTGAAGCGCGAGGACGTCGTCGCCTTTGTCACGCGCCATTACTCGCCGAACAACTCTTTCGTCGTCATCGCGGGCGACATCGACAAGGAGGCTGCCTTTGCCAGTGTGAAGAAACATTTCGGCGACTGGAAGCGCCAGCCTTACGAGGCCGTGCTCCTGCCCGACGAGCCGCGCCAACAGTCGCCACGACGCATCGGCAAAACTTTCCCCAGCGAGCTGACGCGCATCGCGCTCGGCTGGCAGATTCCCGGCGAGACGAGCGAGGAAAAAGCCGCGCTCGACGTGCTCGCGTTCCTGCTCGGCTCCGGCCGCAGCTCGCGGCTGTATCAAGAGCTGCGCGAGAAGCGCGGCATCGCGCACTCAGTCTGGGCCGGCGCATGGTGCGCGCAGGAGTGCGGGCTTTTCAGTGTCGAGGTCGAGTGCGATCCGGCGGATGCCGAGGCAGCGGAAAAGAGCGCGCTCGAGGTGATCGAGAAAATGAAAGCGCGCGGGCCGACTCCATCCGAACTGGCGAAAGCGGTTCGCAGCACGCTCGGCGGTCAGCTTCGCTCGCTCGCCACCGTGCGCGGACAAGCCTCAAGCCTCGGCAACGGCTGGCTCATGGCGGGCAGTCTCGATCTCGCCTCCATTTATCTCAGCGCGATCAAGAAGCTCACACCCGCGATCATCAGCGGTGTCGCGCGCCGTCATCTCGATCTGCAACGCATCAACGTCGTGGTGGTGAAACCCGAGGGCGCGGCTGCAACGACCACCCGCAACGCCGTTGCAGCATCAAGCGTGAAGATCGAGCGCATCATTTTGAAAAACGGCCTCACCCTCATCATCGGCGAGAACGCGCGGCTCCCGCTCGTGTCGATGCGGATGCAATTCCTCGCTGGCGTGACCGCCGAGACGGACGCTAACGCAGGTGCGACACAAGTCACCGCGCAGATGCTGCTCAAAGGCACGCGCACACGCAGCGCCGAGGAGATCGCCACGCTTTTGGAGAATCGCGGCGGCGGACTCGTCTCGCAGGGTGACGCGCACCGGCTCGTCATCGGCGCGGACGTGATGCGAGGCGATGAAGAACTGGGCCTCGATCTCATCGCCGATCTCGCGCTCAACGCCACCTTGCCGAAGGAACAACTCGCGCAGGTGAAAAAGCGCCAGCTCGCTGCCATCCGCGAGGAGCAAGAAGACCCGCTCACCGTCGCGCTGCGTTTGTGCCGCAAGAAAGTTTTCGCCGGCTCGCCATTCGAGCGCACCGCGCTGGGCACGGAGGAAAGCATCGCCAGGCTGACGGTCGAAGACTGCCGCAAACACGCCGCCAGCCACATCAATGCCGGCAATGGCGTGATCTCCATCTTTGGCGATATCAGTGCGCCGCGCATGAAAGCGCTCGTCGAAAAAACCTTCGCCAAACTCCCGCCCGGCAAACGCGAACGCGCCGCGCCGCCCGTCTTTGACTCCACTGGCAAGCCCGGCAAATGGGAGCAGCAGCTCGACAAAGAACAAGCCACACTCGCCATCGGCTTCCGCACCGTCGGCTTGCACGATGCCGACACTCACGCGCTTGGGCTCATCGACGAAGCGTGCAGCGACATGGGCTCGCGTCTCTTCAATCGCATCCGTGAGGAACTCGGCCTCGCCTACTACGTCGGCGCGCAAAGCTTCGCCGCGCTCGGTGCTGGCGCGTTTTACTTCTACGTCGGCACCGACGCGAAGAAGCTCGACCTCGCGCGCAACGAGATGCTGCAACAGATCGCCGACCTCGCCAAGCGCGGCCTCACCGCCGACGAACTCGATCGCGCCAAAACCACCTGGCGCTCCCACTGGCTCCGTCAGCAACAAGGCAACAACGCCCTGGCCGACGGCACCGCATGGGACGAGCTAAACGGCCTCGGCCACCAGCACTTCGAGCAGCTCCCCGATCTCATCGCCGCCGTGACCATCAAAGACATCCGCCGCGTAGCCGCGAAGTTTTTCGCGGCGAAAGATGCGTTTGTGGTGAGCGTGGTGCCGGGGAGGAAGTGAGGCGAGAAGTCGCGAATCTTTGTGCCATGCTATTCTAAAGAGGCTTGGAAAAACCGCCTCTGGGCAAGCCTCGCATCGCCGCATCCGCCATCTTCAGTTTGCCCAGGACTAACGCTGGTCTTTGGGGACTTTGCGCCCTCGCACCGTTCCGCACTCGCGCCGCATACGAAGAAGCTGCTCAACTTTGCACCAAACTCGCTGTCCGCAGACTGAGCACTGTGCAACGCGAATACTTTCGTGAAATGACAGAGCTGGTCGAAGTTTACGACGATGAAAAAAATGAGACAGCCAGAGCGGTGCTGCACCTCAAGAAGCTCGCAGGAGAATAATACTGCCTGAATTCGCATGCTTTAGTGAAGCATGCGATGGAATACTCACGACAAGTGGCGGACAGAGAGGGATTCGAACCCTCGGAACCTATTAGAGTTCACACGCTTTCCAGGCGTGCCCGTTCGACCACTCTGGCATCTGTCCTTGTGTCGCTCGCTTGAGAGAGCGCGGAGAGTCGTCTGCGCGGGGTGATGCCGCAAGTTGATTTTGCCCTCGGCGTGAGATTCACGCGCGCGCTCACGGATGGCAGCCGCAGCCGGTGCCGCAGCTCCCGCCGGTGCTGGTCTGGCTGGTTGATGATGCCGCTCCCATCAGCCCAGTGCCGCCGATGATGACACGGCGCACGGGCTTGCCACTCTCAGGATGATGCGTGAGCGCGGCGTCCTTCATGCTTTGCTTCAGCTCAAATCGCGCAGCAGGTTCGCTCGCGGACGCGGCGGGGATGGTTTCGTAAACGTAGGTGGGCATGGCGGGAGTAGAAGGCAGAGGGCAGTCCGTTGTCAATGCGGAGGGTGGGACAGCATCGGTTCATTTTTTCACCGCTCCGAGCACGACGGTGACATAGCAGCCGGCGATGATGAGCGCTGCTCCGCCTGCTTGCGCGAGAGTGAATGGCTCAGCAAAAAGCGCGACGCTGCCCAGCGTGATGAGCAGAGGCAACACGACCTGGAATGCGCCGCCGATGGTGACTGAGAGATTGCGGAATCCTTCAGTCATCGCGAGCTGGCCCACCGCTGCGAGCGTGGCGGCCAGTGAGAGCAGCAAAAGAACCGCCACCGTTGGCGTGCTCCATTGCGCCATGACGAACGGCAGTGCGAAAAGCCCGGTGTAGGCGCACTGCGAGGTGAAGATGGTGGCGCTCGTCTCCGTGCGCGTGAGCTGGCGGATGACCACGACCGTGGCGGCGGCGAGCAGCGCGCCCGCAATGGCGATCAGCTCGTAGCGGCCAAAGCGTCCGAGCGCGTCGTGATCCACGCCAGTGAGCATGGCGAGGCCGCCGAGCGCGATGAGGATGCCGAGGATTTTTTTCGGTGTGAGCGTCTCGTGCAAAACAAAGGCGGCCATGAGCGCGGACCAGATCACCCAGGTGTTGCCGATGAGCGTGGCCTTGCCGGGGCCGAGAGGTCCGATCGTGACGTAATACGCCGCCGTGCCCAGCGCGCCGAGAATGCCGCGCGAGACGAGCATGGGCACGGTGATGGCGCGGCGGAAATCCACTCTGCCGCCGCGCAGCGCGAGCAGCCACACCACCACCATGCCACCGGCCGCGCGGATCAAAAGCGCCAGCCACGCGCTTGCACCCAGCACACTCGTCGTCTGCTTGAGCAGCAGGGCGTTGCAGGTGAAGCACAGGAGCGAGAGACCCATCCACGACGCGCCACGACGAAACGTGTGCTGCGAATGTGAGGGATATGGATCAGACATGGGGGCGCAGTGGTAGCTTCCTAGAGCGTGACGCGCAACGCGCCCGTAGTAGCTGAACGCGTGAGCGTTCAGACGAACGCCCCTGGAGAAAAGATGCCGATTGAGCGTCCGACTGAACGCTCACGCGTTCAGCTACTGGTGGAAAAGCAGTTTCTCCCGCCGCATTCTCATGCACAGTGCCGCCCATGCGTTGCCTTCCTCGCCTGGTTTTTTTCGTCACTGTCCTTCATGGGCTGCCAGTGTTTTATCCCGCGCAGACTCCGGGGAAAAAACCTCCCGCCACCAAATCAGTCGCGGAGATCGCCGCGCTGATCCGTCCCTCGCTGGTGAAGATCACGCAGTCCGGACGCGAGGGCATCGACGGCATTGGCTCGGGTTTTGTCATCCGCGAGGACGGCCTGGTCGCGACGAACAAGCACGTCATCGGCGAAGCGCGAAACATCGAGGTGGAGACAAGCGACGGCGCAAAGCACAAGGTGACCGAGGTTTTTTCCAGCGATGTGCACCTCGACCTGGCCATCTTGCGCGTCGCGAAAAAGGGCCTCAAGCCGCTCGTGCTCGGCGACTCTGACAAAATCGAACAAGGCGATCCGATCGTTGCGATGGGCAATCCCGAGGGCCTCGCCTTCAGCGTCGTCGAAGGCGTGGTCTCCGCCATGCGCGACATTGAGGACATCCCGATGATCCAGGTGGCGGTGCCCATTGAGCGCGGCAACAGCGGCGGCCCGCTGCTCGACCGTCAGGGTCGCGTGCTCGGTGTGCTCACTCTGAAGGCGCAGCGCACGGAAAATCTGGGCTTCTCTATGCCTGTCAATCAACTCAAGCGTCTGCTGGAAAAGCCCAACCCGGTGCCGATGGAGCGCTGGCTGACCATCGGTGTGCTGGATCCGAAAATGTGGAAGCCGCTCCTCGGCGCACAATGGACGCAGCACGCGGGCGTGGTGCGCTCCGAGATCATGGGCGCGGGCTTCGGCGGTCGCACGCTCTGCATCTGGGAGCCGGACAAGAAATTGCCCTCCGCTTTTGAGGCGTCCGTCTCCGTGAAACTCGAGGAGGAAAGCGGTGCCGCCGGCCTCATGTTCTGCTCCGACGGCCTGGACAAGCACTACGGATTTTATCCGACCGCCGGAAAAGTGCGCCTCACGCGCTTCGACGGCGCGAGTGTGTTCTCCTGGACGGTGCTCCAGGAGCTGGCCACCGATGCGTACCGTCCGGGCGACTGGAACCAGCTCCGTGTCCGTGTCGATGCCGGGAAAATCCAATGCTTCGTCAACGGCAGGAGCGTGATCGAGGTGGAGGACACCGGACTGCGCGGCGGTCATGCCGGACTCTGCCGTTTCCGCGCGCCGGCGGCGGAGTTCAAGAGCTTCCGTATCGGCTCAGATCTCGCTGAAAAGCCCATCGCGCCTGAGCAGGCGCGTCGCATTCGCGAGACGCTTGACCTTTATTTGACAGACAATGAGACGAGGAAAAAAGCCATCGAGAAACTGCTCACCGATCCAGCCGCTGTGAAGCGCCTCGTCGCGGAGCAGCGCAGGACCTTTGAGCAAAATGCCATCGCGCTGCGCAAGCTTGAGCAGGACATTCACCGCCGCTCTGTCACACGTGATCTGGTGAAGGAACTCGGCAAACCCGAGAGAAACATCGACGTGGTGCGCTGCGCCCTGCTCGTCTCGAAACACGACAACCCGGAGATCGACATCGAGCAATACCGCCGCAGCTTCAGCAACATGGTGGACGAATTGAGGAGCGATCCGGACATCATTCTGGACACGCAGTCCGCCGTGCGCCGGCTGAGCAAGTATCTGTTCGAGGAAAACGGATTTCACGGCAGCCGCCACGACCGCAACAGCAAATCGAACAGCTACTTCAACGAGGTGCTCGAAGATCGCGAGGGTCTGCCCATCACGCTCTCCATCGTCTTTGTCGAGCTGGCCGCGCGGCTCGGCGTGAAGGATGTGTTTGGCGTGCCAGTGCCCGGACATTTCATGGTTGGCTACCGTCCCAAGGCAGGCATGCCGACGCGGCTGCTCGATGTTTTTGAAGGCGGCAAGGAATACATGCCCGACGAGCCGCTGCCGGACGAGTTGGTGAGTCCCGCCAACGCGAGGGACATCATCATGCACGTAGTGCGCAGTCTGCACGGCACATTGCATGACGACTCTGCGGACTTCGTGGAGGAGCACACCGCCTCGTGCCTGCCTTATCTGGATCTCATCCTTGCCATTGATCCCGATGCGGGCGGCGAGCGCATTTCCCGCGCGCGCGTAAGGGAGATCAGCGGTGATCGGGAGGGAGCGCGCGAGGACATCGGCTGGCTCATCGAACATCCGCCGGAAAACCTGCCCGAGGAGGCGCTCATGGGATTGCAGCGGCTTTATGAATCCCTCGGTGGCTGAGGGATGAGGTTGACGTTGTTGACGATGGTTGACAGTGGCTGGCCGTTGCATCAACAACCGTCAACAACGTCAACCATCGTCAACCTTTCCGCCTCGTGATCGCCGCCCTCAGCGCGCTCAGCAACACCATCAAACTCCCCGACGCGTGGCAGCACCGCGCCGTCACTCTCCTGCGCGGCGGCTCCGATGTGATCGTGAGCGCGCCCACCGGCGCGGGCAAGACTTACATCTTCGAGCTGCTGCACGAGAGCGGGCATCTCAAAGGGCAGGCGGTTTACACTGTGCCCACGCGCGCGCTGGCCAATGACAAGTATGCCGAGTGGAAGGAGAAAAACTGGGATGTGGGCATCGCCACCGGTGATCTCGCGGAGAACATCCACGCGCCCGTGCTCGTGGCCACGCTCGAGACGCAGATCGAGCGCCTGCTGCGCGGCGAGGGACCGGCGGCGCTCGTCATCGACGAATACCAGATGATCTCAGACGCAGGCCGCGGCGCGCATTACGAAGGTGCCATCGCGCTCGCGCCGCCAGAGACGCGCCTGCTTTTGCTCAGCGGCTCCGTCGCAAATCCGGGCGACATCTCCAACTGGATGCAGCGCCTCGGCAGGCCAGCCGAGGTGGTGGAGACGCGCGAGCGACCCGTGCCGCTGGAGGAGACGCCGATGGAAGCGCTGCCGCAGCACATGGCGCGGCACCTGGACGGTTACTGGCCGAAGCTGGCGGCCTCCGTCTTGCTCGGCGATCTCGCGCCGCTGCTGATTTTTTCTCCGCGTCGCAAAGAGGCGGAGAGCATCGCTCGCTCCCTTGCCAATGAACTGCCGCAGGGCGAGCCGCTCACGCTGACGAATGAGCAGCGCAATGTGTGCGGGAAAGATCTCACCGCCCTGATCGAAAAGCGCATCGCCTTTCATCACAGCGGCCTCTCGTACGCGGCGCGCGCGGGTGTGATCGAGCCCCTCGCAAAAGCCGGTCAGCTCCGCGTCATCGTCGCCACCATGGGCCTCGCCGCCGGCATCAATTTCTCCGTGCGCAGCGTGCATGTGGCGGCCACGAAATTTCACGACGGCGTGGCGGAGCACAATCTCGCGCCCGACGAGCTGCTGCAAATGTTTGGCCGCGCGGGCCGGCGCGGCCTGGATGAGCGCGGCTACGTCATCACCACGCGGCAGAGTCCCACGCTCAATGATGGACGGCCCGCGCGGCTGCACCGCGGCAGCCAGCTAGCGTGGCCGATGTTCCTGCGCGTCATGCGACATGCCGCGCTGCGTGATGCAAACCCATTCACTGCAGCCGCTCAGTTTGCAGCGCGCCTCTACGCAAAGGAGCCGCCGCCTCTTGGCATCGAGGAGCACGAGCCGCCGCCGAACGCGTTTCACGCAATGCAGTCACGCGAGGGCGTGGCCGCCTTCGGACTGGAGGCGATGGTGGCGCAGGTGCTCAACTCAGGCGGCGAATGGGAGCTGAAGCATCCGCTGCGCACACGCGTGGCAAAACTGCGCGAGGCTTGGGTCGCGAGCGAGGAACGCCAGGGACCGGCGCTGAGCCAGCCGAAATTTGTGATCGCACTGGGGCAAAGCATCGCGCGCGTTTTCAAAATGGACGGGGCGAATGCCCCGCATGTCACCTACGGCCTCGAGATCGCGCTAGGTCGTCCGCTAGCGGAGGACGCCCACACGTTCCAGCCGACCAAAGCGCTTCGCCGCCTGCTGAATCTCAGCCGCAGTGTCGAGGAAATCACGCTGGAGGAGTTCTCCAAGAAACACCGCCTCAAGCTCGCGCGCAAACTTGCGCCGCCATTCACGCATCACGCGCCGCAAACCGAGGCCGGCCCGCCCCACCGTGAGCTGCCCGCGTTTGCAAATCACGTCGCCCGCGACGGGCTGCTGCTCGCGCGCTTCGATCTGCGCGACATTCCCGTCGAGGTCTATGAGGACAAAGCGGGCCGCCTGCTGCTGCAGCCGCTGGAGCGCACCATCGCGCGCAAGCACGCCATCGGTGTGAAGACCGCAGACACCCATGGCACCGTCAATCCGCGTCCCGGCTCTCCCATTCACGCCTGGCGCTCGCTGGAACTGATCGACGAGCATGGCGTCCCCACGCGTCGCGGGGAGATCGTCAGCTTTTTCCAGCACGGCGAGGGCCTCGCCATCGCCGCCGCGCTCGAGGACGAGAGCTATCCCATTGATGAACTCGTGAAGCACATGGCAAACCTGCGCGCCGGATTCCGCTTTGATCTTGCTGGCTACTGCGCCAGCGAGCGCCTCGGCGCGTGCTGCCGTCGCGCGTATGGCTTCATCAATCACCACGGCTATCTCGAGAGCGGTCTGCCTGTGGATTACGGCGAGGGTGCGGCCGAGGTGCTCGACTCCCTCCTCCATCACGAACGCCGCGCATCCTTCGACATGAAAAGTGGCGTGGCCGAGGGCGATGTCTCACGCGCCTACATCGAATGGCTCAGCCTCATCCGCCACGTCACGCACACCCCCGATCATCCCTGGGAGCGCTGGCAGACGCTAAAACAAGAGTGTGCGAGCGTGCTAAAGCACCACACCAAAACCACACGCTACCTCTTCCACCTCGACCTCCCGCCGCTGACAAACAAGCAGAAGCAATCGAAGCCGAAGCATTATCTTATGAAGAGCGAGGGCCGCTGAGACGATTCACTCTCCGCAATGAGAACACATCAATTCATCCTCCAAGCCCTTCTCCTTTTCCTTCAGTCCAACGTGACAAAAGCAGGAACGACCAACGACATCGAATACGCCCGCGTCGGCGCTTTGTCTCTCAAGCTCGATCTGCATCTGCCTGCCACGGCGAATCCACCGCTCATCGTCTACGTCCACGGCGGCGCGTGGCGCGCTGGATCGAAGTCGGATGTGCCCATTTCGAAGTTGCTCGATCACGGCTTTGCCATTGCGAGCGTGGATTACCGTCTCTCGACGCGGGCGGTTTTTCCGGCGCAGATCCACGACATCAAGGCGGCGATCCGTTTTCTGCGCGCGAAATCGGAGCTGTACCGCATCGCCACGAAACGCATCGCCATCATCGGCTCATCCGCCGGCGGACATCTCGCGGCGCTCACCGGCGTGACGAATGGTCATGCGGAACTCGAAGGCAAAGTCGGCGAGCATCTCAATCAAAGCAGCGACGTGCAGTGCATTGTGAGCCTCTACGGCGCGTCGAATTTGCAGACGATCCTGACGCAGAGCACGGAGTTCGGTTTGAAGGTGCGCGTTCCCGCGCTGCAATTGCTCCTCGGCGGCCAGCCGGCCGAGAAGCCCGCTCTCGCCAGGCTCGCCAGCCCCGTCGCGCATCTCGACAAGAGCGACCCGCCGCTGCTCCTCATCCACGGCGATGCCGATCCGCAGATGCCGCTTGAGCAATCCAAGGAGTTTGCGAAAGCATACGAGGCGCTGAAGATGCCCGTGCAGTTCATCACGCTCAAGGGCGCGAAGCACGGCGGCGCGGAATTTTATGACGACGAGCGCACCGCTGTCGTGCTGGAGTTCCTGAAGCAGGCCGAGATCGCATCTCGTGTCACGGGAGGATGAAGCGCAGCATCGTCGTGCCGCGCTCCGTGTTGAAGGGCATCGTCGATTTCTTGCCGCCGACATCGACGGTGACTTCATACAGGCCGCGATGGCCGCGCGTGGTGAAGACGCCCCGCACGTCGGTGCTGCCGCTGGCCTTGGTGCGCCAGAGTTTGCAGACGAGATCGCGCCAGGCTTTGGCGTTGGGTTTCTCCGTCCAGTCTTTGCGCCAGAGCGCAGTCTCGGGTTTCCAACCCGCGCCTTCGTAAAAGACCCAGAGCATCACGGCGGTGTAGGCGGGGTGGCTGTAGGCCATGATCAGGGTGTCGCGCAGCCAGTCGGCTTGCAGTTGCTCGTCGCCGTTCGTGTTCACGTCGAACTCGGTGAGTTCGAGGTTCGGCACCAGCGCGGCAAAGCGGTCGCTGATGCGGAGCATCTCGGTGGGCGCGGGCAGGAAGCTGCTGTGAAAGTGCGCCTGGTTGCCGATGCCGTCGGG
>JANPIW010000665.1:0-4061 GCA_031425215.1 Verrucomicrobiaceae bacterium
CATGGCGCAATTCAGCGCCGTCTGGCCGCCGAGCGTGGGCAGCAGTGCGTCCGGCTTCTCGATCATGATGATCTTCTCGACGATCTCGGGATTGATCGGCTCGATGTAAGTCCTGAACGCGAACTCCGGGTCCGTCATGATGGTGGCCGGATTGGAATTGATGAGCACCACCTGGTAGCCTTCTTCACGCAGAGCCTTGCAGGCCTGGACGCCGGAGTAGTCGAACTCACAGCCCTGGCCGATGACGATGGGGCCGGAGCCGATGACGAGGATGGTTTTGATGGATGTGTCTTTGGGCATGGGGAGGGAATGACGAAATCCGAATGACGAATGACGAATGGATGAGGGTGAAAGCGGGGAGTTGGGGGCGCTTTCTGGGGCCGGGGTGAACGAGTTGATAAACTCGTTTTACGGAGGGCGGGCCGGAAAGCGCGGCATACTGCACAGTGAGGTGGGGTTGTAAAGAATGAGGAGGGCGGGAAGGGGCCTTCGTGAGAAAAGACGGCGCGGTGGGATTTTAGGCTTTTCGAGCGGGCCTAATTTTGGCATGATGCTGGTCGTCGTAGCGGGGCCGCCGGTGCGGCAACTCCAACCAACCATGAAAAGGAAGACGCTATTGCTTGTCGCCGTCGGCTTTGTGCTGACGGCGCTAATCTGGATTTTTGGCGGAGGGCGTGAGGAAGGGCGGCGGGAGATGGGACGGGCTGGGAGGGCTGTGACGGTTGTGCCGCCAGTGGCGGTTCCGACGGCGCAGGCGCAGGTGGCTGCGTTGGTTTCTGCTCCGGTGATTCCTTTGGACGCGCCTGTTGCGGTGAAGGCATTTCGCGATTGGGCGGTTTCTTATTTGAAAGCAAAGCCCGCAGAGCAAAAAGTAATGGAGGAGCAGGGCAGGGCGCTGGCGGTGGAGCACACGCGGGAGATCGCGGCTTTGATCCGGCGTGATCCGCAGGCGGCGATCGCCAATGCGGTGCCGATGGTGGTGCGGCAGGATTTGCCGGTGTCGATTGTGATGCTGCTGGAGAGGCGCGTCCGTACGCGGGGGGCGCTGGAGGTTTTCGGCAATGTGCCGCTGCCTGGCGAGGAGGCGAGGATGGAGCCTTACACGCGCACGGTGACGGCGGCGGACGGCAAACGGTACAACGCGTTTGTGTATGGTCGCCGCCTCAATCAGCGCACGATTAGCACGGCGCAGCTCAATGGCATCGCGGTGGAGCGGGACATGGCGGTGAGTGATTCGACGGTGCGTGTGCTGGAGGTGGGCGAGGCGCCGGAGCCGGAGGGACGCGAGGTCGTGGAGGCGTGTCCGATCTCGGGCATCGAGACGCCTATCGAGGAGACACCGGGCGGCGCGCTGCCGGTGATCACGGAGAGCACGCCGGCTTTCGAGACGGCGGAGCGCATCATTTATGTGTGCAGCGGCGGGCACATCCAGCAGGTGGCGGAGAAATTTGCGAGCCAGGAAGAATATGATCATTGGCAGTCGCTGGGCTATGACCTGAACTCGGGCGCGGGCAGCGGTCCTGCGCACGGGCCGGTGCTGGGCACGATCCCGAGCAGCTCGACGACGGGGAACCGCACGTTTCTCTACATCCGCGCGGCGTTCCCGGATAATCCGGTCGATCCGCAAAACGAGCAGGAGTGTTACGACATGCTCAAGACCATGAGCGACTACGTTTTGCAGACGAGCTATGGGCGGTGCTATTTTACTTACGCGGTGCCACCGCTCGTGATCCTGCCGTATCCTCTGGCGTGGTATTCGAAGTACGACACGGACGTGGGCGGCGGGGATTACCTGGTGCAAAATCATGCAATCCAGATCGCGAAGACGATGGGCTACAACAACGCCAGCTTCAATCTCTGGGCCGTGCGCTGGAGCGGCGGGCCTGGGAGCTACGGCGGCTCGGCATCTGTTGGCGGCGCGGGTATGAGGATGAAGTCGAGCAGCGCGGGCGTCTTCATCCATGAGCTGGGGCACAACCTCGGCGTGTGGCACGCGAACTACTGGCGCACCACGCCGCCGAGCGTGACGGGGCCGGGCAACAACCTCGAATACGGCAACACCTTCGATGTGATGGGCAGCAGTGGCAGCGTCGGGCAATACACAGCGAGCTTCAAAAACACGCTGTCATGGATGCCGCAGGAGCAGTTTTGGAATGTGACGAGCAGCGGACTGTATCGCATCGCGCAGACTGATGCCTTCACCGCCGATCCGAGCCAGCGCTACGCGATGCGCATCCGGCGCGACTCAGAGCGCGATTACTGGGCTGAGTTCCGCCTCGCGCACGCGAGCAATGTGGGATTCACCAACGGCCTCTTCATGACCTTCGATCAGTGGGGCCTGGGCGGCATCGGCGGCAGCGGCGGCGCTCCTTTGAACGGCAGCAATCGCGGCGCGCAACTCCTCGACATGACGCCGGGATCATTCGGCAATGGCATCACCGACACCCGCAATGACTCGGCTCTGTGGCTGGGGCGCACTTACAGCGATCCGGATTTCAAAGTGCATCTCACGCCCATCGCAAAGAACACCGGTACCACGCCGCCATCGATGGATGTGCAGGTGCAGATCGGCGACGTGGCGGGGAACAACGCGCCGACGCTCTCGATCAGCGCGAGCGCCACGAGCGTGAGCACGGGCACCAACGTGACGCTCACTGCGACTGCCAGCGATCCAGACAGCGATCCGCTGGCTTACGCGTGGGTGTTTGGCGATGGGAACTACTCGCTGAACAACAATGCGGTGCAGACGAAATCGTGGAGCACGGCCGGCTACTATCATGTGCTCTGCATGGCCAGCGACATGAAGGGCAAGCGCATCACGAAGTCGCTGGTCATCACCGTGGGCACACCGACGACATTCTCCGTGAGCGGCAACATTACTGGCCTCGACTCGCTGCCGCTCGAAGGTGTCTATGTGGCGAACTACGCGCCGTCGAACACGACGAGCCACGGAAGCAGCTCAACCTTCAAAGGCACATGGACCGACAGCGATGGGAACTACACGATCACTGGCCTCGCGGCGGGCAACTACACGATCACGCCGAATCTTTATCCGCTCACATTCACCGCGAGCGGCTTCAGCAATCCCGTGACAGTCGGCCCGAATGCGACGGCGAAAAACTTCACCAGCGCCAGCCTGCCTGCGGTCACGATCTCGTATCCCGACGACACAGCGAATGAAGCTGCCGCGCCCGGCACTGCGACGATTCGCCTCACGCGCGAAGGGCCGACGACGGCGGCGTTGTCGGTGCAGATTTACAACACCAACACCGGCTCCGCGACGCGGAACACGGACTACTCGCTCACGCCCGCGCCCGCAGCGGCCACGAGTCCGGACGGCGGCAGCGGCACTTCGGAGTACGTCATCCCCATCGGCGCATCGATGCTCGACATCACGGTCACGCCGGTGAACGACAGCACGGCGGAGGGCATCGAGTACGCGTCGCTCGATTTTGTGAACACCGCCGCCGGTTACATCATGGCGGGGAATGCCAAGGCTGTGGTGCCGATCATAGATGACGAGAGCGGGCTACCGGCCGTGAAAATCACGGTGGTGGATGATGTCAGCAATGAGGTTGGTGGCGACACGCTCACGCTGAAGCTGGAGCGCACTGTCGTGACGGCCAGCGCGCTGAATGTGAACATCGGCTACACCGGCACCGCGACGAACGTGACGGACTTCACCGCGCCCGCGACGGTGAGCATTCCGGCGAACAGCGCGAGCACGACCTTCACGATCACGCCGGTGAATGACACGGCCATCGAGACGACGGAGACGATCATCGCCACGATTTCGACTAACGCGGCCTACAATCGCGACGGCACCGCGCAGGCCGTGACCTCCATTTTAAATGACAACGACATGCCCGTCATTACCATCGCCGCGACGGATGCGACGGCGAGCGAGACGAGCGCGGACAAGGGCGTATTCACCATCACGCGCACAGGCGCGACGACGGCGGCGCTCACGATTGACTACAGCGTGGGTGGTCGCGCGGTGCTGGGCACGGACTACCGCAGGCTCGATGGCCGCGCGGTGATGCCGGCGGGCAGCGCGACGG
>JANPIW010000666.1:0-1990 GCA_031425215.1 Verrucomicrobiaceae bacterium
CCGGCTCGTGCGACAGCCGGTCCAGCTCGATCGTTTTGCTCGGTGCTGGCAGATGCACGCGGCACGTCGAGACCTTACTTAATCGACAATATGAAAGTCCGGCTCCGCCGGATCCACAAATGCCGTCTGCAATGTCAGAACTTTGCAGCCGTACTGCGACTCGTGCGGGCCATGGCGGACACCGACCGGATGTGTGATGAACGCGCCAGGGCCATAGACCACGCCGTCATTTATGAAATCGCCTTCAAGCACATAGTGCGCTTCTGCACCTTCATCGTGGTAATGCGCGGGGATGCGCGCGCCTGGCGCAATATGGATGATCGTCGTAACGATGCCTTTTGCGCCATCGACATTCACGAGTGTGGCCCTGATGCCATCCGTCGTCGCCCCAGGGATTGGAAAGGGTACGGGGTCAAGTTGATCCGTTTGGACAGTGAGCGACGCGCCCGGCTTTTGCATCTCAACCTCCGTGCAATGAATCTCAATCCTAAATCAGGATATGCGACAGATTTGTGTCAGCCGGCGTAGCCGGTGAGCCGATCGAGTCTGCATCGTGCCCCGCAAGTGCCGAGCGCCGTAGTAAGTGCAGGCGAAACTGATTCCAGGGCGAGACGGTAAAGCGCCGAAACGAATGATAAAGAGTGCGTAAGTTTCTTGAGGGTTCGACGGGACCAATCCAGGCGATTGTCATCTGTCACGCCGGGCATCGAGCACCCTGCGCACCCGCTCGAGCATAGGTAGTCCGTCGATGACATCCGAAGGATCGAGAATATGACTGAGGGCAACGATCTCTGGTTCGATTGACGATATGGCTGCCGCGCGTGCCTGTCTCCCCTCTTCGGTGATCGTCACGCGCTTCGATCGGCGATCATTCGTGTCGGCCTCCACGGCAACATATCCGTTCGTGTGAAGCCCCGCGAGCGTGCTGGTCATCGTGCTCTTCCGCACTTGCATCGCCTTGGCTATCTCAACCTGCGTTTGCCCATTTCCGACGCGGCTCAGGTGATTGAGGATCCCAAATTGTGCCATGGTCATGCCGTTCGGCATCACAGACTCGAACGCGGTCGACGCCAGATGGGAAAGGATCATGACCTCTGTGAAGTAGCCAAACAGAACTTCCGGGGGAGGAGGGGCCGCATTTGTCATGTTTGAAGCAAACGCGTCTCGTAAGGCCAGCGAGGGCTCGGCCGAGGACTATCGGCATAACCGAGCCGCGCGAGCATCTGGAGGGAGTCTCCTGTCTTGATCTCGAGTGCCGCGCGCATCTCATCAAACTGCCCCGCCATCTCGGGAAACTCCTGCAAGGCCTGGCTCCAAGGCTGCATTGCCACACCTTCGGCGGTCGCAGCAAGATTGAGCCGCACGTAGTCACGGCCAGCGTTGATCTGATCCACGCGCGTGTTGTTGGGCGTCGTAACCCACACGAACGCCATGGCGGTGTCAAAACCTGTCTTCAGAAACGCCATTTGCTGCTGAAACGTTGAGGAGGTCGGGTCCAGCATTCCTTCTCGATCCATCAAACCCGACATCGCAAGCGCTTCCATCATCGGCCCTGCGAGTGAGACGCCGTCAGGACTGGCCTCGATCTCTGCCTTGCCGATACGAGTCAGGTCCAGGTTTTCCTTCAAGGTTGCCGGAGTCGTCATCTCGAGTTGCATGGACCGCCACCCGATATCGCGCAATTGTGCGACCCGCGTCGCAGACGTTTCGAAACCCACGCCGCTGCGCCGTGCTGCATCAGTGATCCGAGCCATTGAGTCAACTGCCACCGGCCGCTCCAAATCGTAAGGCAACCGGTTCGTCCGGCGCGTCAACACATGTGCGAACAGCGGATCCTGACCGACCGAAGCATTAGTGGCGAGACGCACATGTGCCACAGGGCGCTGGTCGAGGCGGGGTTGAGCCTCGCCTTCGGGGAAAAGGGTTACCGTTGCCGAAAGCCCGGAGTCGGCACCTGCCATGATCAGCAGTTCCAGGAAGGCACGCAGAT
>JANPIW010000667.1:0-6773 GCA_031425215.1 Verrucomicrobiaceae bacterium
CGACCGAGAACGACACACCCACCTCCGCGAGACGACGCGCGAGCAGCAACCGCTGGCCGAAATCATTCTCGCCATACATTTTCCGCACATGCTCCGGCTCGCGCGCGATGTCGAAGGCGGCCTGGGCGCGCGGGGAGGTCACAAGCTCCAGGCCCTGGTCGTAAAACTGGTCAAAGCCCACCGTCGGATCATCCGCAGCCTTGTCCGCGATGCGCACGAGATTATCGAGCGACCCACGCAAATCGTTGCGCGACATCGCGCGGCCTTCGCTGATGTCGCGCGGGATGGCCACATCACGCACGCGGAAGTTCTTGCTGCTCGGATCACCGCCCACGACAAACGGCGCGTGCTGCGCGCCGAGGAAATGCGGGCCGCCGCTGCGCGACACGCTCGGCAAACTCATGTAAGCCGGCAGCCCGCCGCGCACACCGCGCTGATGCGAGACCACGGAGCCGATGGACGGATGAAAGCTCACAAACGCCCCGCAACCCACCGGCACCGGCGTGGGCGATCCGGTCATCATGTAGTGATTCCCGCCGCCGTGATTCGGATCCTTGTGACAGATCGAGCGCGCGACGGTGAATTTGTCGAAACACTTCGCCAGTTGCGGCACCACCTCGGAGAAATGCACGCCGGGCACCGCTGTCGGGATGGATTTGAACTCGCCGCGCACTTCCTTTGGCGCGTCCGGCTTCGGATCAAAGGTCTCGTAATGCGACGGCCCGCCATCGAGCCAGATCAGGATGCAGTTCACCTGATCCGCTGATGATTTTCCCTGCGCCTGAGCTGCCGCAGCGCGCGAGGCCAGCAGATTGGTGAATGACATGCCGCCGATGGCTCCAAAGCCAAGCTGGAGAAAATCACGGCGCGCGACGCCTTCGCAGTTTCGGTGAATCATGCTGGTCACTGGGGGGGGGAACGGGGTGCGAGATTACGCTCCAGCCGGGCGAACTCTTGCGCCGCGAAGCGCACGAATCGCACCCTCATGCATCCGTGCTCGTATCGGGCACCGCGCGCGGCGAGTCTGCGGCGGCCTCCTCCTCCACGACCGCGTCCGTCGTGGATGAGTCGCTCTTGTCCGCCTTTCGCAGCCGCTTTGCTTCTTTGGCCGCCTTCTTGGCAAGCTCTCGCTTTCGTTTTTCGAAGCTGTAGTTGGGTGCCGCCATGATGTTTTTCAGGCTCCTGCGGCTGCCGCTACAGCCGCAGCGGTGCGCGCCATGCGGTTTGCGCTCGAAGCCTGTTCGAGACCCTCAAGGCCGCGATAGGTTTTGTCTGACTTCTCGACGAGACCACTTTTGGAGAGCTTTAGCAGCTTTTCATAACAGCGCAGCCGGAGCATCTCCTCACCCCCGCTGACCGCGTTTCTGGTTTTAAGACCGCCGTACACCTTCAAGAAAAGCGGTTTGAACCCGATCGCCAGGCCGCCCGCTAAGGCGATGACAATTTCATCGGTAACATGATCAACTGATCTGGAATGGAAAACCGAACGCTTGAAGATTGTCATAGGCGGCCACCTCTAGCACAGCTTGCCTCTGATTGCGTCAGTTAAGATGAAGCGGCGCCAAAGTTTGCTAAAAGCGTGATGGCCTCACTCCTCATCCGCGCTCACCAGAGGCGTGGAGGAATCGATGAACATCCAGCAGAGCGCGGAGACGATGTACGTGGCGGCGGCGACGTACATCACGGCGTCCCAGCTTTGATTCGTCTGCTTCATCAGCCAGGGCACCGCCACACCGCAAAGCGCGCCTCCGAGATTCCCGATCATGTTCATGCTGCCCGACACGGAGCCGGCGAGCTTTCCGCCGATGTCCATGCACGCGCCCCACGCACCTGGCATCGAGAGATCGTTGAAGAAGCCTGAGAATCCGAGCGCGAGCATGGCGTAGAGCGGATTGTTTTGCGTGGTGGCAAAGAAGATCAGGCCGCCGGCCGCGAGCATTCCGAGGACACCCACCGCACGGCGCGCGCCGCTGAGATTGCCTGACTTTGCCGACATGCGCCGGGCCGCGATGCCGCCGACGAAACATCCGATGCCGCCGAGAAAGAGCGGCAGGCCATTGAGCACGGAGGTCCAGGTGTCCTTCATGTCCATCTTCAGCTCGCTCTCCATGAACTTCGGCATCCAGGTGATGTAAAAGTACCAGACATAGCTGATGCAGAAGTAATAAACCCAGAGCAGCAGCACGGAACGAGTGGTCATGAGCTTCTTCCACGGAATCTTTGCGTGACCCTGGCCGAGGTTTTTTTGCGCGTCAGCCAGCAGCTCCAGCTCTGCGGCGTTCACCCCTTTGTGATCGCGCGGATTGTCGCGGAACCAAAAATAAAAGCACACGGCCCAGATCACACCGAGACCGGCAAAGATCACGAACGTCATGCGCCAGCTCACGAATCCGAGAATCCACACCACGAGGAGCGGTGTGAACGCGCCGCCCCAGCGCGCTGCCATCCAGGTGATGCCTTGCGCCACGCCGTGCTCGCGCTGCGGCAGCCACACGCTGAACATTTTTGCGATGTTCGGAAATCCTCCCGCCTCGCCCGCTCCAAAGAGAAACCGGCACACGACCATCGAGACAAAATTCCACGCGTAACCGGTGGCTGCCGTGAAGAAGCTCCAGAACATGACGATGCGCAGCAGCACACGACGGGGCCCCCATTTGTCGCCGAGCCATCCGCCGGGAATCTCAAACAACGCGTACGCGAGTGTGAAGGCGGAGAACACATAGCCCATCTGCGTGTCGTCGAAGCCCAGGTCCTCCTGGATGTAAGGCCGCGCCTTCGAGATGCACACGCGGTCGATGTAATGAACGATGCCGAGCAGCACGGCGAAGACGATGACGCCGTAGCGTGCGCGGGAGGGGGCGAGTGGATTCATCGGGAATGGAAAGCGCTGAGTGCAGCGTGTTGGGGCGGAAATTGCAAGCCTCGTGTGCGGCAAATCCCAAATTACATGCCGCGTTTGTCCAGCTCGGCCTCCATCGCTCTCAAATCCCAGCGCACCACGCTGCCGAGGGCGGTGTGAATGAGGAGGTGGCGGCCGTGGGCATCGAAGACTGGATGCGCATCGCCGATCCAGCCGACATGGGCGGGGAGGATAATGCGGAAGGCTTCGCTGAAGGTGCGGGTGTCGATGAGACGAATGTCGTTGTCGCTAAAGGTGGCGAGGTGGCGGCCATCCGGGCTGGCGGTCATGCCGCTGAGACGGAGCTTGGCGGGCAGTGTGCGTTCCTCACTCCAGTCGCGCGTGAAGAAGACGCGATTCATGCCGGAGGTCTGCACGATGAGACGCTGGCCATCCGGTGTGACGACGGCCTGCATAACGGTGTCGCTTTTGCAAAGTGTGCGCAGCTTTTTACCGTCGGGCAGCGACCAGACGCGTGCGCCGGGTGTCTGATAGCTGGTGGTGACGAGCCATGCGCCGTCAGGACTCAGCGCGGTGGCGAGATTGCCGGGGTGCTTGAGGCGCAACTTTTTTCCCGTGCCGGGCCAGGCGACGACGAACTCGCCCTGGCCGTTGTTGCTGAGCACGAGCATGGCGCCATCACGACTGATCTCGCGCAGCAGATTGCCGTGGCCGAAAACCGGCGCCGTCACGACGGCAGAAGTGAACACGTCATGCGCGGTGAGTTCGTGACTCCACCCACAAACCCAGAGCTTGTGATTGTCGGGCACAAACTGCGCGCTGAGCCATTGATCGGAGGCTTTGGGAAATGAAGTCACCTGCCGCCCAGAGCGGAAGTCCCACACGCGCGCTTGTTGTTCGTCGATAACAGCAGCCAGCGCTCCATCGTGGCTCAAGTCCGCGCTGCCGAGATTCTCCGTGTGCGGCTCCTCCTGCGGCGGAGCGAGCAGAGCGAGGCAGGGTGATGACTCGACCGGATAATCTTCCACGCCGCCGTCCTCCGTGCCCGCATACAAATGCGCGCCGTCATCCGACCACCACAACGAGGTGTGCGTGCCGTGATCCACTTCGCTGCGCAGAATCTCGACACCGCGCGCGGCCTGCCACAGCCGGATATATTGATCCCGCGCCGTGCTGCACAACTCCTGGCTGCGCGGACGAAATGCGACGCGCACCGGAACCGCCTGATGACCGCTGAGCCGGTGTTTCTGCGTTCCATGATCATCCCAGATGTAAATGAAGCGATTCTCGCAACCCGTGGCAATGAGACCGCCGCTCCAGTCCACGCTGCTCAGTGGCATGGGATGCTCGCAGGTGAAGAGCAGCCGCGCATCAGCCAGCGCGATGATTTGCAATGCGCCTGTTCCCGGCGAGGCAATGGCGAGGCGCGTGCCGTGATCGTCGAGCTTCATCAATGAGCCGGGCTTGTGTCCTGTGAGGCGCGCCATCTGTTTCTGCGTGGCGATCTCGCTCACCACGATGTCGTCGCCATCAAAACGAGCCACGTAACGACCATCGGCGCTCGTGGACGGATCAGGAGCGGCCACGCCGGTGACGAGACGCTGACGTGCGATTTCCGGCAGCGCTAGACAGGCGATGGCTTCATTGCGAATCTCATCGGAAGGCGCGATGACCCACGCCTGCTGCAATGCGGAGATGGCTTGATCCCGACTGCCCGCGAGGCGCAATTGCCGCAGCGCACGTGCTTCAGACAGCAGCGACGAACGATGCTCCATGCGCGACTGATGCCGCGCAAAGGCTAGCGAGCCGCCGATTATCGCGACGATGAGCAGAGCGATGATGGTGAGCATCGCGGCGATGGCCGGATGCCGGCGCGTCCAGCGCCACACCTTTCCGATGACGCTCAGCGGGCGCGCGAGGATCGGCTTGTCATCGAGGAAGCGACCCAAGTCATCGGCGACGGCGGTGGCGGTGGTGTAGCGGCCTTCGGGTTGCTTGTGCAGGCACTTCAAACAGATCGTTTCGAGATCCTGCGGCACCGTGGGATTCAGTCGGCGTGGTGAGAGCGGATCGTTTTCGCGAAGTTGCACCAGAATCGCATCCAGCGTCGGCCCCTGGAAAGGCGGGCGGCCCGTGAGCAGATGGTATAGCAACGCGCCGAGGCCATACACATCCGTGCGCTGATCCGCATGGCCGATGAGCGCCTGCTCTGGCGCGGCGTAGCCCGGTGAGCCAAGGATCTGACCCGTGCGCGTGAGTTCCGCCGCCTTGTGATTCGTGGTGCCGCTGCTGGCGATGCGCGCGATGCCGAAGTCGGTGATGCGCGGCGCACCCTCTTCATCAAGCAGGATGTTCGAGGGTTTCAGATCGCGATGCAGCACGCCGTGCTCATGTGCGTGATGCAGCGCCTCGGACACGCTTTTCACGCACCGCGCCGCCTCCCGCGCCTCCATGGGATGCTCTCGCACGAGTTGCTCCAGGCTTTTGCCAGCGATGTATTCCATGCTGAACCACGGCACGCCATCGTCCTCGCCCACATCGAAGATGCCCACAATGCCCGGGTGCTTCAGCCGCGCTGCCGCCTGCGCCTCACGATGAAAGCGCCCCCGCTCCTCCGCACCCGCGAACTGCGCTCGCAGCAGCACCTTCACCGCCACGATGCGATCCAGCGCCTTCTGCCGCGCGCGATACACCACCCCCATGCCACCGCGCCCGAGTTCTTCGTAAAGCTCGCAGCCGGAGAGCCGCGTCCACGGCGCGGCTTCGTCTTCCGTCGGCGGGTCATCATCATCGCTGAAAGTGATATTAAATAGACAGCGCGAGCAATGACCGCTGGCGAGCTGAGAGCCAGGCAAAGGCTCGCCACACGAGCCGCAGGTTTCCGTTGTCGTTGCTGTCATCGAGGAGTTACTCCGCATTCAGCGCGCAGCATTACACACAAACGCGGAGCATGGAATAATGGAGGAGAAAAATGGTAATCCCCAGCGATAGAAGGGGTGGAAGCAAAGACAATCCTCCTCACCTCATGCGAAAGAATTCCACCATCATCCACATCACGGCCTTCATCATCAGCATCATTGTTCTCGCATCCTGCGGACGCGAATCCGGAGGCCCTGGGCCAACGGGACCCAAGACCGCAGCCAGCGGCAGTCACCTGAGCATGAAACTCAACGGCGCAGATTGGATCGGAGACAGCGCGCTCTTCGGAGCCTTTCATCCTCCCGGCTACAACAAGGCCCTGCTCATCGGCGGCAGCAAAGGGCCGAAGAACAAGGACGAGCAGGTCTTCTCGCTGAATCTCTTCAACATCGACGGCCCCGGCACCTACCACATCCAGACGGGCAACGCGGACCTGAGCGTGGCGCAACTGGCCAATCTCACGCCGGAGAATTTCATGTACGGCAGCCTGATGGGTTTTGATTTTACGGTCACGGTGACGAAGGCCGCGAAAGATCCCGCCGTGATCGAGGCCACGTTTGAGGGCACCTTGACGGGCAATGCGAGCGACACTCTAAAAGTCACCGCAGGCCGGTTTTCCTATCGTGAATGACCACATGCTTTCCTTGCTATCAGTCTGGGTTTCCAAAGATGCAGATGCCTGAGAATACCAGGGTGATCACATTCAAGGCTGGTCTTGGTGGACCCGCGTGCTGCAGCCAGAAACTTTTCTCGTAATCGCCGCCGAGAAAAGTGGTGGAAGGCGGATGAACCCATTCTGCTGCCATGCGCTTTTCATCCATCCTCGCCTTGTCTTTTGCCTTCACTTCCATGCTCGCCGCCCAGGAGCCGATGGTGTGGCAGCAGCGGACGGATGTGGGATCGCCGGGACTGTATGAGGGGGCGGCGATGGCTTTCGATGCACAGCAGGGTGTGATGCTGCACTTTGGCGGGGACAAGTTCCCTCCTGGTCAGG
>JANPIW010000668.1:0-2957 GCA_031425215.1 Verrucomicrobiaceae bacterium
GCCGCGCAAGAAGCCGTGAACTCAGTGAACCAAAGCCGGTGATCCAGATTTCGACGAGTATCGATGCGATGGCAGTGGATTTGGCTGCTGTCTTCAACCTGATTACGATTGAGCATTCGTGCGGCGGCAGGGCATGCTGCCGGCTCGATGCCCAAGCGTGCCCCACCGGAAGACAGCCCAAGTTTCTCCGCTTCCGGCCTCTGCACGCCTTCACCTCGATTCCGGCGGATCAGGCGCGGCAGCATGGGAGGAAGGTGTGGTGGCGCGTTGTGGCGCTTGCAGCGGTGATCGCGCTGATCGGGTCGATTGCCAGCCTTTGGCTCCGCCATCATTGACGGGGGCATCGGATCGAGTGGCGGTCGAAAAGTGCGGCACCCCCTTCTGCACGACGGGGAATCTTCCTTCCGGCAAAATGGCCGGAAGGGGTTTTTCAATCATCAATCGTCCGCGGAATGGGCAAACCGCCGGAGCATCGACCGGAGGCGAAGTCAGGCCGGCGTCATGATATGGATGCCCCGAGTGGCCACGAGATCACGGGTCTGGTCTGGCCGAGCAACTCGGCCCGCTGGAGCGGCGCAGCTAAAGCCGAGGAGTCTTTTCCAAAATAGCGGCGAACTGTGCTGAAGTGAACGTCCGCAAGGTTTGGGTGTGAACATTCCCCAGTCCATCGAGGGCGAGCATGGCCGCCGTGGCGGCTTCATCGTTCTCGGCATCAAAAACAATCACGCCGTCGTAGGCCCCGAGGGTCCAGTAGGTCTCACGAAGTTTGACCCCGACCTTTTTTGCAGCCGCCTTAAAGGCAGCAGCACGGTGCGGAGAGTCGTGCACGTTTTGAAGTCCCTGCGGAGTGAAAGTGACGAGTGCGATGTAGGTGGTCATGTGGATTGGGAGTTGAAGTGGAGGAGAATTCAAACACGAGGGGACAAGAATCTCTCCACACGGATTGGCCAGCTTCGCTCATCCTTTGAAAATCCACCACACCGCCGATCACGCACATGCTGGTGCCGAGCTGCCGATCCACTCACGAAAAAGCTACAACGATTTATGCCCGGTGAGTGCGGGGTGTCGTTGGAGCGAGGTCAAGATCGACCCGCGATTAAGGATGTCAACCGGCGTCGGTTGAGCGTGATTTCCAACGCGCCGTACGCGAGCAATTCGTGGAAATGAAAGTGATTCGTGCACCTTCGATTGGTTGTCGCGCAGATGAGGCCGGAGCGCGGGCCTACGAAATTCAGGTGGCGACTGCCCAACGAGCGACTCGATCACCTCCGACGCGGGCTTGCTGCTACTGCTCGGTGGTGCCGGATTGGGACGAAGGTTCTGGAATGCTGGAGCCGGCGGAGCTGAAGCGGCGGGTGCGGCGGGTGGCGGAGGCGATCTTGGCGAAGGAGTAGGGACTGCTTCCGGAGATATCGCCGGGAGAGGTCTTTCCGACTAATGGCGCGGCATTCCAGGCGGGTCGTGCCGGAAACAACGAAGACCGGCCTTGCACTGGACCCGCGCGGCGGCGTGGATATGCAGGAACTCAACCCCTTAACTGCCCCCATGAATCCTGCCTCCCGATTCTCCCGCCGCCGTTTCATCGCCAATACCGCCGCTGCGCTGCTCGCGCCGCGCGTGCTCACGGCCCAAAAAACCGAGAAGCAACTTGTCATCGGCGAAGACGAGCACCGCTACGAAGTGCTCCACAACTGGCCACAATTGCCCGACAAATACTCGTGGCAGACCACCCACAACGTCGCTGTGGATCGCGACGGTTTACTCTACGTCATCCACGAAGGTCGTGAAAACCTGAAGGATCATCCGTCGATTTTTGTCTTCGACGGCACCGGTAAGTTCGTGCGCGCCTTTGGCAATCAATTCCAAGGCGGCGGGCACGGACTGGAGGTGCGCACCGAGGGCAAGGATCAGTTCCTCTACGTGACTGGCTATCGCAGTTGAAGAATTTCGCGAAACTCACGCTCACCGGCGAGATGATCTGGGAAAAACGCGCACCGATGGAGTCGGGAGTTTATCCGCCCGACGAGGACACCAAGCCGGCCAAGCGCTGGGGACGAGACGCGTTCATGCCCACCAACTACGCCTTCCTTCCCGACGGCGGATTCTTTCTCGCCGACGGCTACGGCTCCTACCGCGTCCATCGCTACGACAAGGACGGGAAGTGGCTCTCGATGATCGGCGAACCGGGAAAGGCCGACGGGCAATTCAACACCCCGCATGGCCTCTGGATCGACAACCGCCCGGGTCGTGAGCCGTCGCTCGTTGTCGCAGATCGCGCGAACAAGCGGCTGCAATGGTTCACTCTCGAGGGAAAACATCTCAAGACGCTCGATGGTTTCATCCTGCCCGCCAACGTGGACATCCGTGGTGACGTCATGCTCGTGCCCGACCTCAGTGCGCGGATCACGCTTCTGGACATGGACGACAAGGTCATCACGCAACTCGGCGAGGATCCCGAATGGCGGGCGCAAGTGCTCAAGGATGGCATGAAGCTGCGCAAGGACGAGAAGGGCGAGGGCTGGGTTTCGGGCAAGTTCCTCCACCCGCACGATGCGTGCTTCGATCCGGCCGGCAACATCTTCGTCGCCGAGTGGGTGCAGACGGGCCGGATCACCAAGCTGCGGAAAGTGAGCTGAGCAGGGACAACGGCGCGACGGTGCTGGAGCCGACCGACTTAAAAAGATGCTCCACAAGGCAACCGCGGCAACTCTCGAGAAAGACTGAAGCTATTACAAAATATGAGTAGCCCAGCGCCATGACCCAGTGAAGCCATGCACACCTTCGCCGACCTCAGCCGCACGCTCAACCGCCCGGCCATTTACCTTCACGGCCTGCAAAAGCGCTTCGGGCTGCCCGAGTTTGAAGGCGCAGATTACTCAGATGCTTACCTTGCGATTCTCCGAATGGTAGTTCACCTGCGCACGCTTTCCATCTCCGAAGAGGCTGCGCGATCTTTG
>JANPIW010000669.1:0-19887 GCA_031425215.1 Verrucomicrobiaceae bacterium
TGTCCGCGCGCGGCGCGCGCCTCGGAGATCACGCGTTCATCCGCATCTTCAAAGAGAGCAAGGAGCTGGAGCTGTGGCTGCGACCAGATGGTGCGAGCAAGTTCACACTCTTCCGCAACTATCCCATCTCAGTTTTCTCCGGCGTACTCGGCCCCAAGCTCAAGGAAGGCGACATGCAGGCGCCAGAGGGTTTCTATTCCGTGCCGCGTAGAAAGTTAAATCCGTCCAGCCGCTACCATCTCTCTTTCGACATTGGCTATCCCAACGACCACGACCGCTTTCACCAGCGCACCGGCGGACTCATCATGGTTCATGGCAGCAATGTCTCCATCGGCTGCTTTGCGATGACCGATCCGGTGATCGAGGAGATTTACCTCGTCATTGAGGCCGCGCTCGCGAGTGGCGGGCAGATAGAAGTGCCCGTCCATGTGTTTCCATTTCGAATGACCGCAGAACGCATGAGCGCAGCCGATGCCGAGAAAAACCAATGGCTCGACTTCTGGCGAAGTTTGAAGCCGGGATACGACGCGTTTGAGAAATCGTGGAAGCCGCCCGCCATGCAAATGAGCGGCGGCCGCTACGAGGTCAAGCCTTGAGCCTCGCACCACGGCTGCTACGGATCGGTCATGCGCGCGCTCACTCTCGCGGAAGCGAAACGATTTGAATGGACTGACATCCCTGATGCAGCGCCGCCTGCGCGCGACGAGGCGCTCGTGGCCGTACGCGCCATAGGCGTCTGCGGCACGGATGTGAGCGGTTACTTGGGGAAAATGCCCTTCATTGAGTTCCCTCGCATCCTCGGTCACGAGCTGGGTGTCGAGGTGCTCGCCGTCGGTGAGGGCGTGACGCACATCCGGCCGCATGATCGCTGCTCGGTGGAGCCGTATCTGAATTGCGGTCACTGCCACTCCTGCAAACAAGGCCGCACCAACTGCTGCGAGACGCTGCAAGTGCTCGGTGTGCATTGTGACGGCGGCATGTGCGAGCGCCTCACGCTGCCTGCGCACAAGCTCCACCGCAGCGACAAGCTCACGCTCGAGCAGCTCGCGCTCGTCGAGACCCTAGGCATCGGCTGCCACGCCGTGAACCGCAGCGCGCTCTCAGCAGACGAAGAGGCGCTCATTATTGGCGCAGGCCCCATCGGTCTCTCCGTGCTCGAGTTTGCGCGCCTCGCGAGCGATCGCGTCTCCATTCTCGAACTAAACGCCGCACGCCGCGAGTTCGTGCGAGCGCAATACCCGTCCGTGCGCATCCTCGAAGAATCGCCCGCCGACTGCACGGCGCAGGTCGTCTTTGACGCGACAGGCAATCCCGCCGCAATGAGCCGTGCGCTGCACTACGCTCGCTTCACAGGCCGCGTCGTTTTCGTTGGCATCACCAAGGAACCAGTGCCGCTCGATGATCCGCTCTTCCACCGCCGCGAGCTGACGCTGTTCGCCAGCCGCAACGCCGTCGCATCGGATTTCCACCGCATCATCACGCTGATCGAGCGCGGCGAGCTCGACACCCGCCCCTGGATATCCCATCGCGCCGCGTTTGCTGAAACCCCCGATGCCTTCCGCGAATGGGTGAGGCCGGAGACAGGTGTGATCAAGGCGGTGATCTCGGTGTGAGGTTCCAAAGCCACCACCATCGTCAAAGCGACAGGCTTTCCTTTCGCATCCACTACCGCGCAACTCGCTGGCAGAGGCCTCCCGCGTTTGCCGGAGAAAAAATCCGCCACAATCTTGCGCGCCTCCTTTTGAAAACTCGTCCGCTTCCAGTCGCAATACTCCACCGTGTCCTCAAAGGCCGCCCTGAATCCCGGTAGCACCGCAGCAGCATCGAGATCAAGCAGCGGCACGATTTTCAAACCCGGCTCCAGCTCGGGCGCGGACAGCGGCAGATGCGTGGCACGCCTCCCCACCGCAATCGCCTCACGCGGCCTGATGTGCGCCTGCCCGTCCCAATATTCCGCCTTCCACCCCGGCCCCAAAGGCAGCCGGTCGTACTCCTCGAAGGTCATCGTGATGTGGCGGGATTTCATCGATCTCTTCAAACCTTGATTCGCCTCCGCGCCTCCAGCGTCCGCAGCACCGCATCCAGCACCTCATCGAGATGTTTACCCAGATCGTCCGCGAGGAATCGCAGCACAAAGTAGCCGTGCAATTGCAGCGCCGCGTCCTTCCGCCGGTCGCGACGATACGCGGTGGCGTCGGCGAGGTGTTGCGCACCGTCGAGTTCGATCACGAGTCGTGATTCGCGGCAGATAAAATCCACTTCCATCTCGCTGCGATCATCGAAGGGGATCGGCAACCGCGCGTTGAGAACGAAATGTCCACGCGATGCGGGCAGCGTTTCGAGGCGACGATATAGAAACGCCTCGCTCGCGCTGCGGGCACGGTGGATGCCCTCTGCCTCGGGCGCGGGCGGCTCAGTGGCGTGGACGAAAAGTTGCGCGAGCGGCGCATCGACTCCGTCGCGGATCAGGCGGCGAACACTGGCGGCATAATCGTACTTCCATTGCGGATCGATGGGCAGCGGTACCTCGGCAGGCCAGCCAGGCAGTGCGCTCGCGGGAAGCAGGATAGTGTAGCCCACGGCTTCGTAACCCGCGCAGCGGCGATCAAACATTCGCGCGAGCATTGGCACATCGAGATCGGCGTAGTCGAAGACTTGCACCGCTTTCTTGCCATCGTGCAGCCGGTGCAATCGCCCGACGTATTGCGCGATGGTGCCGCGCCAGGAGACTGGCATCGCAAGGAAGAGCGTGTCGAGCCGCGCATGATCGAAGCCCTCGCCCGCGAAACATCCAGTGGCTAGGAGCACGCACGACTCGCCTTCGGGAAGCGCGGCCAGCTTTGCCAATGTGGACGTAAGCACCTTGCGATTCATGCCGCCTTGCAGCGTGATGAGATGAGGCACGCTTGGGCGCAATTTGTCGGCGAGACGTTGCAGATGCTCGGTGCGCTCGGTGAGCACGATGGGATTGCGCCCCGCCTTCACACACGCGAGCACGTCGGCGCAGATGAGTGCGTCTCGTGAATCGCTGCTCATCAAGGCGGCGCAGTGGCGCATGTATTCGGCGCGCTTGTCCTCGTCCGGCTCGCCTGCAGGCAAAAAGCCGGTGGGCCGCACGAGCACCTGATGCGTGAAGGGCCGCCGCGTGGCCTGCTCGCGCGCATCGACGCGATAGCGCACCGGGCCGCATTGCATGAAGAGGATCGGGTGATGCCCGTCCTTCCGCGTGATGGTGGCGGACAGTCCGGTGATGAACCGCGCCTTCACCCGCCGCAGCACCTGCTCGAAACTTTGCGCGGGCAGATGATGGCATTCATCGACGATGACGTGTCCGTACTCGCCAGCAAAATCATGCACCACTCCTTTGCGCGCCACGCTCTGAATGAGCGCAACATCGATCCACCCCGTGCGCTTCTTCCTGCCGCCGCCAAAGCGACCGATCTGCTTCGGCTCCAATCCGAGAAACTGCGACAGCCGCTCCACCCATTGCTCAAGCAACTGCTGCCGATGCACGAGCACCAGAGTGTTCACGCCGCGTTGCGCGATTAGCCATGCGGCGAGCACGGTTTTACCAAACGCAGTCGTCGCCGCGAGGATGCCCGTGTCGTACTTCAGCATCGCTTTGCCGGCCTTCGCCTGATCGGCACGCAGCTCGCCATGAAACGTGACATCAATCTTTGTGCCACCGAAGCGCTCATCGCGCAGCTGCGTTTCGATTTTCAATTCACGCAGCAGATCCACGATCTCATCCAAACATCCACGCGGCAGGGCGATGTGCTCCGCGTGATCCTCCGCGCAGCCGATGACGCGCGGCTTCTCAAACGTCGGCAGTCGCATCGCCTGCGCGCGGTAGAACTCGGGATTCTGAAACGCCGCCAGCCGAATGAGCCGGTTGCGCAGCGGCGGAGGCAAACTTGCTTTCGCGATGTAAACGCCATCACCCAGCACCAGCTCGATCTGCGCGGGCATCTCACATGTCAGCGGCAGCGCGCGGTGTCGCGATGGCGTGAGCTGCCACGGGGACTTCTGCGCATCGTCATCATCCATCACCGCCATGCGCACACCGATGACGCGCCCGCGGCTCTCCGCCGTCCGCACCATTTCCTCGACTTTCATTCGCTCCATGCGCTGGATCGCGTCAAGCCACGACCACTGATCCTCGTGCGCCTTGAGATCGTCATCGACAAACACGCTGTTCCCCTTTTCGCGCGCCTGAGTTTGAAGCGGCAGCGCGATCAGATTTCCAAAACCGCCCTTCGGCAGCGTGTCCTGGTTTGGAAAGAAACGGTCATACGATTTCAAACCCACCTCAGGCCGCTGCTCCATCGTCTCCGTCAGCATAAAGGCGCCAAGTCGCCGCGCGAGACCTGCCGGCAGCGGCTCGGCGAAGAAAATCCAGACGTGCCCGCCATCGCCCGAGCGCGATCTCTCCAGCACCGCAGGCACACCATGCTTCCGGCACGTCTGCAAATACGCCACCGAGTCCGACTGCCAGTGCGCGCCATCGAAATCCACGGCGAGAAACGCGCACGTCTCGTCCCGCAGCATCGGATACACGCCCATCACAAACGGCTGTCCGCGATCATCGTGCCCCGTCAGATGCCAGCGCACCACGTTATCCGTCACCGGCAGCCAGCGCTGGTTCGGACACTCGCTGCATTTAATGCGCGGCTTCTCACACACGCCACGCACCCATTCATTGCCACAAGCCGGCTGATACCCGCTGCGCCCCGTCTTCGCGCTTTCAAACCGTCGCGGATAAACCTCCTCCCGCCCCCGAAACAGTGAGCGAAACAACGCGATCTTCTCAGTGGGCGTGGAGTGCTTGGAGATCATGATGCCCCTTCCCGCGCCATGATCGCCACCCATTCCTTTTCGCTCGGTCCCGTCTCGTGCTCGGCGGGCGGTGGTGAGAGCGCAGCTCCACCGCACACCGGCTCCCATTCATCGACGGAAAATGGAAACGGCGCATCGCTCCACACCGGCCAGCAGCGTTCAAGCTCGCGCTCAAGCGCCTCCGCTTCCTCGGCGGCTTTTTTCTTCCGTGCTTTCTTGGATGATTGAGAAGCGGTGAGGCGCAGTTGCTCCATCCGTGCCTCGGGGATCGAGACTCCGAGTGCGCGCAGTTCCAACGCGGCTGTGATGAGATCGACACCGAAGTATCGCCAATAACGATGCACGAGGTTCTTCGCGCCCTTGTTCAGCGCGAGCCAGTTCTTCGCACGCGCATGAGCCAGGCGGCTCTGGCGGTTCATGCTTTTGCTTCGTGGAGTGGACATGGCTCAGTCCAGCCAGTTCTCGACACGTAGTCCGGGCACCTTTTGGAAATCGACGAGATTGCGGCTGAGCAACAGAGTGCCGTGCGTCACACAGATCGCGGCAATCTTGAGGTCCATCGTCCCGATATGCTTGTGGGCAGGGAGCAGCTCGTGAAAAAGCGCAGCGCTGATTGTGTCGAATGGCAGAAGGTTCAGCTCCATCATCAGTTCAAGGCTGTGTTGAAACTACGCGTATGCCTTCACTTGACGCACTCCCGCTGGCTGCCGGTTCACGAGAGCGCACCAGCCCTCGTTGATTTCCTGTGCATTCACAATCGTCGTGAAGGCGCTTGCCTGCCAATCCTTCAGACGGCCGCGAAGCCTCAGCCCGAAGCTTGTATCACGCACCAGTTCGGTGAAATGATTGGTGTCGAGGGCTACAACCATGACGATGACTTCAATGTCCCTCGGCGTTGGCGCGGGCACGCCATTCCGCGCAGAGCTTCATGGCTTCCTCGAACAAGTCATCGTTCTTTGCCTTGCCCGCGATGGCTTCCCAGCCACCGCGCGCCTTGCCGCCAATTTTGATCTCAAGTTCTGCCACGCGGCGTTGCAAATCGATCACTGTTTGTTCGAGAACGGTCGTGCTCATGCGGGCCAGATTGCCACGTCGCACGGTGTATTTCAACCACGGCGATCTATAAACGCTGTTGCGCTTTTGTTTGAGATCGTTCGTCTCCAGAAAACTCTCCGGCTCATCTTGCAGCAGCGAGATGGCTACTTTTGCGCCGCGCTCATCAGTCCGGCAAGCGCGCGTGCCATCGATTCGAGCGCGTCTTGTCCGGGGAGTGTGATGGTGAGTCGCGGCTTGCCGTCCTCGCCGGTTTCGATGCATTGCTGGAGGCCTTGCTTCATCGCGTTCACGGTTTCTTCGCTCGGTGCTGCGGCAGTTGGGAGCATCTGGCCGAGGAAGGCGAAGGCGGAGGAGAGAAGCTGGCCGCCGGCTTCGGAGACTTTCTGTTTTTGCTCGGCCAACGTCACGGCTTGGGCTTCGACGGCGCGTTGCTGGCTCACGTCGCGCTCGGCTTCGGGTTTGGCACCGAGGAGCACTTCGAGTCGGCGTTTCAATTCATCCATGCCACTGACGAGCTGCACCTCGCGCAGGTCGCTGTCGGGATCGAGCACGGCGGCGGCGAGTTCGTGTTTCGCGCTGAGTGTGGCGAGCAAGTTTTCTTCGATGGTGCCTTCGGTGACGAGGAGATAGACCTGCACTTTTCGCTTCTGGCCCATGCGGTGCGCGCGGGCGATGCGTTGCTCGAGCAGCGCGGGATTCCAGGGGAGGTCGATGTTGATGACGGTGTCTGCGGCTTGGAGGTTGAGGCCGGTGCTGCCTGCGTTCGTGGTGAGGAAGACGCGACACGCGGGCTTGGTTTGAAACTCGTTCACGAGCATCTGCCGTTTCTTTTGCGGCACGCTGCCGTCGAGGCGCACGAAGGCGGCTTTGTTTTGCTCGAGGAGCGGCTCGATGAGATTGAGCATGGATGTCCACTCGCTGAAGATGATGATTTTCCGCTCCGGCTCGGCGATGAGCTGCTCGAGCAGCTCGGCCAGTCGGTCGAGCTTGCTGGAGAATCCCTGCGGCTCCTTGTCCACGAGAGTGGTGCTGTCCGCGCTCATGCGCGCCATGAGCAGCGCCTTCTGCAAACGCAGCAGGTCCATCTCGCTGATGAAGCTTTTTCGTGTGATGCTCTGCACGATCTGCATGTGAGACCGGTGCAGCTCGCGTTGCTCTTCGGTGGCCGGAATGCGCACGATCTCGGTGCTGCGCGGCGGGAGATCGAGGCTGATGCTCACGCGTGTGCGTCGCAGCAGCACGGGCTTCAGGGCGGCGCGCAATTTGTCGAGGTTCTTGTAGCCGAGCACTTTGCCCGTTTCATCGACGACGCGGTGTCCGTGCAGGAAGCGATACGCGGGGCCGAGGTGCCGGTCGTTGATGAACTCGACCACGCTGTAGAGATCATCGAGCCGGTTCTCCAACGGCGTGCCGGTGAGCACGAGAGCGAAAGGCGAGCGCAGGCTCTTGATGATGCGGCTCGTCTTCGCCTCCCAGTTTTTGATCCGCTGCGCCTCGTCGAGAATGATCAGATCCCACTGCGCGCGCTCGATGTCGAGGTAGTCGCGAAGCACCTGCTCGTAGTTCGCCACGGTGAAGAAAGCGCCGGTCGCGTACTGCTCGGTGCGCTCCGCCGTCTTGCCTGCGACGATCTGCACGCTGCGATCACAAAACCGCGTGATTTCCGCGAGCCATTGCGACTTGAGCGACGCCGGACACACGATCAGCACACGCCGCACTCCGGCAAAGCGCGCGAGAAATTCCGCGATGCCCACGCCCTGGATCGTCTTGCCCAAGCCCATCTCATCCGCCAGCACCGCACGCCCCGCGCCCGCAGCAAAGGCGATGCCGTCCATCTGATACGGCAGCAGCTCGGTGTGCAGCAGCGTCTTGCGCAACGGATGCGCGGCGGGCGCTTTGCGAATCTCCGCCACCATCTCCGTCATGCGCTGGCGATGCACCGCCTGATTGATGATCTCCTCCGCATCGGGATAAACCACGAAGTCAGCGTCCGCCTGCGAGAGCAGCCGCACCGTGTCAAAGAGCGCGGTGATCTCCGTGTCCGTGGCGGCAAACTTGCCATCCCATTTCGCGATGATCTCGCGCGTGCCATCCTTCAACCACGCGGGTGCTTCCACGCCGAGGCGCAGATCACCGTCATAGCGCGCGAAGATGCCAATGCGCTCGGGCTTCGCGGATTTCTTCAACGCGTCGGCTTCGTGCTTCTTCTTAGCCCACTCCTGCGCCTTGATCACATGTTTGCAAAGGCCGAGCCGGTTTTTACGAAAGTCCGGGCACGAGCAAAAACTCTCGCCGCGCTGCATCCCGCGCAACGCCACGCGGTAGCTTTTGCCGCTCATCGCGCTCGTCACGGTGTAGTCCGTCCACGGCGTGGTCTTGTCCGCCACCGCGACCTTCATCACCTCTTCCGCCGCGCGCTTCACGCGCTCGGCGATGGCGCGCGACTCCAGTTCGCTCTCCGGCAGCAGCTCCCAAGGCGTGTTTTCATCCGGAGGCATCGAGAGACCGAGCGCCAGTTTCTCCTCAAGGATTAGCGAGATTGTGGCCGCGCGAAAATAATCCGCGATGTCGCCCTCATGGCTGCACACGATTTGCAGCCGGTCCTTGTAGCTCGGATGCAGCGCCAGCGTGACCACGACCTGCTTCGCCGGATACACGACCTGAAACTGATCCGCCGTGAAAAGCACCTGCGCCGCGATGTCGATCTCCTCACGACCTGCCTTCGGCAAAAGCGCCGCAGCAGCCTCGCCCAGAAGTTTTTTCGCCTGGATGATGTTCAGCCGCGAGAGCTTGTCGTGCAGCGTGAGTTTATGAGAGGGCTTGGTGGACATGGGGCGCAGATGAGGCGGACGGCGCGTGGATGCAAGCGCTCCGTAGATTCGATTGGCGCTCGAATCTGCTCACGGCTCAGAAAAGGATGTTCTCCACAAACCGCTGCACATGCGGCGGGAGTTTGCGGTGTTTGCGGGTGAGCGCGACAATGTCGCGCTCGAAGTGCTCCGTGAGCGGCAGCGTGACGAGAGATTCCTTCCGACGGTAAAGAGCGAGCGCACGACGAGGGACGAGAGCGAGACCGAATCCTGATGCGACGAGGTTGATGATGAGATCGAAGCTGTCCAGCTCCATCGCGGGCTGCACGGCGAGCTGCTGGCGCTTCATCCAGCGGCGCAAAGCTTTGCCGGTGTTCGTGCTGGAGTCGATCATTAGCCAGGGCTGCCGTTGCAGCCAGAGTTTGAGACGCGGCGCGTGCCTCACTGGTGCGGTGGAAGACAGCGCAGCGGGAGCTATGAGATCGAAGCGATCTTTGAAGCGATGCGTCACACGCACACTGTCCGGCAGCGGCGCGGGCGGGCAGAGCACACCGATGTCCGTCTCGTTAGCTTCAAGCGCGGTGAGGATGGCGCTGCTGCTTTGGTAGCTCACGCGGCACACGACATCGGGCTGACTTCGCTGGTTCGCGTGAAACAGGCCGGGCATGTGCGCCATGGCGAGGGTGCGTGAGACGCTGACGCGCACCTCGGGCCGCGCGCTGCCGAAGGTGTTCTGCAATCCGTCCAGCGTGGCCGCCACGCCGCCAATCAGCCGCGCGGCTTCTGCGGCGAGAAACTTTCCCGCCTCCGTCACTTCGACGGAGCGCGTGGTACGGTTGATGAGATCGAGGCCGAGCCTCTGCTCCAGTGATTGCATCTGCCGCGTGAGCGCGCTCTGCGATAGACCAGCCTCCCGCGCGGCGCGCGTGAAGCTGCGGTGTTTCACCACGAGGTGAAACAGATGCAGCGCGTGGAGATCGAAGGGTTTGGTCGCAAGGTATTGTTGCATTCTCAACAACAATGCCTGCATTTAATGCATTTCACGCATTTCTTTAATCGAGTGATGATCGGGCCGTAACCAAACAACTCCTCACTCTCATGGCCAACCTCACTGACCGCCTTTCTCAAAACGCCCCAGGACGCTTTTACGTCGATGACTCCTGCATCGACTGCGATCTCTGCCGCGGCAACGCGCCCGACTTTTTCCGCCGCAATGACGACATCGGATACAGCGTTGTCTTCCGCCAGCCGGTGACACCGGAGGAATTCCAGCTCTGCCAGGATGCGCTCACGGGCTGCCCGACGGAGTCGATTGGTGAGATGGACGCATGAAAAGATCACGCCTTCAGCTCGCTCGCATCAAACACCTCGAATCGCACTTTGGCGTGACGCTGGCTGAGCGCTGTGCGGCTCCACTTGTTCTGGAGCTGCGTCATCACATGACGACGCTCGGCGGCGGTGAGCTTGCGCCATTTCACCTCGGCGACGAGCAGGCCTTTCGCGTTGTCCGGGTCTTGCGCGACGAGGTCGAGTTCGATGTCTTTTTCCCAATACCTGCACGCGCCCGTGAAGCGCGCGCGGCAGGCGTCCTCGAACACGATGGATGCGTGGTCGTGGATGAGCTTGAGCTTCTCCTCGGCAGTGTAGCTGTGCCAGCGGCTCTGGTGCGGCGAATAGACGCGGAACCAGAAACGCATCGTCGGGTCAGTGATGCGGTAGCGGATTTTCTTCGTGGTGCGCACGCTCTCGCCATACGGCAGCTCGCGCGCCAGCACCGAGGCGTCGAGGAGCTGCTGCAGGAGGCGGGAGAGATTCGTCTGCGCGGTGCCGAGGCGTTGCGCGATTTCTGAAGGCCGCTCCGCTCCACGTCCGACAGCTTCGAGCACGGACACGGCATTGGCACCGATCACGCCTTCATCACGCAGGATGCGCTGCGGCTCCTGTTCCATGTAAGGCGCGAAGTCGAAGTAGAGCGACTCCGCCAAAGCGATGACATCCTCGCCTTTCTCGACAAACTCCCAATACTTCGGGATGCCGCCGACGAGCGAGAATTTCTCGAACGAGGTCACGTCCGCAGGCTTCAGCGAGCAAGCGTCGCAGAAGGCAGCATAGTCCATGGGCTTCACATGCAGCAGCTTGTGCGCGCGGCCATAGAGCGGCGCGGAGCGGTTGAGGAACAGGTCGTTCATCATGCGCGTGCTCGATCCGGCGAGGATGAGCAGGCAGCCCTTTGGCATGGAGTGATCGATCCACTTTTGAAGCTGGCTCGGCAGCGATGGATCGACCGCTGTGAGATAAGGGAACTCATCCAGACACAGCGACCACGGCTTCTTTTGCAGGCCGAGCACCTCCAGAAACTCCGGCCATGTCTTCGGGACGATCTGGGTGCCGAGCTTTGATTTGATGTCATCAAACACCTGCCGGATCTGCATGTCCTGCGGCCCCTCGATGGCCTGGCTGTAGAGGCTGCCGTTCATGGTGAGCCAATACCGCAGCAGCCGACTCTTTCCCACGCGCCTGCGTCCGAACACCACGAGCAGCCCGCCCTTGCGGGCTGCGGCTGCAAGCTCGTTTCGTTCTTTGATGCGATTGACGAAATCCAGGTTCATGGCGCGGACTTTAACGGCAGCGCTGCATCATGGCAAACATTATGTTTTTTGATCATAATGTTTGGCGCTCATCAGTGGCGCCAGAGTGTCCGACGCGCTGCTCGAAGGCGCGGAAGTAGTGCGGCGTCGGGCAGTCGAAGCAGTTCGCCAGTGCGTCCTTGAGTTTGCGCAGGCTCTCGAGGCCGTGCTCGGTGATGGTTCAGAAATGTTGCCCCTGCAGCGCCCACTGTGAAGTGGCTGCGCTTTCCAAGCGCAGTCCGTCTCAGGAGGCTTCCAGCCTCCTGAACTCAGTCGTGCTCACTTGAGCACAAACCATCGGAGGCCCTGTGGTGGACCTCGATTCCCGTCACATCTTTCCGGCGACGCACCCTGTGTGGCTTTTGGCGGACGAGGATTTGGTTTGTTGGAGGGAGCGCACAGCTCATCACGCGGAGCGATGATGGCTACTTTGCGACGCGCTGCTCAAAGGCGCGGAAGTAATGCAGCGTCGAGTAATCGAATCGGTTTTGAAGGGCGTCTTTGAGTGTGCCGAGGCTCCCGAGGCCGTGCTCGGTGGCGGCGGCGCGGATGATTTCCTCGTCCTCGGCGCTGTAGTAGTCTCGCGGATCGGCTTTGAGATCGCCGGTGGAGATGGCTTGCGCGAGATGGCTGTGGAAGGTGCTGACGACGAGGCTGCGTTGCGCGGCGATTTTTTCGGCGCTGCGGCGCTGGCGGTGGAGGCGCAGTGTTTCCAAAGCGGTGCCGTTGATGCCGCCCTCGCTTTTCATCTTCGGCGCGGGCGGTGGCGGAGCTTCGTTGGCGAAGGTTTGCGCAGGGTTGGATGCGAGCCAAGTTTTGATCTCGTGCATGAAGACCGCGCCGTAGTCGGCGAGCTTTTGATTGCCAACGCCGGGGATGTCGAGGAAGGCGCGGTCGCTCTGCGGATAGCTGCGGCACATGTGGCGCAGGCTGGTGTCGCCAAAGATGACGTAGGGCGGCACGGCCCGTTCGTCAGCGAGACGTTTGCGCAGCGCGCGCAGTTGCGCGAAGAGGCCTTCGTCGCACATGATGGTGCCGGCACGGGAGACTTTGGCGGAGCTGGTGTTCGCGACGACGGGTGAGCGTGTGAGCAGGATCGGCGTGCGGTTCATAAGCGCGGCGAGACCTTGCTTGGAGAGCGTGAGCGTTTGGAAATTGTCAGCGCTTGCTGTGATGTGTCCGGCGCGGATGAGCTGGCGGCCCAGTGCGGCCCATTCCTCGCGCGGCGTGTCTTTGCCGATGCCGTAGGTGCTGAGCTGGTCGTGATACCATTTTCTGATCTTCTCCGTGTTTGCTCCGGCGAGGACTTCGACGACGTGATTCAGCCCGGTCGCAAAGCCGCCTTTCTGTTTGATGCGATAGATGCAGCTCAAAAGTTTCTGCGCCTGCGTCGTCGCATCCCACTGCTCGCGCGGCTGGAGGCAGATGTCGCAGCCGCCGCAATTATCTCCTGGCCACGTCTCGCCAAAGTAATCGAGCAGCGCGGCGCGGCGGCACTCGCTGGCCTCGGCGTAATCAGCCATCAGACGCATCTGCCGCGCGGCAATCTCGGCGGCCTTGGCGTCGGTCATCTCGTCGAGGAATTTCAAATTCCGAATGAGATCGCCGCGCGAGTAGAGCAGCAGGCAATCGGCGGGCAGGCTGTCGCGACCTGCGCGGCCCGTCTCCTGATAGTAGCCTTCGATGTTCTTGGGCAGATCGGCGTGAATGACGTAGCGCACGTCGGGTTTGTTGATGCCCATGCCGAAGGCGATCGTGGCGCAGACGACGCGCGCCTCGTCGCAGATGAACGCCTCCTGATTTCGCGCGCGATCCTCTTGTTCGAGTCCAGCATGATACGCCACAGCCTTCACGCCCTCGGCGGTCAGCGCGGCGGCGAGCGACTCAGCTGACTTGCGCGACTGCACATAGACGATGCCCGCGTCGTTGGGCCGCTCGCGGATGAACTCATAGACCTGCCGTGTCGATTTGCTCTTCGGCAGGATCGTGTAACTGAGATTCGGCCTGTTGAAGCTTGCGAGAAAAATTTCCGGCTCATGCAAATGAAGCTGCCGCACCATGTCGCCGCGCACCTGCTCAGTCGCCGTAGCCGTGAGCGCGAGGAAAGGCACGCCCGGCAGATGATCGCGCAATTGCGCGAGCTGCCGGTACTCCGGCCTGAAATCATGCCCCCACTCGCTGATGCAGTGCGCCTCATCGACGGCGATGGCGGTGACGTTCCATCGTTGCAGATCGGTGATGAAGCTCTGCATCATCACGCGCTCCGGGGCGGCATAGAGCAGCTTGTATTGCCCGTTCTCCAAACCCGAGCGTCTGCGCGCCGCCTCGCTGCCGAGGATGGACGAGTTCAAAAACGTGGCCGCCACGCCGCTGGCCGTCAGCGCATCGACCTGATCCTTCATCAACGCGATGAGCGGCGAGATCACCAGCGTCACGCCCTCGCGCGCCAGCGCCGGGAGCTGGAAACACAACGACTTACCCGCGCCCGTCGGCAGAATGGCGACGACATCCTTTCCTGCGAGCGACGCGTCCATGATTTCGCGCTGCAACGGGCGGAAAGCATCGTATCCGAACGATTGCTTCAGCAGCGTGGCGAGAGAGTCAGACATGCGCGCACCGTGCCGAAGTCGCGTCCGATGGCAAGCTGACGAATGGGTCCGCGAGCGGAAGTAGCATAGGCTTTCTAGCCTGTGTCGCAGGCGCGATGCCGCCCAGCACAGACTAGAAAGTCCATGCTACCTGCCCGCGATGGAGCTATCAGGCATCTGGAAGGCGTTCTCGATAATGTTGATCTTGGGGCGCGCGCCGTGGACGAGGAGCACCTCGACGATGTCGAAGCGGAATTTGATCTTGGGATTCTTGAGCTTTCTCAGCCAGTCCATCGCGCCACGGCGGATGAGGCGCTGCTTGGCCGGACCCACGGCATCAGCGGGCCTGCCAAAGGCGGTGCTGCTGCGTGTTTTCACCTCGATGAAATTGAGCACGTCCTTGTGACGGCAAACGATGTCCACCTCGCCGCGATGCGGACCGCGATAATTGCGGTGCAGGACTTTTCGTCCGTGCCTGCGCAGCCACTTCACGGCGAGGTCCTCGCCGAGCGCGCCGATCTCGCCACGCGACCATCGCACACCGCCTGCGGTGGCACGAAAGCGGCAGAGCAAAGAGCGATTCAAACGGCCAACGAAAAACCTTGCCAAGCTGGCCGGAACGGAATGCCGCACCGCAGGCGCCGGCGGCTTTTGCTTCGGATCATCACTGGCGACTGCATCGCTCATGGTGCGGATCATTGACGACGGTTGTTCAATTCACAACAGCGAACCCTCCCGCATGCCTAACCCTGCTTATCAGAAGAGACTTGCCGTAGCGCGGGAGAGCAATAAAGACGTTTGATTCCCGCTCAAAGTGGCCTGGCCCGGAAGCGTTGGTTTTCAAAGGCCAAAAACACCTTGCCGTCTCGGATTCCTCCCCTACAATCGCTGCCCCTATGTCCAAAAACGCTGGTATATCCAAAACGAGGAAAGCCGTCTCCAAACGGTTCAAGATCACTGCATCGGGCAAGGTGCTGCGCCGCAAACAAGGCAAGCGCCACATCCTGCAGAACAAGAACCGGAAGCGGAAACGCAACCTCGGCAAGGTCGCCCTCGTCGATAAGACAGACGCCAAGGCGGTCAAGGCCAACATGCCCTGGTCGTAACTTGCGCGTCGGCCCCGTCCCTCGGGGCCACCGATGACCGGCCTGGTTCCGCTTCTTTTTTTGCGGAGCCTTCGATCAGGCGAGGCCGCCATCGTTTTCCAAAACAACAGCCCGTTCACAAACCAAGAACATGCCCAGAGCCACAAACTCACCAGCCAGCCGCAAACGCCGCATCCGGACCATCAAGGCCGCGAAAGGCTTCCGCGGCTTCCGCAGCACGCACTTTCGCTATGCGAAAGACGCCGTGCGCAAAGCCAAAACTTACGCCTACCGCGACCGCAAGGTCCGCAAACGCACCTTCCGCAATCTGTGGGTGCAGCGCATCAACGCCGCCACCCGCCCTCTCGGCCTGAGCTACTCCCGCTTCATGGAGGGCCTCAAAGCCGTCGGCATCGACCTTGATCGCAAAGTCCTCGCCGACCTCGCCGTCAAAGACGCCGCCGCCATCGAGGCACTCGTCAACCAGGCGAAGCAAGCACTCGAGAAAAAAGCCGCCGAGCTGAAGAAGACCGCCGTCGCCGCATAATCACGCGCGACATCCCTTGAAAAATCACGCAGCCGGGACTTGGAAACGAGTCCCGGCTGTTTTGTTTTGAAACTCATCGTAGCCGACGTAAGAAGGCCGCCGCTTATAGCACAAAGCTCATCATGCTCCCCCAACTCGACCAGCTCAAATCCGAAGCCCTTGCCGAACTCCCGTCTCTCGCCGACGAAGTCGCGCTGGAAAATTTCCGCGTCGCTTACCTCGGCAAGAAAGGCAAGCTCACTGCCATCAGCGCCGGGATGCGAGATGTGCCGCCGGATCAGAAAAAGGAAGTCGGTGCCAAGCTGAATGAAGTGCGTGAGGCCATCACGTCGGGGCTGGAGGTAAAACAAACCGCGCTGCAAAACGCCAAGGACGCGCGCGCGGTCGAGGGCATTGACATCACGCTGCCAGGCCGCCCTGGCGCGGGCATGGGCAGCATTCATCCGCTGACGACCATCCGCGATCTCGCCGTGCGCACCCTGCGCCGCATGGGCTTCACTCTCGCTGACGGGCCGGAGATCGAGACGGAGTGGCATTGCTTTGACGCGCTGAACACACCCACCGACCACCCCGCGCGCAATGAGAGCGACACGTTCTATTTGAATGATGGCCGCCTGCTCCGCACACACACCTCGACCGTGCAGATCCGCACCATGGAGTCCGTCAAAGCCCTGCCCGTCCGCATCATCGCGCCCGGTGCCGCGTATCGCCGCGATGAGATCGACGCCACGCACCTCAGCGTCTTCAACCAGCTCGAAGGTCTCTATGTCGATCGCGACGTGAGCCTCGCCGACCTCAAAGGCACACTGGAGTTTTTCTTCCGCGAAATCTTCGGCCCGCAAACCGTCGTGCGTTTCCGCCCGCACTTCTTCCCCTTCACCGAGCCAAGCTTCGAGATCGACGTGAAGCTTGAGGCGAAAGGCAAGGAGGCCCGCTGGATCGAGATAGCTGGCTGCGGCATGGTCGATCCCGCCGTCTTCACCGCTGTGAGCAAATCGCGCGGCGACAACTTGTTTGATCCCGACGCCGTCACCGGCTTCGCCTTCGGCATGGGCCTCGACCGCCTCGCCATGATCCTACACGGCATCACCGACATCCGGCATCTCATTGAGAATGATATGAGGTTCCTCGCGCAGTTCGCCTGAATGAATTCCAACCACGAATAGACACGAATGACTGGGGCACTCATCATTCGTGCCCATTCGTGGTTTCCAATCCCCTTCGCTCCAAATGAAAGTCTCCCTCTCCTGGCTCACCACCCACATCGATCTCTCCGCCCGCACCACCGCGCAGCTCTCCGACCTGCTCACCTTTGCGGGCATCGAGGTTGAGGGCATCGAAGAGAAAGGCGTGGCCTCTGACAAGATCGTGGTCGCGCAGATCCTCGAGTCCGTGCAGCATCCTAACGCGGACCGCCTCAGCGTCTGCCAAGTCGATGACGGCTCGGGCACGCAGCGGCAAATCGTTTGCGGCGCGAAGAATTACAAGGTCGGCGACAAAGTGCCGCTCGCATTGCCGGGCGCGATTTTGCCGGGCAATTTTGAAATCAAAGAGGGCAAGCTGCGCGGCGTCGTCTCTGGCGGCATGATGTGCAGCGGCAAGGAGCTGGGTATGGGCGATGACCACAGCGGCCTGCTCATCCTCGACACGGCGCTGCCGGTCGGGAAGAAATTCAACGAGATCGTGCAGCCTGATGTGATCTTCGATCTCGAGATCACGCCGAACCGTCCCGACCTGCTCAGCCACCTCGGTCTCGCGCGCGAGCTGGCCGCGCTCACCAGCCTGCCACTCAAAGGCGCGCGCGATCACGCCACGACCACGACGAAACTCAAACACGCCGCGGCATCCGAGATCGAGCTGCGCGCCACCGACTGCTGCCCGTTTTACACCGCGCGCATCATCAAAGGCATGAAGGTCGGCCCCAGCCCGGACTGGCTCAAGGCGCGGCTCGAGAGCATCGGCCTGCGACCCATCAACAACATCGTCGATGTCACCAACTTCGTGATGTTCGAGATGGGCCAGTCGCTCCACAGCTTCGATCTCGCCAAACTCAGCGGCGGCATCGTTGTGCGCCATGCGAGCGAGGGAGAAAAAATCCTCGCGCTCGATGGCAACGAGTATGCGCTCATCCCCACCGATCTCGTCATCGCCGATCAAACACGCCCCGTCGCCATAGCCGGTGTGATGGGCGGCGAGGAAACCGGCGTGACGGAAACCACCACCGACGTGCTGCTGGAGAGCGCCTACTTTGATCCGCCCACCATTCGCCGTGCAGCGCGGAGACTCGCGTTGCATTCGGATTCCAGCTATCGATTCGAGCGCGGGGTCGATCCGCATCAGGTGCAAGGCGCGTCGGAGCTTGCAATGAAACTCATCCTCGCCATCGCAGGCGGCACCGCGGAAGACGTGACGCAGGCCGCGGGAGCACCGCCCAAACTCGTCGGCGAAGTGGAGCTGGATGAAGCGCGCGCGCATCGGCTGCTCGGCATTCCCGATCTCAAAGCCGACGAGATGCACTCCATTCTCGAAAAGCTCGGACTCGAAAGAGGCTCCGCATCACGCTGGCAGATCCCGAGCTATCGCCTCGATCTCCAGCGCCCTGTCGATCTCGTCGAGGAACTCGCGCGTGTCATCGGCCTGGAGCGCGTGCCATCGCGCAGCGCCGCCGTTTTTGCCAGCGGGGACGCGACCGACCGCGCTTACGACCACGCGATGCAGCTCCGTCTCGCGCTGGCGAATCGCGGCTTCAACGAAGCGCAAACCTTGCGACTCATCTCCACCACGCAGCTCGCGGAAATCCTCGGTTCCGGAGATGCCGTCCCCGTGAAGAATCCGCTGAGCGAAGATCACACCACGCTGCGCCCGAGCATTATTCCTGGCCTGCTCGCCACCGCCGCGCTGAACATCCGCCAGGGCGCGAGCCGGTTGCGCTTCTTCGAGATCGGCCGCGTGTTCATCGCGCAGCCAAAGGGCGGCTCGCGCGAGGAAGATCGCGTTTCACTTTTGCTCAGCGGCCCGCAGGCGCCCTCGTCCTGGCACGCGCGCGAGCCTGCCGCGTGTGATGCCTTCGATCTGCGCGGCGTGATCGAGTCACTGCCTGGCATCTCCAGCATCGAGTTGCGGCGCATCAGCGACTCGAAGAATTTTCTTCTCACCAGCGAGATCCGCAGCGGCAACCGCATCATCGGTTGGATCGCTCAGCTTCATCCGCAGCGCGCGCGCGATCTCGACGCGCGGCATCCGGTTTACGTCGCAGAGCTTTTGCTCAGCGCACTGCGCCAGGGCAGCGGCGGGCCGGCGAAATTTGAGGAGCTGCCGAAGTTTCCCCACATCACGCGCGACGTGGCGATGGAAGCGCCCGCCGATCTCGCGCACCAGCAAGTGGCCGCGTACTTCAGCGGCGTTAAGGAGCCGCTGCTCATCAGCACCAGCGTGTTCGACGTCTTTGCCGATGCCACCGGCACGCGCATCGCGGCGGATCGCAAATCCCTTGCCTACACGCTGACCTATCGCTCACCCGAGCGCACGCTGGAGACGGCCGAGGTAGATCTCGCGCATGGCCGCATCCTCGCGGGCCTGGAGAAAGCGTTTCCTGTCACGATTCGGAAGTGAGAGCGAGGTGTGTCGGGCCGTTGCATGACATCATGCGCCACGCACCACTTCTCATCACACTTTTCTTCTCCAGCATCGCCACCGCGAACGACCTGCTCATCACCAACGCGCTCATCGCCGATGGCACAGGCGCTCCGCTCACGCGCGGCTCCATCGCGGTGAAGGACGGGCGTATCACCGCCGTCGGCGACATCACAAGCGCTGCTGACACGGTGATCGACGCGCAAGGAAGAGTCGTCGCGCCGGGCTTCATCGACGTTCACACGCACTCTGAGAAAATCTGCGACCTGCCCGTCGCGGAGAATTTTCTGCGCATGGGCGTGACCACCATCATCACAGGGAACTGCGGCGCATCGCGCACCGATGTCGCGAAGTTTTTCTCCGAGATCGAGAAGGCGCGGCCCGGCATCAATGTCGCGACCTTGATCGGCCACAACTCCGTGCGCGAGAAAGCGATGGGCGGAAGCTTCATCCGCGCCCCGAGCGCGGAGCAGATGGAGCGCATGAAAGCGCTCGTCGATCAGGCAATGAAGGACGGCGCGGTTGGGTTGAGCACGGGCTTGATCTACAATCCCGGCACGTTCGCGAAGACTGAGGAGATCATCGAGCTGGCGGAGGTGGCCGCCGCGCACGGTGGAATTTACGCCAGCCACATGCGCGCTGAGACGGTGAAGATTTTCTCCGCCATCGATGAGCTGACGCGCATCGCGCGCGAGGCCGGCATCC
>JANPIW010000670.1:0-7081 GCA_031425215.1 Verrucomicrobiaceae bacterium
GCGGGCGAAGACGCGGATGGCAAGCCGATCATCACCGGCCAGTGGGATGTGATGATCACGGATGGCGAGATCACTGGCACATGGAAAACAGCCGATGGCAAAAAAGCGCTGCCAGTCGCGCTGGCGGAAAAGTATCCCGAAGGCTCCACTGCGGTGCGCATGACCACGCTGTCATCGAGCTGGACCATGCGGCGCGACGGCCAGCGCACGGGCTTTGAGCGGAGCCTTTCGTATCCGCAGGCAGTCGGCAAGGGGCCTGTGGTCGAGCGCGTCAACGCCGTGATCCGCTCGCTCGCCGCTGGCAGCATCGCCATCAAAGGCGAGGATGAAAAGCCGGACAAAAAACCAGTGATCGCGACCACCGCCGATTTGGAAAAGGAGATTCTCACAAAGCCCGAGGACGAACTGAAGTTTGATGCTGACTTCAACTATGTGGACACAGGCCACGAGAATTTGAGCGTCATGATGAACAGCGACGGCTTTCTCACCATCGAGTCGCTGCACTCCGAGTACACCGGCGGCGCGCACGGGAACTACGGCTTCTCCTACGCGGTGATCGACCTCACGACGGGCGATGAGGTGAGGCTTTCCGACATCGCCACCGAAGGCTTCGCGGAGAAGTGGGCCGCGCTCGGAGCAGCCGCACTGCGCAAGGAGGCCGGAGTCGTGCCAGAGGCCTCGCTCGAAGAAGCCGGCCTATTTGAAAACAAGCTGGAGCTGAACGACACCTGGTTCCTCGTCCCCGGCGGCATCGGCTTCAGCTTTGACCCGTACGAGATCGGCTCCTATGCGCGGGGGCAGATCAGTTTTGTGCTGGAGTGGAAGGACATCATCCAGGATTTGAAACCTGGCACCAAAGTCCACGCGCTGGCCAGCCGGTTTGCCTCGAAGACAAAGTAGCGGTGCCTTGTTCCTGCAATTTCTTCTCCTCAAAACCATGCCGTGTCTGATAGCCTCGCGAGAATCAACCGTCTCTTATTTCACCACATCATGAAAACGATCATCCGCATCTCACTCGCAACCGTCGTCGCCGCCGCAGGGTGGCTTCTTGTCAGCCATTCATCACAGGACGCGCAAGCCGCGCCATCGGCTGCCAGCGCGCATTATTTGAAGCAGGCGCAAACCGGCGGCCTGACCATCGCGTCCGTCTCCTCACTCGCGTTCGGACCGGGAGGTTTGCTCCTCGTGGCCGAGCCGGGCACGGGCAGTGTCGTTGCCGTTGAAACCGGCGATGTCGCCGCTGGCGGCAAATTGAAAAGCAAGGTCGAGAACATCGGCGCTGTCGTCGCCGCAGGTCTCGGCACCACGGCGGAGAACATCACCATCACCGATCTCGCGGTGAATCCCGCCAGCGGAGCGACCTACCTTGCCGTCATGCGCAAGCCGGACAATGCAACGGCCATCCTGCGCGTCAGCGCTGAGGGAAAACCCGCCGCGCTCGATCTCGCGAAGCTCTCCTGGCAGCGCGTCACGCTCCCCGGCGGCACCTCGAGCAAGGTCACGCGCGTGACTGATCTCGCTTTCGGCGGCGACCGCATCATCGTGGCTGGATCATGCAACGAAGAGTTCGCGAGCAAGATTTTCTCCATCCCGCTGCCGCTGGCACCAGACAGCAAGGCGAGCATTTTTTCCGCCGAGACCTATCACGTCGCGCATCGCAAATGGGAAACCAAGGCGCCGATCTCCAGCTTCGTCTGCGAGCAGCAGGACGGGAAAAATTATGTCGTCGGCGCGTTCGCATGCACACCGATCGCGAAGTTCCCCGTCGATGGCCTGGAAAGCGGCGCGCAGGTGAAAGGCGTGAGCATGGTGGAACTGGGCAGCGGGAATCGTCCGCTCGACATGTTCACCTACACGAAGGGCGGCAAGAGCTGGCTCGTGACGCACACCCAGCGCTTCAAGGCGAATCTCTTTGGCCCGAGCAATTTCTGGGGCGCGCGCGTGAGCATGGACCTGCTCGAGTCCAATGACGCCGACAAGACCAACGAAAAAGCCGCGCGCCGCGACGAGAAGGCGAACAAAGACCCGCAAGGCATCGAGGTCGTTGACTCCCTCTTCGGCGCCGTGCAGGCCGACAAGCTCAGCGACACCGAGGCCATGGTGCTGCGCGACAACAACGGCGCGCTCTCCCTAGAGATCGCCGCGCTGCCGTAACGCGCCGCCGACATGCGCCGCAACCTCACGCGTTCCGCCCTCGCGGCGCTCGCATCCTGGCTCGTCGTGTCTTGTGGCGACGAGCCGGAGTTTGTTTTGGAGACTGCTTCCCCGGAGGGAGAACCCGGTCGCATCACCATCTCGATCACAGCGCCTTCTGACACGTTCTGGGAGCGGCATCTTCGACAGAAGGGACAGAAAGCCGAGAACCAGGCTTTGATCGCGATCTTCCGCATTGAATCAGAAGGAAAACCGCCCGGCGGAGCAACAGGAGACGGAAAGTCGGCGGCTACTCCTCTGCTATCAACGACATCCATTGAAGGCAGAAGTCTGATGCTGACCCCAACCGTCTCACTGCCAACAGGCGGCAGTTATCTCATCTCATTCGATCCGACTCCCATCGGCTGCGGCACAGATGAGATGCCCACAAATGGCGGACGATCTGCTTTTGTGAAGGGCAAAGGCCCTTTGACTTTGGTGCGCACCATTCCGTCGCTCCAGCCCTCCAGCATTCCATCTCCGCCAACCATTCACCCCACATCCCCTTCCCTCCCCGCCAACGCTCTCAAGCTCTACCTCACCTTCGCACAACCGATGGAGCAGAGCGTCTTCATGGAGCGTGTGCATTTGCTCGACGCTGGCGGCAAAGAAATTCCCGGCCCGTTTCGCGAGACGGAGCTTTGGAGTCCTGATGGAAAGCGGCTCACGATTTGGATTCATCCCGGCAGACAGAAGACAGGCGTGAACCTGAACGAGACCGAGGGCGCGGTGCTCCGCGAAGGACAAACCGTGACGCTCAAGATCGACGGCTCCTGGCGCGCGACGAACGGGCAGTCGCTGGGAAGGGACCAGACGCAGACTTTATCCATCACCGCAGCGGATCACACCAAGCCAGATCCCACCCGCTGGAAGATCAATGCGCCGAAGACTGGAACGCGCGATCCGCTGACCATGATGCTCGACGAACCGCTCGACTGGGCGCTGCTGCATAACAGCATCACTGTGCAGTCCGACGTGGGGCAACCCCTTCAAGGCGAGATCACAGTGTCCCGTGGCGAGCGTGAGTGGATTTTCACGCCGCGAGCCGATTGGCCCGAAGGCAAGCACCAGCTCATCATTGACCCCAAACTCGAAGACCTCGCCGGCAACAGCCTGGAGCGTGTTTTTGAAACCCTGAGCGATGAGCCAGCGCCGCTCGGGGAGACAAAACCGGCGGTTCTTTTGTTCGAGACAATCACGCCCCATCATCGCGCTTGACAGTTCAGGCGCGGCGAGGCTACACCTTGCGCCCCGAACTTTTTCCCTTCTAAAATCATGTCTCAAAAAATTGCATTTGTCGGTGTTGGTCGCATGGGCGCAAACATGGCGCGGCGTCTCAAAGATGTTGGCTTCACAATCTCGGCCATCTATGACGCGCGCAAGGAGTCGGCGGAGGAAGTGGCAAAGGAACTCGGCGCGGAAGCCACCACGAGCCTCGCGCGCGTGACGCAGCTTGCCGATGTGATCGTCACCGTTGTCACCGACGACAAGGCGCAGCTCGCGGTTTTCACCAACAAGAAGGACCACCTCCTCATGGGCGCGAAAGGCCGTGTGTTTGTGAACTGCGCAACGGTGTCGCCCAAGACGCACATCGAGGTGGAAAAGCTCGCGAAGAAAGCTGGCGCCGCATCACTCGAAGGCTGCATGGCTTCCTCGATCACCCAGGCGCGCAACGGCACGCTTTATTTGATGATCGGCGGCGAAGCGAAAACCTTTGAGAAAGTGAAACCTGTCCTCTCGAAGCTTTCGGACGACGGCAAGCTCATGACCTACATCGGCAAAGCTGGCAAGGCCGCGCAAGTGAAGGCGCTCGTGAACATGGTGATGAACATCAACACCGCCGGTCTCGCCGAAGGCCTCGGCCTCGGCTCCGCGCTTGGTGTCGATCTTCCGGTGCTGATGAAAGTCTTCTCACAGACCGGCGCGAACTCGCGCGTGCTCGCTACCGATGGAGATGACATGCTGAACCGCGATCACTCCTGCTTCTTCAGCGCCAGCCACGCGGCCAAGGACAGCGGCATCGCGCTCAAGCTCGCCAAAGAAGCGAAGCTGAACCTTCCACTCGCCGCCGCGACTTTTGCGCAATACACGAAGCTCACAAAGCTCGGCTTTGGCGAGCTGGACAAGAGTGGCATCGCCGAGCTGACCTTCAAAGGCCGCGGGCCGAAGAAGAAGGCGGCGAAGAAGTAGCAACCCCTTTCCCTCGCATCAACAGACGCGCGGGCAAAACCAGAAACCACAAACTAGAAACCAGAATCCAATCATCACATGAGCACCACCTACGTTCCCCTCATCAGTTCCGGCACCGCCGGCCCCCTCGGCGTCCTCCACCTGCCGCGCATGTGGCTGAAAGTCTCCCTTGAAGCCGCCGGTAAACTCGCCGCTGGCTATCCTGGCATCGGCGCCGGCTATGACGCCATGACCTGCGCCGCCCTCGGCCTCGACGCCGAAGCAGTGAAGAGCTACATCGCATCGAGCAAGCCCACCTACACGCAATTCGAAGCCTGGGTGAAAGCCAACGGCACCTCCGTGAATGACGCCGCCATCGCCGCGCACAACGCCGCAGTGACCGGTTACCTCCACGACGACGCCACACGCCAGGGCATCCTCAGCGCCAGCGGCCTGCCAGATGGCTCGCCCAAGGACGCGGTGAACCTCAACAATCTCGACGACTGGTTCGAGTTTCACTCAGCGGTGCTGAAATAAGCCTGAAAAAATCTTGAGCCGGCGAGGGTAATTCCTCGCCGGTTCTTTTTCATCGTCCAACCATCACCACCCACCAACGCCATGAACTCCGCCTACCTCTTCCCCGCTCGTCGTGACTTCCTCAAAATGAGCGCTGCCTCCGCCGCCGCGCTCGCTTTCCCAGGCTGCAAGCCATCCGCGCCAGCACCAGGAGTCGCTCCCGCCGCCGCGACCGCAGCACCCGCAGCCCCGCCTGCACCAGGAGTGAAGATCGGCGAAGGCAAATGGACCTACACGCTCGATGAAAGCTGGGGCAAACTCCCCGAAGGCATGACCTATGGTTTCGGTTGCGGCATCGTCGTCGATTCCAAAGATCGCGTCTATGTCACCTCACGCTCCACGAATCCTTGCGTCGCCGTTTTCGGCGCGGACGGAAAGCTCGAAGAAACGTGGAGCAAAGACTTCGGCAACGGCTATGACCCCGAGCAAGTGAAGGCCACCGCGCATTGCATTTACTGGAGCAAGGAAGCGAACGGCGAGTTCCTCTACTTCACGGAGAACAGCGTCAAAGACAACCCCGCGCTCGGCAAGCGCGTCTATAAAACCGATCTCAAAGGCAAGGTGCTCTACACCATCGGCAACGTTGAGACCGAGGACGCCACGCACCAGAAATTTACCTGGACCAATCCAACCGACGTGGCCGTCGCTCCGAACGGCGACATCTACATCGTCGATGGCTACGGCAGCCAGATTGTGAGCCGCTTTGACAAGAACTGGAAGCACATCAAAACCATCGGCGGCCGCAGCACAAAGAAGGGACTCGAAGCCGAGCACGGCCTCTTCAGCACATGTCACGGCGTCTGGGTGAACACGCTCAAGGACACGCCCGAGGTGTACATCGCCGACCGCGCAAACGGCCGCTACGAGGTCTTCGACATGGATCTGACCTACAAGCGCACCATCGCAGGCGACTTCGTTCGCAATCCCTGCTGCTTTTACCAGGCACACGACCATCTCTTCATTCCCGATCTCGGCAGCCTCGTCGCCATCATCGACAAAGACGACAACTGCGTCGCCCGCCTTGGCGATGGCAAAGGAGCGAAGAAAGAAGAGTTCGAGACGGGCCACAAAGACAAATTCACCACGCCGCACGCGCTGACCGTGGACAGCAAAGGCAGCCTCTATGTCCTCGAATGGGTGCCGTATGGCCGCGTGCGCAAATTCACGCACACACCAGCTTGAGGAAGACTAGGAGACTGGGATACAATGAGACGCGGAGAAGCTTCGCGCACGACTCGATCCCGCAGCTTCTCATACTCTCATAGTCTTCACCGCATCGTCTTCATGAAAGAAACCCATCACGACGACAACATCTCTCGCGTCGCGGCGCGCGCGGATGACATCGAGAAAAAATTCTCGAAGCAGAAAGCGCTCAAGCAGTGGATGGAGCACGGCAAGGTGCTGCTGCAGATGATTCGTGATTATGTGCGCGGCAATTACCGCGAGGTGCCCTACTGGGCCATCGGCGCCATCTCGCTCGCGCTTCTCTACGTGCTCAATCCGCTCGACTTCATCCCCGATGTCATCCCCGGCTTCGGCTACCTCGACGACGCCACCGTGCTCGCCTTCTGCCTGAAGCTCGTCGAGACGGAGCTGAACAAATACAAAGCCTGGCAGGAGAAGCAGAAAGCGGACGGCCCGGTGATCGACGTTTGAAATCAAAGCACAGAACGACCAGTGCCTGACACACGCTGCCGCACCGCCTCATACATCACGATGCCCGCCGCAGTTGCCAGATTCAAACTCCGCGTGCCCTTCATCGGTATCTTCAAACAGCGTTCCGCATTTTCCTCCAGCATCGTCTCCGGCAAACCGCGCGTCTCAGGTCCGAAGACAAGGAAACAATCCTCCGCTGAAAAACTCGCGTCCCAGAAAACACGCGCCGCCTTTGTCGTGAGAAAGAAAAACTCCGCCGCGTCACCCGCCGCGCGCTTCATCTCCTCGAACGAATCCCACTCGCGCACATCCACCTCGGCCCAGTAGTCGAGACCAGCGCGCTTGAGCTGTTTGTCATTGATGCTGAAACCCAGCGGCCTGATCAAATGCAGCCGCGCGCCCGTGGCCAGACACAGCCGCCCGATGGCGCCCGTGTTGTGTGGAATCTCCGGCTGGTAAAGCACGACATGCAGCATGAGGACGAATG
>JANPIW010000671.1:0-3106 GCA_031425215.1 Verrucomicrobiaceae bacterium
GTTGAAGAAAAACTCGCTCGTCGCGCTGTCGGGGTTTCCGCCGAGTTTAGCCATGGCGATCGTGTCGATGGTATTGGAGATGCCAGGCTCATTGACGAGCGCAGCGAATTTATTCACGTCGAGAAAATTGGCTGGTGCGGAACTGGTGAGGTAGCCTCCACCCTGGAGGATGTCGCGGCTCCCCGCAGGGAAGCCGCTGCCGCCTAGGTTTGCCGCGCGGTGAAAAGCCGCGTTCGTGTAGCGCCCGCCCGTGACATAGGCCAGGAAATTGGCCACTGTTTGCGGTGTGGCGGTGTTATATAGGATGATATTGATGTTGCCCAACGTTGTCTGGAGCCGCACCGCTGACTCGGAATCCGGGTCGCTGAACTTGTCGGCCAGACTCGTGCTGCTTGGGGTGCCGTTGTTTGGCATGGAGAAATCCGAGATCGTCGTGCCCGTGACGGGAGGTCCGGCCGGTCGCACGATGCGGAGCGTGAGGCTGACATTATCCGTGGTGCCGTCCTGAAATGTCGCTGTCATCGTCGCGACAAACAAGCCCGTCACTGAGGGTGTGCCTGTCACTTGCCCGTTGGCGTTGTTAAAGGACAGATTCGCAGGCAGGCCGGTGATATTCCAGCTTGTTCGCGGCGAGGCGGAGCTGACTTGCGCCTGATAAGTGAAAGGCGCGTTGAATGTGATGGCCGGACTCAGGTTGCTTATAAATGCGTCTTTCGTGGTGAAAGTCGTGGTCGAGGAGCTGGTGCCGGGCACAAAGCTGCCGTCATCGAAATCAAAGCTTGCCCTCACCTGAATGTCGTATGCCGTGCCAGGGGTGAGGCCCGTAACGGTGGTGCTAGTGGCATTCTTGGCGATGCTGGATTTCAGGATGCTGAACGAGCCGGAGCCAGCGGGACGGGCCATGATCTGGTAATTCGTTTCATTGCCCGAGTTATCAGTCCACGAGACCGTGGCGCTGTTCTTGGTGATGGCGGAAACCGACACGCCGCTGGGCGCCGTCAGCGGCTGGGTGACGAGGGAGACTGTGTTGCTGTAGCTCGTGAATGTCTGCGAAGTGGTGCCTTGGTAACCGCGGATCTTAAACTCCACCTGAGTGGAAGGAGGGAATCCAACATCGTTAGCGGTACCGTTTTCATCGATCCACAGCAGCCCACCATCGAACTGGTAGCGTGAAAACGCGATCAGGCCGATTTGCCCGCGCGGAGAAAAATTGCCCGATCCGCCGAGTCGGTACTCAAAATCGTAGCCAGTCTCCGTCGTCGCGTTGTCAGACCAGAAAAGCTGAATCCTGCCATTGTCAGCGGGATTGGTCATGCGCAGGTCCGTGGGCGCTGCAAAGGCGCCTTGCGTGGCGCCGCTGGCGACGGATGGCGTGGACTTCTCTGCGAAGGGGCCGGCACTTTTCCAGGCGGTTATCCTAAATGTCCTGTCACTGGCTAGGATGGGAGGAGTGGCGGAGGGGTTTGCAATGGTGTAGTTGTTCGCTATCTCAACTCCAACACCCTCATTGACACCGGTGGGGCCTAACAGCAGACCGAGTAAAACATAAGTGCTGTCCAGCGCGCCCGTCGCCTTCTCCTCGATTTGGAAGTGCGTCTCATTTGTCGAGCGATCGTCCCAGTTGATCGCATAGCGGTACGTCGTTCCATCCAGGAACGCCGAGATGGTGAGGTTCGTCGGCTGCGCGGGCGCCCCGGTCAAGGCACCGGGGACATTGACGGTGATCACATTGCTGCTGTAGGCCGTGTATGAAAAATTGCTGTACTCGCCGGTGGTCGTGTTGTAGTTGGCTGCCCGGCGGGCACGCATCCTTATTTCATAGGAGTGTCCTGCCACCAGATAGTTGGAGAGATCAGACTGCGAACGGCCATGACTCACGAATCCGAGAGACAGGAAAGGATTGCCGCCGCTGGCGGTGTCACGCGCCTCAATCTCAAAGGAGTCCTCGCAATTCGAATTGTCCGCCCAGGTCACCCTCAGCACGTTGGTTATTTCTGTGCTCGACTGGATCGTGGCAGCGCTCAGCGATGGCGGGTTGAATACATAGGCATCAGAGGAGCTGGGCCAGATGAACGAGCCAAAGGGACCTGTCGGAAGGCTTTCAGAACCAGAGGCGGCAGTGATGGGGGAAAAGGAATTGCTGCTGATATATGTGCCCTTCAATGAGCGCACCGCGAAGTAAAAGGTTGTTCCAGCTGTAAATAAACTAATAGGCTGATCAAAGAATACCTCTGTCGATCCGGCTGGCAGATAACCATAATGATACCATGCCGTGCTTCCTTGGACGTTATACAAGACTTGAAACCCGTTCTCGTCGCTCGACGTGTCGTTCCAGCTAAACCGCGCGGCCACCCGGCCCGAAGCCCCGCCAATCAACAGCGACCGGGCTGCCGTTTGACCCGATGGATGCGCCGGTGGCGTTTGAGCCATGAGCGATCCCGCCGACGCTGCCGCTACCATGAGCATGAGCAGCCCGATGAAAAGTGATCGGGGGCGGCTGGTCAGCGAGCGACCTGTGGGCGAGCGGCGGGGCGTGATGTGCATAAAATGAATAGGGCGGTCAGTGTAGATCGAAATTTGCGCGCAGGTCAATACTCAAAGCGGTCTGGAAATACGGGATTCACCTTGTTTGTACGTTGGCATCACCGTGCCTCAGAATGGACTCCAAACATCACCGCCGCGTTCAACCGCGATGAAAGCCATCAACCATCACCTCCGTTCTTTCGCCCTCTTTCCCCCACTTACCCCCACCATGACCCCGCGCCGACTCCAGTTTTCCAAAGCCTTCATTCTCGCAGCGCTCTCCACCACCGCCCTCGCCGACTGGCCCCAATGGCGCGGCCCCAATCGCGACGGCGTCTCCTCGGACACCACTCCAATCGCCGAGACATTTCCCAAGGACGGCCTCAAAAAAATCTGGGAAAGCGACTTCATCCCCAGCGATCATTACGGCGGCCACGGCAGCCCTGTCGTCGCGGGCGAGCAGGTTTTCCTCTCCGTTGTCTGGCACGAGCGCATTCCGTCCGAGGTGCGCGTCATTGATTCGGAGGCGATGCAGCAGCTCAATTATCGCGGCACCACACCCGAGCTGGCCAAGAAGCTGGAG
>JANPIW010000672.1:0-2918 GCA_031425215.1 Verrucomicrobiaceae bacterium
GCACCCAGAGCGCGGCCTTCTTGAGCATCTCGCGGTAATCCACGGGCAGGTGGCTCTTGATCCAGTGACGGTCGAAAACCTTTTTGTAGATCGGACTTTTGATCTGCAGCAGGCCGTCATCCGTGGTGACGAGAGCGCCGGAGAGCGCCACCTGGGAGACGGCGGCGTTCTTCTCGTCGTTGGGCACTTTGTATCCCATCCACACGCGGCGGTACAATTCCAGACGCTCGCGCAGCCCGACGGGCGGATTGAGCAGGCGATCGCGCACAAAGATGAGGTTGGGATCAGCCTCGCGCGCCTTGCGCGTGAGAAACATTTCGTGGCACAGGCGGTCCACATCCGCGTCGGTTTGAATGGCGTGATCCTGCGCGGCGACGGAGCAGAGTTTCTGCGTGAGGTAAGGCTGCCCGCCCGTCCAGTGCTGCACGCGGCGCACGATGCGCTCCGCCTCGATGGGTTCGCGGAAACCGCGCGCGAGCGGCAGTACTTCATTGGCGTTGAAATCGCGCAGGTCGATGCGCGTGCCGATGTTGAAGGGCGTGATGCGCACATCGGCGATGAGATCGGACGGCGTGGCCACGCCCAGGAGGCAGAAGGTCACGCGCTTGAGCCGCTCGTCAGAAGAGCGCGTGTTGTGCATCTCGCGGATGCCGCCGAAGAACTCGCTCGCGGAAAATTCCAGGCTGCGCACGATGTCGATCTCATCGACGAAGATGACGATGTGCTCCTTCACGCGCTCCAATGCGATGTGCGTCACGCACTGGCTCCAGCGGTAATGTGGCGGCAGCTCCGGGTGCGCCTCGATGTAGTCGTCAAACTCATCGTCGAGTTTCAGCGCGAGTCCGAGCTGGTCGATCAGGCCCGAGTACCACTGCTCCAGCGTGACCTTGAGGCCGATCTTTTGCAGATCGAGCAGCACGATGCGCCGCCCCGCCTTGCGCAGCGATGCGCGCGCGTGGCTCACCAGTGATGACTTGCCCATCTGCCGCGCGGTGAGCACATAACAAAACTCACCCTTGAGCAGCGCTTCCACGAGCTGGTGATCCGCCGCGCGCTCGAGATACGACGGCGCGTCCGAGGGCATGGTGCCTCCGGTGACGAAAAAGTCCGGCGGGATTTCGTGCTGACCGGATTCAGAGCGCATGGCGGAGATGAATCAGGCCAGATGCTGGCGGAGATATTTCTCATACAGGCCGCAGCGCACTCGCGCTTCCTCTCGCGCATCACCCACAAGCAGACCGCCGGAACGCAGCCGGTAAAAATCGTGATGCGTGGGCACCGCTCCCTTGAAAAGAAAATCCCTCATCGCCTGCAGCATGCCGTCGTCCTGCATGAGCACGACGTAGAAGCGCCGCAGGTGATCGCCAAAGATGCCCTCGTCCTTATGCGCCTGCGCCATGATGTCGGGGAGACGCGCCTCATTGACCACGATCTCATGCAGCGCGCGCCGCGAGAGAAAGGGCTGGCCGCCGAGGAGCTGGAAAAACGCGGGCAGGTCCGCGTCGCTCACCGGGCTGCCGTAGCGGCGGTTCAGCTCCGCCACTTGCTCGATCGTGAAATCCGCGAGCGGCAGCCGCAAGCCCACATTGAAGGGCGACATGTTTGCGTCGCTGATGAACAAGCTCGGCTCCGTGGCAAAACCGATGAGCACGGTGAGCCGGCGGAAAGGGCTGTCGGGGTCAGAGCGCTCATTGTGCCAGGTGCGCAGCAGGCCGAAGAACTCGGAGCCGAAGTCCGTGGAAAACAAACGGTCCACTTCGTCGAGCGCCCAGAGCAGCGGCCCGTCGCCACGGCCGAGGATGGTCTTGAGAATGAAGCGCTCAAAATTGGCGTTCGGCGCCTTCGCATCGCGCCATTTTTCCACGAGCAGCTCGTCGATGTCGAAGGTGTCACACAAGCTGTCGGCCAGCGCGCAGTAGAAGGACTTCAAATCCTTCATCTGCTGCGTGTTCAGTTTTTGGAAATCCGTGAAGGCCGCGTCCGCGCCATTCTTGCGCGCCTGCCGGATGCCGCGCGCGATGAGCGAGGTCTTGCCCATCTGCCGCGCGCCCTTGATGAGCACGAAGCTTTCGCGCCTCTCGATGGCCTGCGCGAGTTTGTCATCGGACGGGCGCACAATGTACTGCGGGCTGTCCAGCGGCACAGCGCCGGTGGGATTTTGCAGCTTGCTCCGATCCGCGAGCGAGAGCGCGGAGACGGGATTGCGGATGGCGGCGACGAGAGATTTGAGCAGCGCCCCGTTGTCTGCTGTTGTGCGCCACGGAAAGTATTGAAGGCTGCCCGCATAAGTGGCCAGCTCTCCGGGGAGCGATCCTTCGAAGGCCACGCGCACGGGGAGGATGAGCGGCTTGCCGCCGCGCGTTTCGCGCTGCTCGTGCGCGGTCTTCAGCTCGATCTCCAGCATATCGCTGTGGATCGACTCGGCGGAAAACAGCGGGATCACCGCGTCAGACTCACGCACCTTGCGCTCGATCTCGGCGAACCATTCCGCGCCCATTTTCAGATGCCGGTCATGGAAGATGCCGAAGCCCTCCGCTTTGAGTTTCTCTTCCAGCCACAGCAGCAGCTCGGTGTCCGGCTTTGCGTTGCGCTTGTACAAAAGCGTGACGTTTTTCTTTTCCGCCGGCGCTGTTGTCACGGGCGCGGGCTGCGCGGCTGGCTGCTGCTCAGGCTGCGCTTTGGCCAGGCCCTGATACATTGTGGAAATCTCCGCCACCAGATCGGTGACGGATGCGTCCAGTGGCGCGCTCGTGAGATCAAACCATTGCAGCGTCGTGAGGAAGAACTCGAAGGACTTCCACTGTGTGTTGTCCACGCGGACGGGCACGACGGGGATGTTGTACTTGTCCGCGATGGCCAGCTCGCGTTTCACCTGCTTGGGATTTCCCTCGGTGTTGGCCGAGATGAGAACCATCACG
>JANPIW010000673.1:0-8834 GCA_031425215.1 Verrucomicrobiaceae bacterium
CGCGGCGAGCGGCGCGCTGGTTTGGAAATTGCGCGCGGGGCCGAACGATGAGCGCATCTTGGCGCGTGGTCGCATGATCTCGCGCTGGCCGGTGCGCACGGGTGTGCTCGTCGATGATGGCGTGGCGTATTTCGGCGCGGGCGTGTTTCCGCATGAGACGGTTTATTTGTACGCGGTGGACGCGGCGAGCGGGAAGGTGATCTGGAAGAATGACGCGATCAGTCAGGATGACGCGGGACGGAATGATCTGTCGCCGCAGGGTTATCTGCTGGCGACGAAGGACACGCTCTTTGTGCCATCGGGCCGCGCGATGTCGGTGGCCTTTGATCGCAAGACGGGACAGCAGGCGGCGAAAGCGCCCACGCCCGGCTGGCGCGCGGACGCGGGCGGGCAGATCGGCGGCTCGCAGGCGATGCTGCTCGATGATCAGATCCTCGCGGTGGGAGAGCATCAGGTGCTGGCGCTCGATCAGAAGACGGGCAAGACGGGCTACGCGTGGTTTCGCGGCACGCAGATGACTTTCGGCGGTGACGCGGGCTACATGGCGACGGGCAAGGAGATCGTGGCGATTGATCGCAACCTGCACGCCGAGGGAACGCGCGCGCGTCATGCGGCGGAGGTGGCGGTGAACAAACTTTCGGGCGATCTGCGCAAACACGCTGCCATCACTGCGCTGAAAAAAGTGGAGGCCGCAACCAAGGCGCTGAAGACGGCACCGGGCGACGCGGCGGCACAAGCCGCATTCGATGCCGCGGGCAAAGCCTATGAGCCGTTGCGGCTCGATTACAAAACCAAGCAAGAGAAGCTGGCTGAGGCGAAGAAGGCTGTGGCGGCGCACAAGGATGTGGGCGTGAAATGGTCGTGGCCGAGCACGCATGAGTCGGCGCTCATTCTCGCAGGCAAGACGCTCGTGGTCGGCGGCAACGACGAGGTCGTGTGTCTCGACGCGGAGAGCGGCAAGGAGCTGTGGAAGCAAAGCGTCGAGGGCGATGCGCGCGGTCTCGCGGCATCCGCCGGGCATTTGATGGTGAGCACGACGGCGGGGAAGATTTATGCGTTTGCTGAGAGCAGCCGCGCTTCGTTGCCCGCGCTGGCGGAGGAGAGCAAGGCAGCGGAGCCGTTCGCGAAAGATGATCTCTCGAAGATGTACGCGACGGCAGCGGAACAGATCCTCGCGCAGACAAAGGTGCGCGAAGGCTTCTGCCTCGTGCTGGGCAGTGAGAAGGGCCGGCTCGCTTATGAGATCGCGAAGCGCAGCAACCTCAGTGTTTACGGACTCGAGAAAGATGAGAGCAAGGTGGTTGCATCACGCTCGGCTTTGATCACAACGGGTATGTATGGCTCGCGCATCACGATTGATCACGACGAGCTGGGCGTGATTCCGTATTCGAGTTACTTCGCCAACCTGATCGTGTGCGACAGCGCGCTGCTCACAGGCAAGGTGCCGGGGATCGCGAAAGAAGTGGCGCGCAATTTGAAACCGATCGGCGGCGTGATCTGCCTCGGCGCCTGGAACATTGATCCCAACAACATTTCCTCCTGGCTTGCGGAGACGAAGCTCGCGGAGGAAAAAGCCACGCTCACCACCAGCGGCAACTGGACATTGCTCAAGCGCGCCGCGCTGCCGGGCGCGGACTCGTGGTCGCATCAGTACGGCAACGCGGCCAACACATCGAGCAACCATGACGAGCGCGTGAAGGGCGGCCTCAATGTGCTGTGGTATGGCGATCCGGGACCGGGCGAGCAGGTGAACCGTCACGATGGCGCGGTCGGCCCGGTTTCCGTGAATGGCCGGCTCTTCATCCAGGGGCACGACAGCATCATGGCTTACGATGCCTTCAACGGACAATCCCTCTGGAAGACACCGAACCCCGGCGCGATGCGCACCGGGGTCTATAATGCGCGCGAGCCGGGCAACATGGCCGCGAGCGATGACCATCTTTACATGCTGCTCAATGAGAAGTGCATCCAGTTCGATGCGGAGACGGGGAAGATCGCGCATGAGTTTGTGATCCCCGGCGCGGGCACGAAGCCGAATCTCGAGTGGGGCTACATCGCATTCAAAGACGGCCTGCTCTACGGCACGGCCACCGAGCGCGTGGAGAACGCTGCTGAGATCGCACGACGCGGCAAAAGCGGTTCGCTGGCCACCGACACCATCTTTGCCTACGACGTGAAAGCAAAAACGCTGACCTGGCAGCACCAGGGCAAGCACATCTCGCATGTCAGCATCGCCATCGGCGACGGACGCGTGTTTCTCATCGACGCCTCGCTCACGCCCGCGCAGCGCGAGGAAATGCTGCGGCAGGACAAGACAGATTTGGCGAAGCTCACCGGCAAGGCGCGCGATCTCGCTGAGGAGCGCGTGAAGAACGCGGACTTGCGTCTCGCCGTCGCCATCGACGCGGTCACCGGCAAAAAGATTTGGGAGAAGCCTGTCGATGTGACTGACTGCAGCGACATCGGCATCGGCGGCGGCGCGCTCACGCTCATGTATCAGAACGGCCACCTCGTGCTCGGCGGCGCGAACGCGAACGGACACTACTGGGAGCAGTTCCTTTCGGGTGAGTTCGCGCGGCGCAGGCTCGTCGTGCTCGACGCGGAGAAGGGCGAGAAGATCTGGGCCAAGGACGCGAACTACCGCCACCGCCCCGTCGTGATCAACAACGAAGTCATCGCCGAACCGTGGAGCTACGATCTTTACACCGGCGAGCAAAAGATGCGCACGCATCCGCTGACGGGCGAGAAGACACCGTGGATGTTCGCGCGCCCAGGACATCATTGCGGCGCGATCTCCGCGACATCGAACATGATGTTCTTCCGCAGCAAATCGACGGCCTACTACAATCTCGATGAGGACGAAGGCACCGAGCACTTCGCCGGACAGCGACTCGGCTGCTGGATCAACACCATCCCCGCCAACGGACTCGTCATGATCCCCGAGGCCAGCGCCGGTTGCGTGTGTCTCTTCTCCATCGCCAGCACGATCGTCTTCGAGCCGCGCGATGACCGCATGAGCTGGGGCGTGTACAGCGCCACCGGCATCAGCACACCCGTGCAGCACATGGCGCTGAACATCGGCGCGCCCGGCGACCGCCGCGATGCGCAGGGAAAACTCTGGCTCGGTTACCCGCGTCCTAGCTCGCGCGCTGGCATCGACCTGCCGCTCGATTTGAAACACACCTTCGCGAAAGACGGCGCGTTTTACGACTTCAATGCCGAGAGCCATAAGACCGCGAAGACCGATCTCGGCTGGGTCCACGCCTCCGGCGCGCGCGGCCTCATCCACGCCGAGCTGCCGCTCATTAGCGAAGGCCAGCCCGCCGTCACCTACACCGTGCGCCTGTTTTTCTCCGCGCTCGAAGGCGACAAACCCGGCCAGCGCATTTTCGATGTGAAGCTCCAGGATAAAACCGTGCTCAAAGCCTTCGACCTCGTCGCCAAATGCGGCGGCGTGAAGACCGCGCATGTGGAGGAGTTCACCAACATCGCCGTGACTGAGAAGCTGCTGATCGAGTTCATCCCCGCGCTGCCCGACCCCGACGACGCGCACCAGCCCGTGATCAACGGCATCGAAGTGCTGCGGTCGTATGCGAAGGAGATCATCGGTGGCGTGGCGGTGAGATAACGGCTGGCTCCGTCGTCAGTCCGCGTTTTCGTTTCTCACTTCTCCGCCGCCAGTTCCCGCACCACCAGCGCGCGCACCCTCCCCTTCGAGCCATACGTCGCCAGGCCGAAGGGCAGGCAATTCTCGATGTAGCCGGCTCTCATTCCGATGGCGCGCGCCTTGATCGAGGTGTTGAAGACGATGCGCTCGTCGATCCAGCAGCGCAGCAGCTCGTCGCGCACTTCGAGACGGATGTGGTACCATTTGCCGTTCTCGAAGCGCTGCTCGCTGCGTGTCATGTTGTCCGCCGCATCCTGGCCGTCGATGCTCGAAATGCCCACCAGCCCGCCGCCCCAACCGCCCACGATGAGAGTGCAGCATGTCTCGATGCTGCGGACGGGAAAAGTGACGGCAGCAAAGAAATCTTCGCCCTCCACGCGCATCGCATCAAAGGCGATCTCGTAATCGCGCACGGGAAACGCGCCGTCAATCCAGCCCGTGAAGCGTAGCCCGGAGATCGGCCCGCCCTCTTCCAAGACCGCCTCGCCATCGCGCACCTCGACTTTGCCGCTGTTGGGAATCTCTGCTGATCTCCACATCGCGGCCTGCGCGCCAGCCAGCATCTCCCATGAGCGCAATGGCGCTGAGGGTGCGACGGGCTTGCAGCTCATCACGGCCACCGAAATCAGGATGACCAGGCTCGCGCGGATCAGACTCTCAAGATTCATTTCGCGTCTCTCAACATCACACCACCGAGCTTGCAGATGCGTTCCCAATGTCTCTCCTCCACCGCAGTGATGGAGAGACGGTTCCCGCGACGCAAGATGAGCATGTCAGCCAGCTTCGGATCTGCGCGCAGCATTTCGAGCGTGACAAAAGTTTTGAAGTCCGCCTCCCACTTCACATCCACCATCAGCCAGCGCGGTTCCTCACGTTTGCTGCCTTCATCAAAGTACTCCGACGACGGATCAAATTGCGTCGGATCGGGATACGCCTCCTTCACGATCCGCACCACGCCCGCGATGCCCGGCGACGCGCAGCTTGAGTGATAAAAGAAGCCGAGATCGCCGACGGCCATGTCATCGCGCATCATGTTCCGCACCTGATAATTGCGCACGCCATTCCACGGCTCCGTTTTCTTCGGTCGCTGCTTAAGATGATCGAAGGAGAACGTGTCGGGTTCGGATTTGAGGAGCCAGAGTTTCATGGTCAGACGGTGATCCGCCGGTTCCGCGCCGTGATCGGCCACACTTCAACGAGCTTGCCGCCTTCGATCACATGCGCCTCGCCGTGCATTGACACCGTCGGGCAGACATGACGCGGGATGCCGTGCAGCGCCTGGCCGATGAGAAATCTCTCCGGCTGCTCCACCTCCAGCACGAGATGCTCCTCGCTCTGCATGACGACGATTGCATCTGGCAGCTCCTCAAAGCGCACACGCGGCTGCGGCTGCTCGGGGGCGACGGATTTGTGACCGAGATCGAGCGTGATGCGGTTCTTCCCAGGCTTGCTGATCACACGCGCGAGCAACACGGCGGCCGGCAGGAAAGGAAGATCGGCAAGGTACTTGTCGCCGTACCCAAAGTCCCAGAGCACCGTTGTGCCCGGACTGAGCGTGCGGTCATCGTGCGTGGCGTGAATGCCAAAGGTTGGCGAGCCGCCGGCGACCAACTCTTTGACGATGACGCCCTCGCCTTGCAGCCTGCACCTGAACTGATGCACAGGGCCGAACGCCTCGTCGCACCGCTCGCGCCGCACGTCGAGACTGTCATCATGAATGTGTCCGTCGTAAGCGTGGATGCCACGGAACTGCAACTGCGGCGTGTCGCGGATGACGTGCGCGAGCATCGCCGCCTGATCTCCCGGCACGATGCCGGTGCGGCCCATGCCGCAGTCGATCTCCATAAACACACCGAGCGTGACACGATTCTGCTGCGCGGCAGAGGCGAGAAAACGAATTGTTTCCTCGTCATCGGCGATCGTGGAGAACGTGGTGGTGGGAAACTTCACCGCCAGCTCCGCGAGCCGGTGCGCATTCCGTCCCACACAGGGCATCGCCAGCAGCACATCCACCGCGCCCGCAGCAGCGCACATCTCTGTCTCAGCGATGGTCGAGCATTTGAATTTCGTGATCCCCAGCTCGATCTGCCGCGCGATGACCGGCGCGAGCTTGTGCGTCTTCACATGCGGACGCAGCCGCTCCGGTCCGCCTGCGATCTTGAGCATGAGCTGCAAATTATGCTCGATGCGCTCGCGAAACAGCAGCAACGCGGGCGATGCGATTTGATCTTCTTCTTCGATATGAAACCAAGCTTTCTCCATCATGCGCCCGACGTTGCGCGGCTCGGAGTGAATGCCAAATGCAAAAGTGACGCGTGTCTTGTCTCAGCAGATGTCCTGCATCGCACGCATCTTCGCGTGCGCCGCTCCGCGATCGAGCAGCTCCTCCGCCAGCGCTTTGCCCGCTGGAAGAGACTTTGCCTTGTCCGTGATCACAAATCCTGCCGCCGCGTTCAGCACGGCGATGTCGCGCTTCGCGCCCTTGATGCTTCCGGCCAGGACGCCCTCCAGAATGTTCGCGTTCTCGGCCGCGTCTCCGCCGACGAGGTCCTCGACCTTTGCTTTTGCAAAGCCCAGCGTCTGCGGATCGATCTCGTCATTCGTGATGCGCCCTTTCGCGAGTTTCACGATCTGGTTCACTCCCAGCGTGGACAGCTCGTCCATGCCGCGCCCCGCGCCTGCGCTGCCATGCACCACCCAGGCGGTTTTGCGGCCGAGCGTCTTCAATATCGCCGCGAAAGTTTTGGTCAGGCCGCCATCAAACACTCCGATGAGCTGGTGGTCAGGGCGCGCAGGATTGAGCAGCGGGCCGAGGATGTTGAAGATCGAGCGCTGTCCGTCAGCCGCCAGAATCTTGCGCGCATCCGCCACAGCCTTGAACGCCGGATGATAAAGCGGCGCGAAAAGAAAGCCTAGTCCGACGCGCTCCACGCCAGCGGCCACTTTCTCCTTCGGCAGATCAATGTGGATGCCCAGCGCCTCCAGCACGTCAGCGCCGCCGGCCTTCGATGTGATGCCGCGATTGCCGTGCTTCACCACACACACACCACCCGCCGCGAGGATGAACATGGCGGTCGTTGAGACATTGAAGAGATTCAACCGGTCTCCGCCAGTGCCCACGACATCAAGGACGGGGCCGGGCGCCTTCGCAGCATCAATGCCCGGATCGACGGCGAGCTGCAAAAACTCGCGCACAAAGCTGGCGACCTCGTCAGGCGTCTCGCCCTTCTTTGCGAGCGCACGGAGAAAGCCTGCCTTCTCAGAAGCGGGTGCCGAGGCATCGACTAGAAACGCCGCAGCCTCGCCGATCTGCGCGGGCGACAAATCCTTCCCGGAGGCCAGATGTGTCACCAGCGTGGTCATGCTTCCTCTGTGGGTGGAGGTTCTTCTCTCGCCGGCTCCTCGGCAGAAGGTACTGAGGGCGACTCGCCCTCAGTCCCGCCGGAGGCGGCCGTTACTTCCGACACCACGGGGCGAGTTACAGACTCGCGTTCCGAGACGGATGCTTTGTCCGCGGGTGGCCTTGGCGCAGGTGCCTCACCTTGCACACCGAGGAACACGGCACCGTCGCTGTACTCGATCACATATCCCTCGTCCGCGAGCCACCGCAGATCGCGATGCACGGCCACTTGTTCGTCCGTCATTTTTGCTGACTCGGTCGCTGGAGCATCAGCCGCAGGTTGCGGACTCGGCGCGATGGATTCGAGCAGCTTGGAAATCGGGATGCCGGGCGCGGCCTTGATCGCCTCGACGATTTTCATCACGCGCTCCGCGAGGACGACTCCTGCATCCAGCGCGCGCGGGCGCACGCGGCTGACGTAAAGCTTTCCGGAGCGGCGTTTGAAAAGTTTCATCCCGCGCTGGTCCAGCGCGGTGCTCAGACGCTGCGAAAACTCAAAGAGATGCTTCTTCGCCACATCAATGGAACGACGCAGCAGCACGCCGAGTACGCGCGACATCGCATCGTGCCGCGCGTTGCCCGCCACAACCGCATCGCGCACCTCAGTGACGGAACCTTCAGCGTGCTCGCGGCGAAAGTGCGCCTCCATCTCGGCGCGTGTCTTGAACGCCAGCGGCTCCTGGCCTTCGGGGGATTTGTGATAAATCCAGCGCACACCTTTGCGCTGCTGCTCCTTCCATTTCACGATCAGCTCCGGATCGCTCTCCACGCGCACACGGCGCTTGTACTCCTCAAAGGGCAGGTTCGCATAGCGCTCACGATGGGTGCGCATCAGTCGCGTCTGATAGCTGTGATGGCTCGGAGGCCCCAGCATCTCCCCGCTCATCCCGCAGATGCCGATGGATTTGAAATCACCCTTCGGCTCCTCCAGCTCGATGTCCTCCGCTGTATAGAACTCATCCGCCGCAGGTCCGGCGACGATGCCGCGCACAGCTTCCTCGCTGGAAAGAAACACACCGCCGCCCGGCGCGATGAACAAACCCGCGGGCCGCTCCGCCGCGCATGTGAAACGCACACGGAAGCGATCACCGCTCTCCAGCACGAGACGCGCCGCGTCGAACATGCTGAACGCGCGTCCGGTGGAGCGAATGTAAGCGGCCACCGCGTCCGCCGCTTTTTCCTCCGGCTCCACGCTCACGATGATGTCCGTGGGAAGAGGCTCGCGCTCCGGTCTTTCAAAATCACGTCCGCCACCGCGCTCATCACGCCGGCCACCACGATCACCCTTGCCTTTGAAACCGCCACCGCCGCCAGGGCCGCCGCGTCTTTCTCCGCCGCGGTCATTGCCGCCACGAAAGGGCGGGCGACCTCCGCCGCCGCCAGCGCCACCGCCGAATCCTCCGCGCCCGCCGCCACCTCCGCGACGATCACCGCGCTCCTCACGCTCTTCATACTCCCGGTGACGCTGCGCCGGAGCGTTGCCAAAACTGGAGACCCAATCCGGCATCAGTTTGAGTTCGGAAAGGTCCACTTGCGCGGGCGGGGTCGGAGAGGCGGGTTCGCTCATTGTGAGATGGGAGAGGGCGGGCATTATGACGCGTGATTCAAATGGCGCTAGAGTTTGTAACGGATTTCTCCCAGACGCGAAAATGCATGGCGGGCCGCGCGCGATGGCCCAATGTGCGCGCCCATGCCGCAAAAAGCGCCCATCACTTTCTTCGACCGCCACACCGGAAGCGTGGAGACCGAGGTCGTGTACGGCGAGGG
>JANPIW010000674.1:0-8681 GCA_031425215.1 Verrucomicrobiaceae bacterium
CCGGGCTTTTCCTGATCGGCATGATCGTGCTGGCTTTTCTGCCGGAGACGAAGGGCAAGGAACTGCCGGAGTGAAATGCGAACATCGAACATTGAACGTCCAACATCGAACATTGAACATCGAACTATGAAGACCCTGCTCCGCGCATCACTGCTGGTTTGTTTTATCACCACGACATCGCTCGCGCAGCCCGCGCCGAGGACGAGCAAGGTCAAGGCTGGCTTTGCCTATCGTGACATCACGCCTGACATCGGGATGGAGCAGCCGGGAGGTTATGGAAAATCGTTCCACCGTTCGTTTCACGATGCGTGCAAGGTGCGTGTGGCTGTTTTCGACGACGGGAAAAGGAAGATCGCGGTGGTGGGGCTGGACTCGCTCGTCGTGCCGCGCCAGATCGTGACCGGTGCGCGCGCTGCAATCGAGAAAGCCTGCGGCATTACGCCGGATGCAGTGCTGATCGCGGCATCGCACTCGCATTCATCGGGACCAGTGGGGATGGTGATGCCGGGCGAGTATGACGGCGCGTCGGATTTGATCAAACGGCTCGCTTATGAGGAATCGTCGTGCGCTGATCCTGGATATCTGACGCGTGTGCAGGCGGAGATCGTGGCAGGTGTGAAGCTGGCGGATCAGATGAAGGTGCCGGCGCAGATTGGCTTTGGATTTGGTCACGAGGACAAGGTGGCCTTCAACCGGCGCATCCGAATGAAGAACGGCCAGAGCTGGAGTCATCCGGGAGCTGGCAATCCTGAGATCGAGGGCTACGCGGGGCCGATCGATCCGCAGGTGGGTGTGATCGGCGCATGGGACATGGAGGGGCGGCTGATCGGGAGCATTGTGAACTTTTCCTGCCACGCGACGACGAGTCCCGGCGGCATCTCGGCAAACTGGCCTTACTATCTGGAGCAGACCATCTGGGGAGCGCTCGACACGCGCGCGCCTGTCGTCTTCCTTGCCGCGCCATGCGGCGATGTGACGCAGGTGGACAATCTCAGTCCGTATCAACGACCGGGCGCGGAGGAATGGGCGCGGCTCGTCGGCGGTCGCGTCGGCGCGGAGGCGGTGAAGGAGCTGCTCATCATGCACAAGGGCACGGACGCGGTGATCGATGCTCGAGTTAACATGCTCAGCATCGCGCGGCGCAAACCTTCCGCCGAACGTCTCGCGCGCAGCCGCGAGATCGTGGCGCGCGGAAAACCAAAGCCGCCGGAAGACCCGACCGATTACACCTTCGCGAAGGAAATCCTGATGCTCGACTACCAGCTCACCATCGCACCGAATCACGAGGCCGAGGTGCAGGCGCTCCAGCTCGGCCCCGCAGTTTTCGTCAGCAATCCGGCGGAGTACTTCGTGCAGTTCGGACTCGACATCAAAAAAGGCAGCCCCTTTCCTTTCACGTTTCCGGTCGAGCTAGCGAATGGAATCATCGGCTATGTGCCGACGGAGGAAGCCTTCGGTCCGAACGGAGGCGGCTATGAGACGCGACTGAGCAGCTACAGTAACCTGGAGATCACCGGCGGGAAAAAGATAGCCGACGCAGGAATCGAGCTGACCCGGCAAATGAAACCCGGCCCCGTACCGGAGCGACCGCGCAATCCGCCATGGGCTGGCAAGCCTTGGGGATATGGAGCAGTGCCGCCAGACGTGCGGTGAGCAAATAGAGCGAGGGTCGAATACTCGCCGAAAAACTCGCGTCAGAACGCGCTTGCGTCGCGCCATGCCTCTCGTTTTGCTAAAAAGCAATGGGGTAGACCACGCGGAAATAACACTTGAATTATCCAGAAATTCAACAAACCTGAAATAATCCCATGAAAACCCTGTCCCTGACTCAATTGGATCATGTGGCTGCCCGCGTGGTGGTCTCCCTGGCTTTTGCCGGACTCACCAGCGCGAGCGCGCAGCAATACCAGTACCCACCAGGCTCCCAACCGCAGACCTATGCACCGGCTCCGAGCTATCAGCAGCCGAACTACCAGCCACAGGAATCCTCTTCCCCCGTCACCAACTTCGGCGCGCGAGTGAAGAGCACCGGGCAGAATGTGGGAAACTTTGTGAAGCGCGTGTTTTACGGCGAGCACCGCTCACAGCCGGAGTATTCGCAGCAGCCAGCGTATGCCATGCGCGGCCAGAGTCTCGACGCGCCGCCGGTTCCGCAGCATCGCTACTCATACGCGCCCGCATCACCCCCGCCGCCTGTGTCAATGCCGCAGCCTGTGGTGCGGCAGAGCGCCCCGCCTCCCGTCGCACCGCGCAAATCAACAGTCGCACCGACACCAAAACCCAAGATCGCGCCTGCTCCCGCGCCGGTGAAATCATCGCCAAAGCGCTACACGCCGGCGAAGCCGTCCACTTTCTCCAAGCCGAAGACCACCCCTGCTACGAAACCCGCTCCTGTTGTGCGTGACGAGCCCCCCGCTCCGAAAAAATCTCCGCTCTCGCTCCCGCCAGACGAGCCTGATCTGCCATCGACCACCACCGAGGCGAAGCTCAATGACACCTATCCCCTGCCCGGCGGTGCCGACATGCCAGCGAGCACAGACACCTCGATCTCACCTACCTTGAGTGACGATCCCTACATCTTCAAACCGCAAACCAGCACAAAAGAAACCGCGAGCACGACATCGGCCACCACGTCGGGCGGCACATCGACCAGCGGCAGCAAATCTTCCAGCTCCTTCCTGACTGGAAAGAAAACCACCAAGCCCGGCCGGGTGGTCAGCCCCTACGCGCCTTACAACGAACTGGACATCACCGGCCTGCCCAGCGGCTCTCTTGCCCTCGATCCCACGACGCAGAAAGTTTTCCAGGTGCCGTGAATCGGAGTGAGCGCTTTTGAAAGCCACTCACTTCTTCCCACGCTCAATCACCGCCCACGCGTTGTGATTGTGGATGGACTCGAAGTTCTCCGCCTCAACTCGGTACCATTTGATCTGCGGATGCTCGTCGGCCTTTACTGCGACATTACGTACAAGATCCTCAACGAAAACCGGGTTGTCATAAGCCGCCTCGGTGACGAATTTCTCATCGGGCCGCTTGAGCAACGAATACAACTGCGCGCTCGCGCTGGACTCGACCAGCTCGATCAAGTCCTCGATCCACACTGGTTTTGCGAATCGTACCGAAAAGCGCACCAGACCACGCTGGTTGTGAGCGCCACGCGCGCTGATGGCCTTCGAGCACGGGCATAGCGTCGTCACGGGCACCTCGACCGTGGCGACAAAATCAACGCCGGAACCATCCGCGTTCACTTCAAACACCACGCCGTAATCGAGCAGTCCCTCTGCCTTCGTCACGGGCGCGGCTTTGGCGCGGAAAAACGGGAAACGAAACTCCACATGCGCCTTCTCAGCATGGAGTTTCTTCATCAGCACCTTGGGCATCTCCACGATGTTACGCACCGTCAGCTCCGTGCCATGCGCATGGAGCACCTCCACGAAGCGGCTCATATGCGTGCCTTTGTATTGATGCGGCAGATCGACCGCGAGTGACACCACCGCCACCGTGTGCTGCACCCGTTCCTCGCGATCACGAATGCTCAGTGGAAAGCGCAAACCGCGCACGCCAACCCGATCAATTGGGATGCGCCGCTCATCGCGCTCGCTCTGGGTGTCTTTGAGAGAAGAGGACATGTGTTGACGGGCTGTCACTCAAGAAACAACAAACCCACAGCCGCCTGCGCAACCGTGGGTTCGTGATGATTTCGAAACCTTCCGGCCAGATCAGCCCATGAGGTTCACCGAGCGGGAGCGTTTGATCTCGCGCTGGATTTTGCGGTGCAGCCAGGCGGGCACGCCCGTGATGCGGCGGGCGATGATCTTGCCGGTTTCCGTGGTGAACTTGCCGAGCACCTCCGGGTTCTTGTAATTGATCTTGTCCAGCGGGATGTCGTACTTGCGACGAGGCATCCTCCGGTTGTTTTTCCGGAAGCTGATGAGGCGTTCTTCTGTCTTGGGTTGCATGAGTTGGATCGGTTAGCGGATTTCGCGGTGCAGCGTGCGCTTCTTCATAAAGTGATTGAACTTCACCTTCTCCAGGCGGTTCGGCGTCTGCACGCTCTTCTTGTTACGCGTCGAGACATAGCGCGACGGCGGCATACCGGCGGCTTTCGCTTCGGTGCATTCCAGGGTGATGATTTCTCGTGCCATTTATATTAGGTGGGAAGGGGCGCGTATGGTGGGTTACTCCTTGGCGAAGTCAAGCGCCTCGTTCGCATTGTTCCCGGAGTTCTCGCCTCGCGAACTCGTGGTCGTTTCCTCCTCGTCGCCGCTGTCATCATCATTATCTGTCGCGTCGTCGAGACCAAAGAGCGAGCGCACCGGCCTGCGCCAGCGACCACCCATCTGGTTCTGCTCGATACGGGACTGACACTCCACTGTGTAACGAGTGAAAGGCAATGCCTCGAGACGCACCTCGGGCACACGCTTGCCCGACATTTCGCAGATGCCGTAGGTGCCGTTGTCGATGCGCTTGAGCGCCTCGTTGATCTCATAAAGCGCGTCCTGCTCCTGGCTCAGCAGGCTCAGAGCAAAGTCACGGTCATAAGCGTCGCTTCCCGCGTCCGCCTGATGCATGCCGAATGCCGAAGCTTCGCTTCCTTCCGCGCGCTTGCGCAATCCTTCATTCGACACGCCCTCGATGCTGTTGAGCAACGAATCACGCAGGTCGATCAGACGCTGCTTCTGCTTTTTGAGGAACGGCGTCATCTTGACCGGCCCTTTCGCGATTTCAATCGTCGCGCCCACCTCCTCCACCACACGGCGCGGTGTCGGCTTCATGGGGGCGAAATTCAGAGGCTTGGTGATCGGCACCACACCGCGCAAGGGCGGTTGCGCGGATTTCTTCACCTTGGCGGGCGGCGGCTCGGCAACGACGGCTTTCGCGGGAGCGGTGTGCTCGGATTTCTTTTTCGATTCTGGCGCGGACGTATCGGACTTGGCGCTTTTCTTGTCAGGTTTGGAGGGAGTTTTTTTGCTGGCTGGTTTGACGGAGGTTTTTTTCACTATTACTGGGGCTTTCTTTCCTTTGGACGCAGGCTTTGCGACTTTGGAATTGGGAGATGGTTTGGTCTTCGCTGCCTTCGCAGGTTTTGCCTTTGGCTTGGAGACAGGCTTTTTCGCGGCTTTGGCTGGCTTCTTCGGAGCGGGCTTCTTCACGGTTTTGCTTTTCTTCGCGGGCATGACTTGCGAGGGGTGGAGGATTGTGGGAGTGCCTTCATCGGCCACTAGTTACGGGCCGAAAAAGAGGCGCGGATTCTGCCCTGCTTTTAAGTTTTTGGCAAACACTATTCCCACCCCATTCCCGTCCTGATCCAGACGCTCATTGATTGAGGCAAACTCACGGCAGCCACGCGCTAAAAAGATGCTCGCTGCCCTGCCATGCGCCATTGATGAACGACCAGACGGTGACGTACAACGGACTGCCGTCTGTTGGCAGCGTAGTGACAGTCTTCGTCTGGCTCAGTCCCTCCGCACCTGCATGGACGTCGCTGCCGCCGGGTCTCGTGCCGATCCACAGAGCGTATTGCGTCGCGCCGACGGCGGCGCTCCAGTTGAATGTCGCGCTCGCAGATGTGAGCACGCTGCCCGTCGCTGGCGCTGTGATCACCGCCTTCGCTGCAGCGATGTTGGCGGCGGTGTAGGAATAGCTGTTGCCTTGATACACTCCGCTGATGAGCGACCAGAGCGTGACCTGAATCTTGCGCCCGTCCGTCGGCAGCGTGACAGTGCGCGTCAGCGCTGTGCTCGCACCGGAGGCGAGCAAATCGTACGCACCCGGGCTGCTGCCGATCCAGAGCACATAGTGTGTCACGCCCACGCCGGCGTCCCAGTCAAACGTCACGCCGGCACCGCCTAGCACGCTGCCGTTCACGGGGCTGGTCATGCGCGCCTTGTTGCTGCCCGGCGCGGTGTTCGCCGTCGTGAACCACGAGGCGCTCGATTTGTAAACGCCGTTCATCAATGACCAGAGCGTCACATAAACAGGCCGGCCATCCGTCGGAACAGTGACCGTGCGCGATTGATTCAATCCTTCGCTTGTCGCACTCAGATCGTATCCGCCCGGCGCGCTGCCGATCCAGACCGCGTAATTCGTCGCGCCCGCCGCAGCGCTCCATGTCAGTGACAATGACGAATCAGCGAGCATGCCACCGTTCGCCGGACTCGTGATCTGCGCCGCGCCCGCGTCGGGGAGCGTGGCGCAGGTGAACCAGTGTGAGTTTGACCGCCATGCGCCCCCGATGAGCGAGTGCAGCGTGACAAACACACGACGGCCATCCGCAGGCAGCACGACATTACGGGTGGTGGCGGTTCCGTTGCTGTTGTGCAAATCGTAACCGTCCGCCGCGCTGCCGATCCACAATGCGTAAGCCGTGACACCAACTCCGACGTCCCATGTGAAATCCACCGCCGCCGTCGCCAGCGTGCTCGTGTTGGCCGGACTCGTCAGCCGGGCGGGCACGTTTCCCGCGACAGGCAGCGCGGTGGTGAACCAGTAACTCTCGCTTTGATACGCCCCGCCAATCAGCGACCACAATGTGACGTACACCGGCCCGCCATCCTGCGGCACGATGATGTTTCGCGATGTCGCGCTCCCCGCATCGACGGCGGCGATGTCGTAGCCACCCGCAGCAGAGCCGACCCACACGACGTATTTGCTCACGCCCACACCCGCATTCCACACGAGCGCCAGCGTCGCGTCAGACAAGGTCGAGGCATTGACCGGATTCGAGAGCGTCGCCTTCACCGGTGATCGCGCGGTGAAAACATAACGGTTGCCCTGATACGCGCCGTTGATGAGCGACCAGAGCGTGACGTACACCTTCGCGCCATTTACCGGCACTGCGACCATTCGTGCGCCATCCGTCTCGATACTGTTGTTCAAATCATATCCGTCCACCGTACTGCCGACCCACAGCACGATCTGCGTGACCAGCGCACCCGCGTCCCATGTCAGCGCGAGCGAGTTAGTTCCCAGCGCGGAGCCGTTCGCCGGACTCGTGATGCGCGCCTTCACGGGACGTGGCGTCGTATAAACATACGCTGCGCTTTTATACACGCCGTTGATGAGCGACCACAATGTCACATGCACCACACGCCCGTCCGTCGGCAACGTTACCGTCTTCGAGAGATTGGATCCCTCATTCGCAGCATACAAATCGTAAGCGCCCGCGTTATTCCCGATCCACAAGGCGTAGCTCGTCACACCCGTCCCTGCGCTCCATGTGAATGTCGTCGCCGCTCCCGCCAGCGTCGCGCCGTTCACCGGCGTGATCATCTGCGCGCGCGGATCGATCGCTGTGGCGCTCAGTGCGATGTCGAAGGGATTCTCATCCGCGTCATTGCTCGCGATGTGGATCGCCGCGTTCTTCGCTCCTGTGCTCTGCGGAGTGAAGGTCACGGTGAATGTCGCGCTAGCGCCCCCTGCGAGCGTCCCAGGCAGTGTAGTGGTATAGATCACAAACTCCGACGCATCCGCGCCGTCCTTGGTCACTGACAAACCGGTCAGCGGATCTGTGCCGTTGCTCCTCACTGTGAATGTGAGCACCGGTGTCGCATCAATGGCCACAGTGCCAAAGCTCGTCGTTCCAGATCCATCAATCACTCCCGATCCCGCAGGCTGCTCCAAGCCAATATCGACGACACCCGGAGGTCGCGTGATCGTGAGCGCGTATGTCTTCACCGTCACCGTGTCCTGCGCGGTGACGACGACATTGATGTTGTTGCTGCCCACATTCAGCGGGATCGCGCCGCTCGCCGTGCCTGATGCCACCACCGTCCCATTCACTCGGATGACCGCATGACTCTCCGCCGCAGTTGGCGTGACGACCAGTGAAGCGGTGCCCTCGGGCACGATGGCACTGTAGCTCATCGTCCCTGCGGCAAACGCAGGCGTTAGCGTGCCAGCGCTGATCAAGAGCGCGGAAAGATTGGCGTTGTTGCTCGGCGGCGTGACACCGTGTTCGTCAGCACCGACATCGACGCGACCACCGAAAACGCGCTCCAGCCCGCCGTGATCCAGCTCGCCTGACCCGGCGACGAAAGCCGGATCACCCACGTCGCGCGCGAGCGATGTGGAGAGCAACGTGAAATCATTGCCAGCCACATTCGTGAATCCGATGGCCGCCGTGGTGAAGCTCGAGTTCGCATCCTGCCCCGACGCGGCTCTCCACGAACTGAAGCTCGACCTCCCCGTGCCGTTCCAGATGAACTCCAGATTGCCCGATAATGTCGTGCCACTGTAGATGTTCCAATCAATCGCGTTCGCCGCGAAGGAACCATTGCTGCTTCCCTTGAGCACAAATTGTCCCCAGCCGCCGCCGTCCGACCGTGCGAAAATGATGTTGTTCTTGATCGTCGTGGTGGAGACAAAATTCTGGATCGCCACGCAGCCGCCGCCATAAAGCTCCGTGTCGTTCTGATAGAGCGTGTTGTGCGTGATGCTCGTGTTCGTCGTGCCGCCATTGCCCGTGCCCGCGCCGCCGACGAACACACCGCCGACGTGATTGTGGCGGATCACATTGTCACGGCATCGCACGCTGTCCGATGTGCGCCCGCTGTTCTCGCTGCCGATGGACACGCCAATGTTGCAGGCATAGACCGTGTTGCGCTCGATGGTGATGTCCGCGCCACCATCGACATAGATGCCCGGCCCGGCGCGCGTGGCGTTGCGCGCGGCCTGACTCG
>JANPIW010000675.1:0-4316 GCA_031425215.1 Verrucomicrobiaceae bacterium
TGACGATGGCCTCGTTGAAGGCGGCGTAGTTGCGGTAGCTGGCGAGGTAAAATTTGAGGGACTTCGTCTCGACGCAGAGCTTGTCAGGCGTGTAGAGAATCTCGATGTGCGCGGTGTCGGGCTGGCCGGTGACGGGACAGAGGGAGGAGAAGTCCTTGGTGTCGAGATGAATCGTGTAGTTGCGAGCCGGTGTGCGATTCGGAAACGTCTCCATCCGCGCCTCGTCGGGCGACTGCGGCAGACGGTGCTCGCTGCGGCCGAGGAGCGTCAGATCAGGCGCGGCTTTGGGTGCTGGTTTCTTGGGCATGGCGCGATGATAAGCACGCGCGGCGGCATGACCTCAAACAAAATGTTTCATTTCCACCGCCGCAGGGCTGAACTCTGGACAAAAGGCTGTCTATTTCTTCTCCGTCTGGCTCGCGAGGAATTTGTCCACGGCCTCGGTCACGGGCGTGCCGTTGTGCATGATGGCCTCGGCGTAATCCTTTTTGATCTCGGCGAACCATTTCTCCGCCTCATCCTTGCGTCCGGCGGCGTGCGCCTCGGCACCGAGAATGTAGCGGGCGTAGCCGCCCACCTGGCAGCCGTCGTAGTAAAAGCAGTCGCTGAATTTCTCGACCGCGCGCTTGAGGTAGTCGGCGCGGTCCGGTCCCTCGCTCATCTGGCCCATGTAGAGCGTGGCGCAGCCGGTGCGGTTGGCGTTGTCGTATTTTTCCAGCAACTTTATGAGGCTCTCCTTCGCCTCGAGGGTGCGCCAGTTTTTGTTCGCGACCTGATAGAGCGTCTCGATCTCCTGGAGCTGCTCGCGATCGTAGGTCTTCGTATCCTGCCGCCCGCGCTCGCCGGCCTTCTGTTTGTTCTTTGCGCGAAGGTCCGCGAGCCTTGCCTCGCGCGATTTCTCGCCCTCGAGTTCGGCGACGCGCTTTTCGAGCTGCTTCACTTTTTCGTTTTCAGCCGCGAGCGACCAGTCGGGCCGGATGCTGGGCAGGATGGCGAGGGCCGCGACGGCGGCGCTGATGAGCGCGCGGGCGCGTGTGATGACGACGGGGTGTGATGCGATTTTCATGATGCGGTGTTTGATGAGTTTGGTTTGGCTGACCATGCCGGGCATGGCAAAAGATTGAGCGGGCCGGAGCGAGGCCCATTCGATGATGGCGAGGAGTCCGCTAGCGGCCTCGCTGGGCGGTGCCTGTGAGAGCGCCGTGGCATCCGCGTCACACGCCTCCTCGCGCAGACGGTCGATCATGCGCGAGGCGATCCATGAGGTGGGATGCCAGCAAAAAAGAACAAGCAGGCCGGATTGTAGCAGCGACCACCAGGCGTCATGCCGCCGCAAATGCGCCAGCCCATGCGCGAGCGTCCAGCGGAGTTGCGCGTCGGTGAGATGCGCGGCCAGACCGACAGGCAAGAGAATGCGCGCCGCGCCGAAGCCCCACGCGGCGGGTGATGAGAGGCGCGATGATTCGAGAACAAGAACCGTGCGGCGGCATCCTGCAACGCGAGTGAGAGCCGCGATCATTCCCGTCGTGCGCGCATCGGCAGACGGAGATGCCTCGCGCACGAGACGCCAGGTGCGTGACAAACGCCATGCCAGCAGTGCAAGGCCAACGATCACGACAGCCGACCACACGAGCAGGATCGCTTCCTGCCAGTTCAGGCCAGATGCCTCGATGACAAAGGAGGCGCTCGACGAAGGCTCGGCGGCTTCATCGGCAAACATAGCAGCGAAAACCATCGGCTCATGCTCCGAAGCAGCGGGCAATGCCTCGGGCTGCCAGGCAGTGAATGTTACCGGCAACGGCACAGCCATCTTGACCAGCACGAGCATGAACAACACACAACCGAGCCGCGCGCCCATTTGCTTGTGGAGCAACACCCATGCGATCAAGGCCACGGCGACTCCGATGGCTCCATCGAGCGCCGCGCCGCACATCCAGCGCCACCAGTCGGCGGCGATTTCGTCAAAATGAAACCAAGCGCTCATGATTTGCGGCCCTCCTTGCTCATCTCATCCAGCGCCTTGCGCAGTTCCGTGATGTCTTCCTTCGAGAGCTTTGTCTGCCGGATCATGTAGGCCAGCAGCGGACCTCCCGCGCCATGGAAGGTTTTCTCCATCAAGCCGTCCGCTGCGTGGCGCAAGGTCTGGATCATCGTGACCTTCGGCTTGTAGAGAAAGCTGTTTCCGATCTTCGTCGCGGTGAGCCGCCCCTTGGTGACGAGCAGCGCGAGATAGGTTTTCACCGTCGTGAGCGCCCAGCCGTGGCGCTCGGCCGCGATGGCGCACACATCGCTGGCGGCACAGGATTTGAGCTGCCAGACGATCTCCATGATCCTCCATTCGTTCGGCGTCAGGTCTCTCGAAGGTTTGCGGGGCATGGCGGGATTAAACTACATTTTGGGCTGAACGACTATTTTTATAGTCACAGCGGCCCGAGATTGTCGAGATTATTTTTGCGAGCCGCGAAAAAAGACGCGTGAGCCCGGCCCAGGCCGGTCAGGCCGTGATGAAATCGCGCATCGCGTTCACGATGACGGTGACGGACATCGCGCCTGCGTCGGGGAAGCCGATGGCGGCATCGCCGAGAGTTTTCGCGCGGCCAAATTTGGCGACCAATGCTTTACTGGCCTCCAGCCCGGCCTCAGCGGCGGCGGCGATGGCGGTGATGGCTTCAGCGAGCGGTGCGGCGGAAACTGCAGCGGCTTTGTCGGCAGCGGGTTCCATGGCATCCACGACGGTTTTATCGCCCACTGCCGCGCCACCGCGCTGTTTCACGCCATCAACTCCAGCGCGGAAGAATGCAGCGAGTCCGGCTGCGTCGAGTGTGTCGTTTCCTGCGAGCGCCTTGCCGCCGTTGCGGAAGAATGTGCCGAAGATGGCGCCGCTCGCACCGCCCATGCTGCTCATCATGGCCATGCCGACGGTGGAGAAGGCTTTCTCGACGCTCTCGACTTCGGCGGCGTTGAGTTTTTCCTTGGCGGCTGTCATGCCGCGCTGCATACCGAGGCCGTGATCGCCATCGCCGAGATTGCGGTCCGCCTCGGAGAGCTGCGGCTCCGCTGCGATCACGCGATCACAGGCGAGGATGAGCATGGATTTGACTTCGTCTTTGCTGAGGGCGGTTTTGGGCATGGCGGGCTGATACAAGAGCCGATGGTTGCCTTGTCAAACTGGAAGACGGAAGCTGCGGATGAATCAAATCGAGTACTTCGTGATGATGTCGTCCGCGATCATCGTGGCGCGGCCTGTTTCGAGCGCGATCAAAGTGAAGTGACACCAGCCGATGCAGGCGGGCTTGCTCGTTGTTTTCTTGATGATCTCAAAGCGCACCTCCACATCCGTGCCGCTGATGCTCTCGATCCAGGTGCGCACGATGAAGCGCTCCGCGATGTCGAGCGGGCGCTTGTACTCAAAGTGCGAGGTCTTCACGACCCAGCCGAGCCCGCGCGCGAGGAATTCCTGCATCGACATCCCATAGCATCGTTCCATCTGATCAAAGCGCGCGGCGAGGAGGTAGTCGAGATACCTGCTGCTGTGGACGTGGCGGAAGAGATCGATGTCATCGGGGCGGACCTGCATCTCGGATTCAAATTTGCTGCGCTGGAGAGTCATAGGGGATGAAATGCTGAAATTGGAAAGCTGAAAGCTGAAATCCTTGAGCAATGCGGCGGCCTGCGTCACTCTGCGGTCATGCCTCGCACACTCATTGCCACATCGGATTACGAAGTCATCGACCGCTCACCCCTCGTGCTCGCTCCCGGCGACAGTGTGCGGCTGGGAAAACGCGACGCGGACTGGCCCGGATGGATATGGGTGACGGCGATCAATGGCCGAGGCTCACACGCGCCGGAGGACATCCTCACTGCGAGTGATGACGGCACCGCAAAAGTCACGCAGCCATTCCAAGCACGTGATCTCAGTGTGGTGAGCGGCGAGAGCGTGACATCGTTGCGCGAAGTCAAAGGCTGGCACTGGTGCCGCAATGAGAAGGGCGAGGAAGGATGGCTGCCTGCGTACTTGCTGCGGGAGAACTGAGCGCTCAATCAAACTTCACCACATCATGAATCTCCCAGGTCATCGAGCCGCGGTTGCGGCCGTTTTCCTGCCAGGCGCGGCCGGTGAGGTTTTCAAAGGGAGCGATCCATTTGGTGGCTGCCTTGACTTCCTCGGCTGCGGCGGGGCCTTGGCTCATGGCTCCAAAAGCGGCGGCGGTCTTGACGATGGTGCGCACATTGCCAAAGCTGAATTTGTAGCGCAGCCCTTCATTCTCTGCGCCGGGTTTCACGCTGGAGAGCGCGCCTGCGATGGTTTCATTAAA
>JANPIW010000676.1:0-13593 GCA_031425215.1 Verrucomicrobiaceae bacterium
CCGACGATCAGCGACATCACAGATCAAATCATCGACGAAGACACCAACACGGGCGCATTAGCTGTGACCATCGGTGATGTGGAGACAGCAGCGGCTTCACTGACGATGAGCGGCAGCTCCAGCAACACAACGCTCGTGCCAAATACGAACATCGTCTTCGGCGGCAGCGGCGCGGGCCGCACGGTGACGGTCACCCCTGCGCTCAATCAATTTGGAACCGCGACGATCACAGTCACCGTGAGCGACGGCGATCAGACCGGCAGCGACACCTTCCTGCTCACAGTCAATCCCGTGAACGATGGGCCGACGATCAGCGACATCGACAACCAGAGCATTCGCAAAAACGGCAGCACCGGCGCGATCGCATTCACCATCGGCGATGTGGAAACCGCAGCAGCCTCGCTCATTGTAAGCGGCAGCTCCGGCAACACCACGCTCGTGCCAAACGCGAACATCGTCATCGGCGGATCAGGCGCGTCGCGTAATGTCACCGTCACTCCCGCGACCGGGCAGTTTGGCTCCACGACCCTCACCATCACCGTCAGCGATGGCTCGATCACGAGCAGCGACTCGTTTGTGCTCACCGTGCTCTCGCCCGAGATTGCCGTGGAGCAGCCATTGGCGACCAACATTCCTGACAGCGGCAACAAGGATTTCGGCGGCGTGGTGACCGGCAGCACATCGAGCCTGGTCTTCACCATCAAGAACACCGGCAACTCCGACCTTACCGGCCTGACCCTCACCAAGGATGGAGCTGACGAGGCACTCTTCAGCATCACTGCCAGTCCCGCCGCGCCCGTGAGCGGGGGCGGCAGCACCACGTTCACCGTGCAGTTCGCACCGCTCACCGCAGGGATCAAAACCGCCGCGATTCACATCGCCAGCAATGACGATGACGAGCATCCATTCGACATCACACTCACTGGCAACGGACTGGTGACGGTCTCACAATGGAAGCAGCAACACTTTGGCACCACATCGAACAGCGGCCCGTTTGCCGACCTCGCGGACTTTGATCGCGATGGCATCTCGAACCTCATCGAGTACGCGTTCGGTTTGAATCCCACGGTAAGCAGCGTCGGCCAGCTCCCTGCGGCGCAGCGCACCGGCACGATCATGAGCTTCACCTTCACGGAGCCGCCCGGCGTCACGGGCATCACCTACGGCGCGCAATACACACCCACGCTCGTCCCGGCGAACTGGCAGCCCGTGACCGACACAGGCACGCCGCCGCAGCACATCTTCTCCGTCAACACCGGCTCGACGACGCGAGGCTTCATGCGCCTCACCGTCACAGTGCAGTGAGCCGGTACGTTCAATCAACGCCCCTTGCGGAACAGGTGTAAATATTTCATTACCGGTAACGAAATGGGGGTAGTTTGCGAGTGTACCTGTGACCACAATTCCGTGGGCTTTTGAGTATCCATCTATGAAAACGTATCCTGCTTTTCATGCGCCTGTCATCACGACGGCGTTTCTTGTTATCGTCGCCTGCTCCGGCCTCTGGCTGCCGGGCGGTTTGTCTTCATCCGCTGGCGCGGCTGAATTGAACGCATCGGACTGGTCGGGCATCCGCGCGGCTCGTGAGGCTGCGCGACACGATATTTCCGCAGACGAGGGCGGCGGGCATGTTGCGCGCAATCCAGGGCAGCGATGGGTGACGCGGTTTGACGGGCGCGGTTTTCTCACCGAGCCGGAGTCGGGCGGCTGGGAGTGGGGGCTGCAATTGGAGAGCTACGGATTTGATGGAGACGAGCAGCCGATCAGCGGGCGGCCTGATGCGAAGGCTGATGAGCAGCGCCTGACTTATGCTTGGAGCGGTGCGCTGGAGGAATGGTTTGTGAATGATGCGCGCGGGCTGGAGCATGGGTTCACCGTCAAGGAGAGACCGGGAGACCGGGAGTCTATGAGACTGCGAGACTATGAGACTATGAGATCGGAAGACTATGAGAAGGAGAGACAGCCGCGCACTGCATCCTCTCATAGTCTCATAGTCTCGCAGTCTCATAGTCTTTCATTCACGCTCGCTGTGCGCGGCTCTCTCACTCCGGTGATCACGACTGATGCGCGCGGTGTGCAGTTCAAAGATGAAAGCGGCATCACGGTGGTGAATTACAGCGGCCTGAAGGTCTGGGACGCGGATGGGAAGATCCTTCCCGCGCATTTCACGATGGCGGAAAGCAGTCTGCGCCTGCGGGTGGACGAGAGCGGCGCGCGTTATCCGCTGACGATTGACCCCATCGCGCAGCAGGCGCAGATCACGCCGGCGATCATCGACACCGGGGACGGCTTTGGCAACTCGGTGTCCATCGACGGGAACACGGTGGTGATCGGCGCGCCGTACGAGGGCAGCAATGCGACGGGTGTGGGCGGCGACGCGTCCGACAACAGCGCGAGCAACTCAGGCGCGGTCTATGTTTTCACGCGCAGCGGCTCGACGTGGACGCAGCAGGCTTATATCAAAGCGAGCAACACGGAAGCGAACGACCGCTTCGGCTGGTGGGTGGACATCTCGGGCGACACCATCGCGGTGGGCGCGAATGGCGAGGACAGCAACGCGACGGGCGTGGGCGGCGACCAGAATGACAACACATTGCCGAGCACGGGTGCGGTTTACGTTTTCACGCGCACTGGTACGACGTGGACGCAGCAGGCCTACATCAAGGCGAGCAACACGAACGAGTACGACAACTTCGGCTACACCGTGGCCCTCGATGGCGACACACTCGTGGTCACCGCGCCTTACGAGGCCAGCAATGCCACCGGCATCAATGGCAATCAGGCGGACAACAGTCTGGAGGATGCCGGCGCGGCTTATGTTTTCACGCGCAACGGGACGACATGGACGCAGCAGGCGTACATCAAGGCGAGCAACACGGGGCAAGGTGACGGCTTCGGCTATGGCATCGGCTTCTCTGGCGACACGCTCGTGATCGGCGCGCCGTATGAGAAGAGCAACGCCACAGGTGTGAACGGCAATCAGGCCGACAACAGCGCCGACTACGCCGGCGCGGCCTATGTTTTCACGCGCAGCGGCACGGTCTGGTCGCAGGAGGCATATATTAAAGCGAGCAACACGGGCGTGAATGATTACTTCGGCAACCAGCTCGCGGTCTCGGGCGACACCATCGTGATCGCCGCGCCGGGAGAGAGCAGCAACGCGACGGGCGTGGATGGCAATCAGGCTGACAACAGCGCGGAGTCTTCCGGCGCGGCCTACGTTTTCACGCGCAGCGGCACGGCGTGGACGCAGGAGGCTTACATCAAGGCGAGCAACACCGGCCAGTATGATTCCTTTGGCACCTCCGTCGCGCTCGCGGGCGACGCGCTCGTCATCGGCGCCATTGGCGAGGCCAGCAACGCGACAGGCATCAACGGCAACCAAGCGGACAACAGTGTCGAAGGCGCGGGCGCGGCGTATGTGTTTGCGCGCGCTGGCACGAACTGGTCGCAGACGGCTTATCTGAAAGCGAGCGCAGACATCGGCACCTATGACTACTTCGGCCAAGCGCTCGGCCTCTCCGGCGATACGCTGATCTGCTCGGCCTATGGCAAGACCACAGGACCCACCGCGCTGTACTCCGGCACGGCGTATGTCTTCACCGGCCTCGCTGAAGGGCCGCCGCCTGCGCCGGAGATCGGCGTGGAGCAACCGGTGGGCACACCGCTCGCGGATGGCGGCACGAAGAGCTTTGGCAATGTGATCTTAGGCTCCGACGGCAGCCTGATTTTCACGATCAAAAACACTGGCACCGCCGATCTCACGGGCCTCGGCATCACCGTCGATGGCACACACGCCTCGCAGTTCGTCGTCACCGCATTGCCCACGGCTCCGGTCGCAGGCGGTGGCAGCACCACGTTCACTGTGAAGTTCACGCCGGCAAGCTTCGGCGTCAAAACTGCGGCGCTGCACATCGCGAACAATGACGCTAATGAAAGCCCCTTCGACATCACGCTGACCGGCACAGGCATCTCGTCGCCGCCGACGATCAGCGATGTGGCGGATCAAACGGTGAACGAGGACGTGCCGACGAGCGCGCTCGCCATCACGCTCACCGATGCGGACACGTCGCTGGCAGCGCTGACGATGTCGGGCGTGTCGGGCAACACCACGCTCGTGCCGAATGGGAGCATCGTCTTCGGCGGCAGCGGCGCGAACCGCACCGTGACCGTCACGCCCGCGCTGAATGCATCCGGCACGGCGACCATCACGATCTCCGTGAGCGATGAGACGAACACGGTGAGCGACACCTTTTTGCTGACGGTGAACGCGGTGAACGACGCGCCGATAATCACGGACATCGCGGATCAAGGCATCGTTACGAATGGTGTGACCGGCGCGCTGAGCTTCACGATCAGTGATGTGGACACGCCGTTTGCCTCGCTCACGTTTTCCAAATCGAGCAGCAACCAGACGCTCGTGCCGGACGCGAACGTCGTCGTCACCGGCGCCGGCCCCACGCGCACCGTGACCATCACGCCCGCTGCGAATGAAAACGGCAGCGCTACCATCACGCTCAGCGCCGCGGACGATCAATCCGCGACTGGCACCGAGACTTTCCTCGTCACCGTCGCTGCGAACACACCGCCCACGCTGCTCGACATCGTGCAGCAGGCTTTCGTCAAGGCGAGCAACACCGGGGCGCAGGATTTCTTCGGCTTTGAGGTGGATGTGTCAGGCGAGACTGTGGTCGTGGGCGCGAGCGGCGAGGACAGCAATGCGAGCGGCGTGAACGGCGATCAGGCGAACAACAGCGCGAGCTTCGCTGGCGCTGTTTATGTTTTCGTGCGCAACAGCGGCGTGTGGTCGCAGCAGGCTTATCTCAAGGCGAGCAACGCGCAGGCGGGCGATGCTTTCTCCCGGGTGGCCATCTCCGGCGACACCATTGTCGTGGGCGCGACCAATGAGGCCAGCAACGCCGCCGGTGTGAACGGTGATCAGAGCAACAACAGCCTGCCGGAGTCCGGCGCGGCTTATGTTTTCACGCGCAGCGGCACGACCTGGACGCAGCAGGCATACTTGAAGGCGAGCAATCCGGGGGCCGGCGATTACTTCGGCGGCCATGTGGACATCGATGGCGACACCATCATCGTCAGCGCGCACTATGAAGACAGCAGTGCGAGCGGCGTGAACGGCGACCCGAACAACAACGGCATCAGCAACTCGGGCGCGGCCTATGTCTTCACGCGCAACGGCACGACCTGGACGCAGCAGGCCTATCTGAAGTCGAGCAATCCTGGAGAGCTGGACACCTTTGGCGCGTCGGTGGCAGTCTCGGGCGACACGGTCGTCGTCGGCGCGACGGAGGAGGACAGCGACGCGACCGGCGTGAACGGCGACCCGAACGACAACGGATTCCAAAACGGCGCGGTCTATGTTTTCACGCGCAGCGGCACGACGTGGATGCAGCAGGCTTATCTCAAGGGAAGCAACACCGGCCAGTTCGATGGCTTCGGTTACGCCGTCGCCATCAATGGAGATGATCTGGTGGTGGGCACTCCTTATGAGCAGAGCAACGCCATCGGCGTGAACGCGTCGCTCTCCGGCGGCTCGGGCACGCAGTCGGACAACAGCGCGGATGACTCCGGCGCGGTTTATGTTTTCAATCGCAGCGGCACGACGTGGAGCCAGCAGGCATATTTGAAACCCAGCGCCACGCAGACGGGCGATTTCTTCGGCCATGCCCTCGACATCGTGGGAAACACAGTGGTCGTCGGCGCGGTTGGAGATGACAACAACCAGGGCACGGCTTTCATTTTCAAGCGCACTGGCGCGTCGTGGTCGCAGACGGTTCGCACGGCGCGGGTGCGCGGTGTGCCGGATCAGTTCGGCGGCGATGTGGCAATGTCAGGCACCACAGTGGTGATGGGCGCGCTAGGCGAGGCGAGCAATGCCACCGGCGTGAACGGCGATGAGACAAACAACAGCGCGAGCTTCGCGGGCGCGGCCTATGTTTTCGGACTGCCCGGCTCGACACCGCCGACGATCAGCGTCATCGCGAACCAAGCAATCGCGGAAGACGCAGCGACAGGAAACATCGCCTTCACCGTCGGCGATGCAGAGACGCCCGTGGCGGCGCTGACCGTGAGCGGCACGTCGAGCAATACGGCGCTCGTGCCGAATGCGAACATCACGCACGGCGGCAGCGGTGCGAACCGCACCGTGATGCTGACGCCATTGGCGAACGCCTTTGGCACCACCACGATCACGCTCACTGTCGATGATGGCAGCAGCACTTCGAGCACTGCATTCGTGCTGACCGTCACAGGCGTGAACGACGGGCCGACGATCAGCGACATCGCGGACCGCACCATCGACGAGGACAACAGCACCGGCGCGGTGTTATTCACCATCGGCGACATCGACAACGCGGCCGGCACGCTCACGATGAGCGGCACATCGAGCAACACCAACACGGTGCCGAATGCGAACATCGTCATCGGCGGCAGCGGCGCGAACCGCACGGTGACGGTCACACCTGTGCCTGAGGGCGCGGCCACACTGACCATCACGGTGACCGTCAGCGATGGCGCGCTCACGGCCAGTGACAGCTTCGTGCTCACGATCAACTCCATCAACGACCTGCCCACCATCACGCCCATCGCGGACCTGACGATGAACGAGGACCAAACCAACGGCACACGCTTCTTCACCGTCAACGACCCGGACCTCTCCGCCAACAATCTAACGGTCAGCGGCTCCTCCAGCAACACCGAGCTGGTGCCGAATGCGAGCATCACATTTGGAGACACCGGCGTGGGTGGCGGCGCGAATCGTTTTGTCATCATCAACCCCGCGCCCAACGCCTTCGGCACGGCGACCATCACCGTGAGCGTTTTTGATTTGTTTGCGACAGTGACCACGACATTCCTCGTGACCGTCAATCCTGTGAATGATGTGCCGGCGATCAGCGATGTGGGCAACCAGTCCATCCCGCTTAACGGCAACACCGGCGCGCTAGCCATCACCGTCGGCGACATCGACAACGCCGCTTCATCACTCACCATGAGCGGCAGCTCCAGCAACACGACGCTCGTGCCGAACGCGAACATCGTCTTCAGCGGCAGCGGCGCGGGCCGCACCGTCACCATCACACCAGCCGCCGCGCAGCATGGCAGCGTGACGATCACACTGACCGTGAGCGACGGCATCGCGATCAGCAGCGACACGTTTGTCCTGACCGTCAGAAGCATCGCCACGATCTCGGAATGGCGGCAGCAGTTCTTCGGCACGTCGTCGAACACCGGTATTTTTGCCGACACCGCTGACTTTGATCGTGATGGCATCTCGAATCTCATTGAGTACGCCTTCGGTTTGAATCCCACGCTGAGCAGCGTCGGCCAGCTCCCCGCCGCGCAGCGCACGGGCACCACGCTCGGCTTCAATTTCACCGAGCCGCCCGGCATCACCGGCATCACCTACGGCGCGCAATACACACCCACGCTCGTCCCGGCGAACTGGCAGCCAGTGACCGACACAGGCACGCCGCCGCAGCACATCTTCTCCGTCAACACCGGCTCGACGACGCGAGGCTTCATGCGCCTTACCGTGAGCAACCCGTGATCGAAGACGCCCGAACGTGTGGCGGAACGCGCCAACATTCCGAACCGAAGGGAAAGCGGTGCCTCAGCTCGTTCTTCGCCATGCCGCCGCACTTGGGTGCGCTGCGTGCTGCCGCCGGTTCGTCGGAATCCCATGCTCTCATGCAGTCTTCTCCTCCGTCACATCAAACAACACGCCACGCACGAGCGCGGGTGTGCCGGCGGGGGAGACGGCCTGGGAGCGCTCGCGGATCCACACGCTGCGGCCGCCGGCGTGAATGAGCTGATACTCGACCTCGAATGGTGCGCCGGTGGTGAGGAATCGCTGGCGTGCGGCCACGACCTTATCCTTTTGATCCGGCGCGAGATGGGAGGCCCAGAAGTCGCGTTTGTTCAGCCAGTGCGCAGCAGGGTAGCCGAGGATGGTCTCGGCCTGGTTGCTGACGTAATCAAAGAGGCCGGTCTGCAAATTGAACTCATAGACGATGCCGTCGATGGAGTTCACCAGCGTCTCGAATCGCTCGCGGCCTGCTTTCTGAATGGCGGCGATTTTTCGTTGCTCCGCGTTTTCGTGATGCAGACGAATGATGACGGACGCGGCGACGAGGCTGATGGCCAGGAGCGTGGCGACGATGACGAGGCCGACGGCGCCGAGGCGCGCGCCACGAATCGCAGCGATCCAGTCTGCGGCTGAGAAATCCACGCCGACCACGGCGGTGACCGCGCCTTTTTCATCGCGCAGCGGGTGATAGGCCGAGACCCATTGCCCCCATTCATCACTGTAAGGCCGCGCGCTGAAGCTCGGTGTGCCGGAGAGCGCGGCAGGCAGCGCGGGGTCAGGAGATGCATACGCCTTGCCGATGGGTGTGCGCTCCTCGATCTCGCTTTCAAACTTGCCGTTGTGATCGTAGTCCGTCTCGCAATCCACGAGGATGACGTAAGCGCCCCCGGCATCGGGGGCGATGGTGTAGATGTCGTTGATGAAGGGGTTCACCTTCAGCCAGCGGAACTGCGCGGCGATGAGTTCGAGATAAACGGGATCGTCCTCCTTGGTGCTCGCGCTGATGCTCGCATGACCGAGTCGCTCAAGCTCGATGGCATAGGTGGGCGGGAAGCCCTGGAGCAACTGCTTGATGCGATCACGTTCACGGTTTTCCGCCGCATTGACGGCGAACCAGCCCGCGATAAGCAGCGCCGCGAGCGAAAGCCAGATCGTGGCCGTGCCATGAAATACACCCCGGCGCGCGAGCCAGCGCTGGAGCAAAAACACCACGACCGCGCTGGCGGCGATGAGGATGAGGTAGTCGGTGTTTGTTTCGATGAGGTCGCGCATGGGACTCGGGAGAAGTCGGGATCACTTGAACGGAGACAGCCGTTTTGTCCGCCGGCGCGGGCTTACGGCTCAATCGCCCAGATAAGCCTCGCGCACCTGCGGATTGCTACGCAGCGACTCGGAGGTGCCATCAAGCAGGACGCTGCCGGATTCGAGGACATAGCCGTATTGGGAGACTTGCAGCGCGAGGTTTGCGTTCTGTTCCACGAGCAGCACGGTGATGCCGCGCTCCTGGTTGATGGCGACGATCTGCTGGAAAATGGAGCGCACGAGCATGGGCGCGATGCCGAGCGATGGCTCGTCGAGCATGAGACAGCGCGGCTTGCTCATGAGGGCGCGGGCGATGGCGAGCATCTGCTGCTCGCCGCCGGACATGGTTCCGGCGGCCTGGTTGATGCGTTCTTTGAGCCGTGGAAAAATCTGGAAGCAGTAATCGCGATCCTCGGCGATGCCCGGTTTGTCATTCCGCAGGTAAGCGCCCATACGGAGGTTCTCATCGACGGTGAGATTGGCAAAGACCATGCGGCCCTCGGGCACATGACAAAGGCCGCGCGCCACGATGTTGTGCGCGGGCAGGTTGGTGATGTCCTCTCCCGTATACATCACGCTGCCGCCGCGTGCTTTGACGAGACCGGAGATGGCGCGCAGCGTGGTCGATTTTCCCGCGCCGTTCGCGCCGATGAGCGTGACAATGGCTTTCTCCGGCACCTTCAGTGAAACGCCATGCAGCGCCTTGATGGTGCCGTAGCTGACTTCGAGGTTGGTGATCTCAAGCATCCTCATCCTCCCCCGTGCCAAGATAGGCTGCGATCACCTTGGGGTTCTTCTGGATCTCGTCGGGCGTGCCCTCGGCGATTTTTTTGCCGTATTCGAGCACGGCAATTTTTTCACAGATGCCCATGACGACTTTCATATCGTGCTCCACGAGCATGATGGCGATCTTGAATTTGTCTTTGATGAACTGGATGAGCTTCATCAGCTCTTCTTTTTCCGTGGGGTTCATCCCGGCGGCGGGTTCGTCGAGGAGCAGGAGCTTTGGCTTGGTGGCAAGGGCGCGCACGATTTCGAGTCGGCGCTGGTCGCCATAGGGCAGGCTCTTGGCTTCCTCGTCGCGGAGTTTGGCGAGATCGAAGATGTCGAGCAGTTCCAGCACCTGTTTTTCAACTTCCCTCTCGCCGTGATGGAATCCTTTCCCACGCCAGAGCGCGCTGCGTATGCCATGGGAGCGGTGCAGTTGCGTGGCGGCCCGCACATTGTCGAAGACATTGAGCGAGCCGAAGAGCCGGATGTTTTGAAAGGTGCGGGCGATGCCGAGCTTCGTGAGATCGTGCGGCTTCATGCCTGCGATGCGTTTCTCCGCAAAGTGGATCGTGCCGTCGGTGGGCTGGTAAACGCCGGTGATGAGATTGAAGGCCGTGGTTTTGCCCGCGCCATTGGGGCCGATCAGTCCAACAAGCTCATTCGCATGAACTTGCAGACTGAAGTCTCCGACGGCGGTGAGGCCGCCGAACTTGATGGTGGCTTTGTCGAGCGTGAGCAACGGCTGGCTCATACTTCTGCAGCTCCTTTCTTCGCGCGACCAAAAGTGAAGAGGCCCTGCGGACGTGTGAGCATGAGCGCGATGATGAGCAGCGAGTAGATGATCATGCGGTAGTCCGCGAACTGTCGAAGCACCTCGGGCAGCAGCGTGAGCAGGATGGCCGCGATGATGACGCCTGCGGTGCGGCCCATGCCGCCCAGGATGACCATGACGACGATGTCGATGGACTTGAGAAAATCAAAACCCGTGGGCGAGAGGAACTGCTTGTGATGCGCATACAGCCCGCCCGCGATGCCGGCGAAGAACGCGCCGGTGACAAACGCGGTGACCTTGTAGCGCACGGGATTGATGCCCATGCTGCTGGCGGCGACCTCGTCGTCATTCACCGCGATGAAGCCGCGTCCATAAGTGGAATTCACCAACGCGGCGACGACATAAACGGTGATGGCGGCTAGTCCAAAGGTCCAGCCGAGAGTGGTGTCCTTCGGGATGCCCTTGAGGCCGCTGGCCGCTCCGACGCTTTCCATGTTCTGCACGATGACGCGGATGATTTCGCCAAAGCCGAGCGTGACAATGGCGAGGTAGTCGCCTTTCAATCGCAGCGATGGAATGCCGACGCCGAGACCGGCGACGGCGGATGCAAGACCTCCAACGACAAGCGCGAGGAGGAAGAGCAGCGGCCTGAGACTCTCCGGCACGAGCGGAGAACAAACGAGCGAGAGCTTCGCGGCGGTGTAGCCACCCACGGCCATGAAGCCCGCATGACCAAGACTGAACTGGCCTGTGTGACCATTGATGAGGTTGAGGCTGACCGCGAGGATGATGCTGATGCCGCAGTCGATGGCGATGCCGAGGTAGTAGCGGTTGAACTGCGCGGAAAACATCGAGACGAGCACCGCGATTGCGATGCCTGCGATGAGCCAGCGTTTGGAGCCTTCGAGCTTCATACTTTTTCCACGGTGGCCTTGCCGAGGAGTCCGGCGGGCTTGAAGAGAAGGATAAGAATGAGAATGGCGAAGGCAATGCCGTCGCGGTAATTCGAGAGACCGGAGATGCCGCCCGCGAAAGTTTCAAGCAAACCAAGAAGCAGCCCGCCGAGAGCCGCGCCAGGCAGGTTCCCGATACCGCCTAGTACTGCGGCGACGAAGGCGCGAAGACCAGGCTGCACGCCCATGAGCGGCTCAATGCCCGGAGCTTTCAGCGCATACAGGATGCCCGCGATGGCCGCGAGCGCGGAACCGAGGCCGAAGGTGAAGGAGATGATGCGGTTGATGTTCACGCCCATGAGCGCGGCGGCTTGTTGATTGAATGACACGGCGCGCATCGCTGTGCCGATCTTGGTTTTCTGCACGATGAACCACATTCCCGCCAGCAGCAGCGCGGTCACGAGCACGACAACGAGGTCATTGCTGCTGACCACCAGTCCGGCGATATGAAAATCCGTCGCAGGCAGCAGTTTCGGAAAGGGTTTCGTGTCCGCACCGAACACCGCCTTGTGCTGGCAGGTGAACTCGATGAACAACGAAACACCGATGGCGGTGATGAGCACCGTGAGCTTGGGCCGCGACCGCAGCGGACGATAGGCGAGAAACTCAATGAGCATGCCGATGCAGGCGCAGATCAAAGAAGCCGCCAGCACGATGATCAACGCTCCCGTCACCGATGGCAATGGGAACACCGCGCTGACAGCCGGGGCGAGGAAGTAAGCGGCATACGCGCCAAGCATCAGCACATCCGCGTGAGCGAAATTGATGAAGCGCAGCACGCCATAAACCATCGTGTAACCGAGCGCGATGAGTGCATAGATGCTGCCCAGCGCCAGGCCGTTGATGAGTTGTTGCAGCAGCCAGTCCACTAAAAGTTGATGGTGAGGGAGTTGATAGTTGAGAGGCTGAGGTCGGCCTATGCGTTGTCCAGAAGTGAGCGGCGCAAGCCGCTCATCATCTTGCCTTGTTCTTCGGCGGCGGAGTAGAGTTGCTGGAAATCAGCATCAGAGAGGAAGCCTTGACGCTGGCTGACGAAGGACTGCGAGACGACTTCGAATAGTGAGCCTGTGGCGATTTCAACGAACCGCACAAAGTCGTTCCGAGAAATCCGCGATGTTCCCTCTGCGATGTTGGATGACACTGACACTGCCGCTCTCCGCATCTGATTGGTTAGACCGAACCCCTCATCCTGTGGGAAAGCGCGGGTCACAGAATAGACCATGTCCGCGAACTCAATGGCCTTGTGCCACACGTCCAGTTTTTCAAAGTTGAACATCGCAGCCGCAGGGTTTCCTCATTCCATCAACCATCAACTCACAGACCATCACCTTTAGGGGCTGACGGTCTCGACGAATTTGAATTTGCCATCCTTCACCTGGAGGATCACCGCTGCTTTCACCGCGTCGCGCTGCGCGTTCATGGCCATCTTGCCGGTCACGGCGTCGAACTCTTTTGTGGCGGCGAGAGTGTCGCGCAACTTCACGCCCTCGGTCGTGCCGGCGCGCTTGATCGCATCAGCGAGGAACATGGCGGAGTCATAACCGAGCGCGGCCATCGCATCGGGCACCTTGCCGTTGAAGCGCTTCTTGTACGCCTCGACAAAGGCCGCCACTTTCGGCGAGGCCGCGTCCGCCGCGTAGTGAGTGGAGAAGTAGTGTCCTTCCACCGCATCGCCGCCGATCTTCACCAGCGTGTCGCTCTCCCATCCGTCACCACCGAAGAACGGCACATTTAATCCGAGTTGCTTCGCCTGGATGCAGATGAGCGCCACATCCGTGTAATAGCCGGGGACGAACACGCCGTCCGGCGCCGCGCTCTTGATGGCGGTGAGCTGGCCTTTGAAATCCTTGTCGCCGCCATTGAAGTCCAGCTCAGACACAATCTGGCCGCCTGCTTTGATGAAGCCTTCTTTGAAAAACTTCGCGAGTCCCTTGCTGTAGTCGCTCTTCACATCAGTGAACACGGCGACCTTCTTTGCCTTCAAGGTGCCGGTGGCGAAGTTTGCCATCACCGTGCCCTGGAAGGGATCAATGAAGCAAACGCGGAAAATGTAATCGCCCGTCTCCGTGACCTTCGGATTCGTGGACGCTGGCGAGATCATCGGGATGCCGTTCTGCTGACAGATCGGCGCGGCCTCCAGCGAGCGGCTCGAGGCGACCTCGCCGAGCACTGCGATGACGCCGTCCTTCGAA
>JANPIW010000677.1:0-10175 GCA_031425215.1 Verrucomicrobiaceae bacterium
GTGCGATCACTACAATCACATCAAGCAACTGCGCGCGTTGACGAAGGAAGATCCCGAGCGGGCAAAAGCGATGGAGTATGTGAAACAGAACGTCATCCTCATCGGGCCGACGGGCGTGGGGAAAACGTATCTCGTCAAACACATCGCGGAGCTGATCGGCGTGCCGTTTGTGAAGGCGGACGCGACGAAATTCAGTGAGACGGGCTACGTCGGCGGTGATGTGGATGATCTCGTGCGCGATCTCGTGGCGAAGGCTGGCGGCAACATGGAGATGGCGGAGCACGGCATCATTTACCTCGACGAGATCGACAAGCTGGCCTCGCACAGCGAACGCGGCGGACGCGATGTGAGCGGTCGCGGCGTGCAGACGGCGCTGCTCAAGCTCATGGAGGAAACCGAGGTGCCGCTCTACGCGCCGAACGACATCCGCAGCCAGATGCAGATGATGTTCGACACGCGCAAGGGCCGCACCGGCAAGGAGGTGATCAACACGCGCAACATCCTCTTCATCGTCTCGGGCGCGTTCAGCGGCCTCGACAAAATCGTCGAGAAGCGGCAGGTGAAATCCAGCATCGGCTTCGGCAACGCAGGTTCCGACCGGCCCGCCGCGGAGAGCCTTCTGCGCGATTCACGCACGAAGGATTTCATCGACTACGGATTCGAGGCCGAGTTCATCGGCCGCCTTCCCGTGCGCGTCGTGTGCGATCCGCTGAGCGCGGATGATCTCTTCCAAATCATGAAATGCTCCGAAGGCAGCCTCATCCGCCAGTTCGAGCGCGAGTTCGCAGCCTACGGCGTGCGCGCATCTTTTGAAGATGGCGCCCTGCGCATCGCCGCGGAGCGCGCCGCCGATGAGAAAACCGGCGCGCGCGGTCTCGTGACCGTGTGGGAGAAAGTGCTGCGCGAGTTCAAGTTTGAGCTTCCATCTCTCGCCCTGCCCGAGCTGATCGTGAGCGACACGCTCATGCGCGACACGGCCGCCGCGCTCGAAGCCTGCCGCCAGCAGGCCAAGCTCTGGCAGACCGACGTGCGCGCGAAGGAAGTGCAGGACTTCGCCGCAACATTCCGGCGCGATCACAACATCGACATCCACTTTGAGCAGGCCGCTGTGCAGCATCTCATCGAGCGCGCAGGCCGCGAAGGCAGCGCCATCGAAGCGCTCTGCCGCCGCCTGTATAAAGACTACCCGTTCGGCCTCCAGCTCGTGATCAAGAACAGCGGCAGGGCCTCATTCACACTTCCACGCGAAGCAGCCGAGGACAGCGACCGGTATCTCAGCGACATTGTTTCCCGCTCCTATCAGGCGGCGCTGCCGGACAAGTGAAGACAATGTGACGCAGGGAAGTGCGCGGGCAGTGCCCAGTTGCGGGTGAAAGCGCGGCATGTTAATCTCGCGACCATGAGTGCTTTAGAAACGATGATCGGAAATCCTCCTCTCAAGCCGGAGGAAAAGCGCGCGGCTGTGCAAGCACAGGCGACCGCGCTGGCAGGACAAGTCGAGGAATTGACCGATGAGGAAATCGAGGCGGCGCACAAGGCGCTTATGGATTTGGAAATTCAGCGGTTGTTTCGCAAAATGGTCGAGGGTGCGGATGAGGACATGCGCGCCGGGAAACTTGATCCTGAGGACATCGACAAGTCCATCAAGGAGTTTCGCGCGCGCCACCCCTACCGATGACCGTGTGCATCGACACCAATGTGCTGCTGCAGGCGCGTCCCAGCATGAATCGCTTTCACCGGATACTTATGGCGTGGATGGAAGGCCGGTTTGCATGGGCGGTGAGCAACGAGATCATGCTCGAGTATGAGGAGATACTGACCGACAAAGCCGGACGAGCGCGCTTTGAGGAATTCATCGCCGTGTGGGACATGATGCTGATCGGCAGGCCGGAGAACTCCCGACTCATCTCCCCTACCTTTCGCCACCACCTCATAACTGCCTGCCCGGACGACGACAAATTCGCCGACTGCGCCATCGCCGCCGATGCCGATTACATCATCACTAGCGACAAGCATTTCAATGCCCTCATCGACAGCGGCTACAAACCGCAGCCCATCACGCCGGAGGAATTCATCGCGCGACATCTGACACTTGCGTCTTGATGCTGCCACAGCGATTCAACCGGGAACACCCATCTTCATGTCCAGCAAACGCGCACTCATCCTCATCATCGGCGTCGTCGTCTGCGCTCCGTTGCTGGCATTGTATCACTACGGCGTGTTCCATGATCTGGCTGACTGGCTGGAGCGTACTTACCGACAGGTGTTTGTGTTGCGCCCCGAGCCGCTCGCGCGCGTGGTGCCGCTGCAGTACTTGTTTTACACTGCGATGGCTTTTGTCACGGCCTGGGTGTGCGCGGAGATGCCGAGGCAGTCGCGCAAGTTTGGATTCATGTTCGGCGCGGCGTTTCTCACGTTCATGCTCTCGCCCGCGCTCGCGTTCAATGGAGTGATGTTCGAGCCGTTCTCGGGGTTGCTCGCGGTGCTCGCGGCGGGGCTGCTCGGTGTGGCGATCAGCGGCACGGAGAAAGGATCGCGCGCGCACATGCTGCGGCGTTTTTTCATCGGGCGCATCTCGGAGACAACTTTCACGCAGCTCTCCACCGCAAAGGAGCTGCCGCAGCTCACGGGCCGGCGGGAGCTGACGGTGCTTTCATGTCGTGTGCTGAATTACGCCGACCTCGGCGCTGAGCTGGAGCCTGTGGAAATGGAGACGCTCAGCTCGGGCTTTCTCAAAGCCGTGGCGGAGTTCCTCGTCTCAAAGGGCGCGTATCTTGATTCGTGCAATGAAGACGGTGTGCGCGTGCTGTTTGGATTTCCTCTGCACGATGAGAAACACGCGGACACCGCCTGCCGCGTGGCGCTGGAGCTGCGCACACGGTTGATCAATCTCGCCAAGGAAATGGAGGACCGCTGGCACAAGCGGCCCGTGCTCGGTGTGGCGCTTGCCTCTGGCGAGATGACTTGCGGCCTGTTTGGGTTCTCCGAGTTCCAGTTCTACGGCGCGATCGGCGAGCCGCTGGATTTTTCACTGCGCCTTTGCTCCATCAATGTCGCGTATGGCAGCCATGTCCTGCTCGCCGCGCGCACGCACGCGCTGGCGAAGGAAGGCATCGAGGTGCGTCCGATGGAGATGGTCTTCGCCCCGCGGGGCAGCCAGGTGAGCGAGGTTTATGAATTGCTGGCCGAGAAAGACAAGCTCAGCGAGGCGGAGGCTGCGGCGCGCGACGCGTTCTGGGAAGGTGTCGTGCATCTTCGCAAGGGTGAGTACAAGGAAGCCATGGCCTCCTTCAAACGCGCTGAGATCGAGGGCCGTGATGACGCGCCGCTGCGCTACTTCACCGAGCGTGCAGAGGCTGGCTTCAAAGATGGCGGGGCTCATGCAAAAGGCAGCGCGCGCCATGTGCGGCTGCTGATGGGTGGGTGAGGGTGGCCGACGAATCGTCGGCGCTCCATGCCCTGCCTGGCCGACGGGTCGTCGGCGTTCCATGCGCTACTTCTTTGGCTCGGCGGGTGGTGGAGGGGCCGGGGCGTTGGGTGTGGCGGGATTGGCTTTGGGATCAAGGGCGGGTTTGATCTCGTCTTTGGGCAGCGGAGGCACGGAGATGGGCGGGGTGGTGACGCTGATGGGCTTGCGCGTGAGATCGGCAGCAGGCACGACTGGTTTTGCGGGTGCCGCATCTGGCGGCATGATGCGCGCCTCGGGTGTCACGGGTTCAGCGGCGGGCTTCGGCGCTGATGGCGGCGGAACAACTGGTGTGCCGGGCGGCGGGAGGATGCCAGGTTTGGTGGCTGCGTCTGCCGGGATTTTGGGTTCCTCGGGTTTGTCTTTGAGCACTTCTGCACGCTTCTTCATGAGCGCGGTGACGGTGCTGCTGGCGACCTCGTAGGTCCAGCCCTCGGCTTTCTTTTCCTTGGCGAGCTTTTCTTCAAAGGTCTTCTTCTGCGCAGCGAACTCGTCGTCCTTCTTTTTCTTGTCCTCGGGTTTCTCGTCCTTCTCGGGCTTGCGCTCCTTGGCGATGTCGGCGGTGATGCTGGTGACTTTGAGGTAGAACTTCTCGTCTGTATCCTTGCCCTTCTTCACGGCTTCCACGTTGTAAGTGAAGTTGTCGAAGGTGGTGAGCTTGGCTTTCACGGCATCCTTCCAGAAATCGGCGGCGCTGGTTTTGTCCTTGGTGGCGATGTCGGTGAACTGCCCGTTGCCGAGGAGGCCTGCGACGGCGGCTTTTCCGTCGTCGAGAACTTCAGCGGGCTTGGCTTCATCGAGCTTCCAATTGCTGTCATCTCCCTCGGCTGCTTTGCGCGAGGCTTTCCATGCGTCGGGTGCTGTCGCTGGTGTGATCTCCACGGCCTTGAGCCTTTGCACGTCGATGAATGCCTTGTCGATCCAGTCGGCGGGTTTGGGCTGCACGTCGTAGAAGCTGTTGTTCACGACCCAGATGGTGTTCTTCTCGCCATCCTTGGGCACGCGCACGAAGCGCATGCTGGAGCCGCCGCCGAAGGGCGATGCGCTGCTGCGGCCGCCGGAGCTTTCGACATTCGCGCCGAGCACGAGGGATTCGAGCACGTTGCCTTTAGCGTCCTGGAATTCGACCAGCAATCCCTGACCTGCGGCATCGCCCTTGCCGGGTTCCTCGACCTTGACCTCGGGCTTGGCCCAAGCAGTTTTTCCAAGGGGCTGGCCGCTGCTGATTTTTTGCTCGGCGATCTCGGCGACGACGCGTTTGATTTTGTCGAACGAGGCAGGATAGCCGTCGCGCTCCTTGACGGTCCATTTGTCTCCGGCGACCTCGACGGTCAGCTCTCCGGTGGTGTCCTTGATGCGGACCTTTTGCACGGCGGGGACGGAGAGGTCAGGGAGCAGTAGCTCGCGCATGGCGGCGCCCATGCTGCTGGCCTTGCTCATGGTTTTATCACGCTTGCCCTGGGAATAAAAGATAAGGCCGATGAGGGCGGCCAGCACGGCCAGCAATGTCACGATGCGCTTCATAGTCGGATGATGTCGGTGAGAGGTTGGGAAAGTTTTTGCGGCGGCGGATCAGCGCGCGGCGGTGGAAAAACGGCGGCGGATGGCGAGGATGCCGCCGATGGCGATGACACCGAGGGGGACGGCGAAGAGATTGAGGATGGTGAGCCAGTTGAGAGTCTTATCGACATCGCGGTTCACCTCCTTCTTCACCTCGCGGATCTTACGGTTGATTGTCACCTGGTTTTCCATGAGTTGCTTCACCTCGACATCCTTGTTGGGGTCGATGAGCAGAATTCCACCCTGGCCTTGCGCGCCGCGTTTGGTGGCGATGTCCTGGACGATTTTTTGCTGCTGACTTTCGAGGTCGAGAAGTTGCGGACGGTATTTCGCTTCAACGCTGTCGCGCATTTCGTCGAGCTTGGTGAAGGGGCGCTGCGTGGAGGCGCGACTGCGGACGGCGAGGAGATCACCGCCACCAGCGAGGACTTCGACGGCGTTGAGGAACATGGGGAGGTTCGAGTTGATGGCGATCATGCCGCCGGTCATGCGGTCTTGCTGTACGCAGAAGGCATCGAACATCATGTCGGCATCGGAGAAGATCATGACGACAGGCTCGCCGCTGGATTCCTTGATGGTGCCGTCGTCTTTCTTGGCCTCGGTTTTTGCTGCATCGGCCACGGGTACTGCGGTGGCTGGCGCTGCCGGGACAGCGGGAGATGAAGGAGTAAGACCAGGAGGAAGAGGAGGAGTGGGTGATGCGGGAACGCTGACTGGCGGCGTGGTCACGGTCACTGGCGTGGCTGGAGCTGCAGGAGCGGGTGATGGAGGCGTTGGCGCGGGACCTGCGGCTGGTGGCGGAGGTGCGGGCGCCGGCGTTGGGCCTGCGGCTGGCGGCGCGGCGGGTGGTGGTGCCGATGGCGGCGGTGTGGTGGGTGGCGCAACTGGCGCTGCCGCTGGAGGCGTGGCTGCCTTGGGCGCGGTTTCATCGACCTGCGCGCCGCCACCTTCTCTTGGCGGGCCGCCTGCGCCTTCACCACCGATAGGGGCGGGTTTGCCGTTGGGGAATGAGGTTTTGAATTTGCCGGTGAGCTGCACGGCGAGCGTTTTCTTTTTGCCGCTCGGATTGAAGCTCGTGAGCGGCTGGGTGCGGAGCTTCTCGGCAGCGGCGCTGTCGATCAGCTCGGAGTTCTCGGAGCTTTCAATGAGAACCTCTGCCTTGATGCCATCGGCCACTTTGTCAGCCGAGATGGATCCCGCGCCCATCATGACGAGGGATTTGAGGCCGCCCATGATGCGACTGTCTTTGTTGATGGCGGCTTCGGGGAGGCTGAGCGCGGTGGGATTGCGCCGGCCTTGGATCTGCCCGAGGTAAGTCTGGTCGGCGACGATTTGATCACTGAAGCCCACGCCCCAGGAGGCGAAGAGTTTGTTCAGGTTCGATACGGGCGCGATCATGGTCGGAGGTGGCTGGCCGCCCATCATCGGGTTCTGCGGCTGCTGGTTGCTATAGACCTGCGCGAGCCAGCTTTGCGGATCGACGAATGCGATGAGCTTGCCGCCTTTCATCACATACTGGTCGATGGCGTACTCGGCCTGCTCGATGATGCTGGCGGGATGGATGACGATGAGCACGGTGATGTCCGTGTCGATTTTGTCGGTGGTGAAGGGAACCTCGCGCACCTCGTAATCCATGCGGAGGCGCTGGATGACGACCCAGGGGTCTTGCGCGCCGGGCTGGCGCTGCATCCAGGGCATCTGCGGTGTGCCGTGAATGGGCATGGCGCTCATCACGCCGATGACGGTTTTCTTGTCGCTGATGACTTTGCCGATGGAGCGTGCGACGTTGTACTCGAGCGAGGTTTCCTCATTTGGATTCAAAAACGGGAGCACTTCCTTTTTGCCTGCGCACTGGATGGCCATGCCAAGATAGACGTTGTCACCCTCTTGATTGGCGGTCATGCCCTGCACCTCGTCCTCGCGCGCCTTATCCTCTTCCTCGGTGTTGGGGTTGGGCGAAATTTTTTCGAGCACGATCTTGCCGTCAGACTGCTTTTCAAATTCGAGGAGCAAATCCTGCACGGTGCGCGCATACGTTTTCAGCACAGGCGGCATGACGCGATCCTCGCTGGTGACGTAGTAGCGGATGGTCACGGGTTCTTCGGGCTTCACGCGGCCGATGATGTTCTTGGTGCCTTGGGAGAGCGTGTAGAGCTTGTCCTGCGTGAGATCGATTCTGAAATTTCCCACGCCGACTCCGCCGACGAGGAAGTTCAGGACAAACACGATGGCGATCACGATGAGGATCGTGAGGCCGGTGGTGGCTTGTTTGCTGTTGAGGTTCATGGTTTTGAAAATGGAAAATTTGAAAGCAGAAATCAGAAATGAAGATCAGGCGCGTTTGGCGCGGAGGCCGACAGCGGTGATGAGCAGACCGACGACGATGATGGAGATGAAGTACAGCACGTCGCGGAAGACGAAGATGCCTTTGGTCATCTCGAAGAAATGATCCATGAAACTGAGGTAGCCGATGAGACGCACCGGGCTTTCCAGCCAGGCTGGCGCGGAGGACAAGGCCCAATCCACGATGCCGGGATAGCCGATCAAGGTGAAGAGCAGGCAGAGCGCGACGGAGACGATGAAACACACGACCTGACTGCGCGTGAAGGCGCTGGCTGCCGATGTGACCGCGAGGCAGCCCATGGCGTAGAGGAAGCTCGCGACGTAGCCCGTCATGATCGGTCCTTTATCGGGTGAGCCGAGATAAAACACCGTCCAAACGATGGGGAACGTGAGCGCGAGGGCGATGAACCACACGAGCGCGGCGGCGAAGAATTTGCCGATGATGGCCTGCCACGGGGAGATGGGCATGGTCATCAGCAGCTCGATGGTGCCGAGGCGCTGCTCCTCCGACCACAGCCTCATGCCCACGGCGGGCGCGAGCACGATGTAAATCCACGGATGCCAGAAGAAGAACGCCTGGGTGAGGGAGGCGTTGTCGCCGTCGAGGAAGCGTCCGAAGAGGAACGCGAAGCCTTGCGAGACGAGGAGGAAGATCACGACGATCACATAAAGAACGGGCGAGTTGAAGTACGCGAGGAACTCACGTTTGAACACCGTGAGGATGTTCTGGATGTCTTGCTTTTTCATGGTTGGGGCGCAAAAAGGGTTATGAGTTGGGCGCTAGGAGTTACGCTTTCTTCTGCGTAGCCAGATTGTCGGCTGTGTCGGAGCGCGTGATGCTGCGGAAGATTTCATCCAGCTTGCCCTCGTCTTGATGCAGTTCTTCGAGCAGCCAGCCGCGCGATGCGGAGAGCTGTGAAATCTCGCGTGCGATGTCGGCGGTGCGTTTGCCTTTGCTGACGATCACGCGCGCGGTGAACTCGCTCTCGCTTGAAACACTAGGCTCCACCTGATGGATGCCGTTGATCTTCTCGATCTCCGCGCGCACGGCGCTGCCGGCCGCGCCACGGATGCCGACGCGCACGGCGGCGTTGCCACGCTGCTTGAGCTGGTCGGGCGTGCCATCGGCCACGACCTTGCCGCGGTCGATGATGATGGCGCGGGAGCAGGCGGCCTCCACTTCCTCGAGGATGTGGGTGGAGAATATAATCGCTTTGTTCTGGCCCATGCGCTTGATGAGGCTGCGCACCTCGTGCTTCTGATTCGGATCGAGGCCGTCCGTCGGCTCGTCGAGGATCAGCACATCGGGATCGTGAATGATCGACTGCGCGAAGCAGGTGCGGTGGCGGTAGCCTTTGGAAAGTGTGTCCACGCTCTGGTTCCGCACGCTTTCGAGGAAGCAAATCTCCAGCACGCGATCGATGGCCTGTGATCTTTTCGCACCGCGCAAGCCGCGAAGCTCCGCGCAGAATCCCAGGAAGCTCGCGACGGTCATGTCGGAATACAGTGGCGCGTTTTCCGGCAGGTAGCCGATGCTGCGCTTGGCCTCCTCCGGATTCTCCAGCATGTCGATGCCGCCCACCTTGATGGATCCGAGCGTGGGCCGGAAATAACCCGTGACCATGCGCATCGTGGTGGATTTCCCCGCGCCGTTTGGCCCGAGGAAGCCGAGCACCTCGCCCTTATCGACATTGAAGGAAACGCCATCGACGGCGACCTTGGTGCCGAACTCTTTTCGCAAACTTTCGACCTGAATCATCATGTGACGGATGTGGTTGGAATGTAATTACTCAATAAAGACAGCCACGAAGGGCGAGGCCCTAAAATGGCACCCGGCAGAAGTGAGTCCAGCCGGGCGGCGCATCTGATGGCAGGAACGCGAAATTTTTCAACTGAAAATTAGGCCGTAAACAGCTCCCTCAATGAACTTCTGGCCGCTAGATTTCAAGACATGCCACGCCAAGGGCAGGAATGGGCGGCATCATGCCTCTCTGATTGAGCCAGAACTGTGGTGCCCTTACTCATCGGACTTCTTCCCCTTACCTTTGCCGCCCGCTTTGACGCGTTTCTGCACGAGGGGCCAGTCGGGATGGTCGGTGCGCGATTGCTTCATCAGCGCCTCGGCATTGGCGATGAGATCGGGTTTTGCGGATGCGAGATCGTTCTTTTCTCCCTCGTCGGTTTTGAGGTCGTAAAGCTCGATGGGGTTCTCGGGACCGTTGCGCACGGCTTTCCAATCGCCGAAGCGCACGGCTTGGAGCGACGCGCCTTCGTGCAGCTCCCAGTAGAAATGTCCGCGTTGCGTTGCGGGGCCGCCTTTGAGCATGGAGACGAGCGAAAGCCCGTCGGTTTTTGCGCTGGCGGGAACAGCGGTGCCAGCCAGCTCTGCCGCTGTCGGCAGAAAATCCCAGAAGGCCCACGGCTCATCGCTCACACGACCTGCGGGCACGGTGCCGGGCCAGCGCGCGAGGGCAGCCTGCCGCAGCGCGCCTTCGTAGAGTCCGCGTTTGAATCCGCGCAGCCTGCCGCCCATCGACTGATCGAAAAGTTTTCCGATCTCGCTCTGCGGGTCGAATGAAGAGCCGTTGTCGCCCGCAAGCATGACGAGCGTGTTGTCGTCGATGCCGCACTCCTTGAGCACATCGAGAAGGCGGCCCACATCGGTGTCCAGGCGCGTGACCATCGCCGCGAAGTTCTTCTGTTGCTCCGTCCACGGTTTGTCTTTGTAGATTCCCTGGTCGTCGATCTCGAAGGTGCCGTGCGGCAAGGTCACCGAGTGGTAGAGAAAGAACGGCTTGTCCTTGTT
>JANPIW010000678.1:0-7171 GCA_031425215.1 Verrucomicrobiaceae bacterium
TCGCCGTGGAGCGCGGGCGGCGGCGATTTTTCTTTGCGGTCATCGCGTATCAGCTCCGCGCCGAAGGCGAGGCGCGAGAGGAGGCCTTGCAGAGCGGCGCGGTTCAGCTCATCAAAGGTGAGGTCATCGCGCCGGATGTACTCGCTCCGCAGCACCTGAAAGGCCGACTGGATCGCGGCCTGCGAGATTTCATCGACGGGTTTTGTCACCACGACGGCGGGCTTCGAAGTCTCCGGCACTGCCGCGTGAGCAGCGGCGGTGCATAGCCAGAGGGTGATGGCGGCGGCGTGCCTCATGATTGGTGCAGGTGATTCAACGCATGAACGGTGCCCGATCCGCCCGGCCATGCAAAATAATTTCCGATGGCGCGCGCGATGAACGCCTTCGCCTCGCCCACGGCATCACGCAGCGGCAGTCCTTTCCCGAGGCCGGTAGCGATGGCTGCGGAATACGAGCAACCAGTGCCGTGGGTGTGGACGCCATGCACGCGCTCGCCCTCGAACCACGAAAATGTGCCGTCGCTCTCGCACAAAACATCAGCCGCGCTGTCGCCAGTGAGATGGCCGCCTTTGAGCAGGATGGCGGTGCCAAATTTCCGCGCCAGCTCCGCAGCACACGCGGCCATGTCGTCGCGCGTCTTGATCCCGCGTCCCGAGAGCACGCCAGCCTCGTCCATGTTCGGCGTGATGAGCGTGGCGAGCGGCAGCAGCAGATTTTCCACCGCGCTGATCGCATCGTCTTCGAGCAGCCTGCCGCCACCCGTCGCGACTATCACGGGATCGACCACGAGAGGAATGTTTCCGTCCGAGAATTTTTTCCACGCGCTCACGACCACCTCAACCTGCGCGCGGCCACCGAGCATTCCCGTCTTCGCCGCGCGGACTGGGAAGGCGTCAAAGAGCACACGGATTTGATCGGCGATGATCTCCGCATCGAGCAGCCTGATCTGAGAGACGATGCCCGGCGTCTCCGACACGATGCTCGTGATGGCATTGAGACCGTATCCGCCGAGGGCAGCGATGGATTTCAAATCTGCCTGCACTCCCGCGCCACATGAGGAATCAGAACCGGCAATGGTGAGGATGGGGGGCGGCGGCGTGGCTTCCATTGATCTCAGCGGACTCACCGCAGGGTGGATTCGGTTTTGCTACGGTACCACCTCGCCCGATCCGACATAGACCCACTTGTCCACTTTGCCGTCCTTGATGCGTGCCAGGGCTTCCGTCTCGAATTTGCCGAACATGGTTTGTGTCTCGTACTTCACCACGACGGTCCAGTAGGTGGTGCCGTCGATTTTCTCGCTCGTCACGTCGCCCCACTTTTTGATGTTCTCGGGTTTGATCTCGGTGACCTGGCCGGATTTCATGCTGGCGAGGAGGAGGGGATAGGAGCCGTCGGCTTCCTTGGCAGGCTTGCCATTGCTGCCTCCGGTGGTGAGAGGCGCTGCTTGTTTGGGCTGGTTCTTTGCGATCTGCTGCTGGTCCCATGCGGCGCGCGAACGCTCGGTCATGGTGATTTTGAGTTGCTCGTAGGCGGCGGTGAAGACGGTTTTGATGTCGGTGTCGTCGATGGGGACCGCCGCGCGTCCCGGAGAGCTGGCGACAGGTGAGATGAGGATGTTTGCGCCGTCCTGGCCGTGGGCATAGACGGTGCCGCCAGCGGCCACTTTGGTGGTGGCCATTCCGGCGCCGACTTTCATTTTGATCTCGAGTTCTTTGAGCACCTTGATGGCTTTTGGTGTCGCGAAAAAGTTGACGGGGATTTTGGTCCAGTTCGCTGTCATGACTTCGATGGGATCAAAGGTCGGCGGCGTGAATCCATCTTTAGGCTTCTCCGGCTCGGGCATCGGCGGTGGCGGCGGTGGTGGCGGCGGCTCGGGTTTCATTTCCGGCTTTGGCTCGGGCGCGGGCATGGGAATCGGCTCCGGTTTTGGCTCGGGTCTTGGCGCAGGTGCTGGCGCGACGACGGCGATCTCGACTTTCTTTTCAATCTTCACACGCGAGATGCCGAGGGAGTCGAGCATGGGCTCGTACATGTAGTTGTAAGAGACATAGCCGAAGCCGATGGCGAGGAGGAGAAAGAGGATGGCTTTCATGAATGAGCGGAGGTTAGGCGCGAGCGCGGGGAATTCAACCCTGCGCGTCAGTGTACCAGTAACGGATGATGTGGAAGTAAATTGGCGCGGAGAAACAGAGGGAATCGATCCGGTCCATCATGCCGCCATGGCCTTCGATCATCGCTCCCCAGTCCTTGATGCCGCGGTCGCGTTTGATGGCGGACATGACCAGTCCGCCGAAGAAGCCCATGAGCGTGATGACGAATGCGATGACGAATGAATGTGCCGGCCCAAATGGCGTGATCGCGTGCATCGCCGCGCCGAGGGCGCTGGCGGAAAGCACGCCGCCGATGAAGCCTTCGATAGTTTTTTTTGGGCTGACCGTCGGCGCGATGGGATGGCGGCCTGCGAGCTTGCCCCAGCAGTACTGCAGCACATCACTCCCCTGGGAGATGACGACGAGGAAGAGGACGAGACCCGCGTTGCCGTGATCAAATCCTCGCACCGGCAGCGAGAGGAGCATGGGGATGTGGCTGATGAAATACACGCACACCATGAGGCCCCATTGATTGCGGGCGCTGCGTTCGAGGAATTCCTTGGGATCGCCGCGGATGACGGACATCACCGGGATGAGGATGAACGCATACACCGGCACCATGATGCTGAACATTCCGTACCACTCGGCGTGAACGAGCCAGTACTGATAAGGCAGCATGATGAAGAACATGGCGAACAAGCTGCGGTGATCAGCCAGGCGGGTGGGTGTGACGGTGATGTATTCGCGCAGCGCGAGAAAAGACATCAGTGCGAATATGATGACGGCGCCGGTTTTCCCGCAGGCCAGCGCGCCGATGAAGACGGCGGACATCAGCCACCAGCTCTTCACGCGGTCGTTAAGGTTCTTGACCGTCGCCCTGGCCGAGTCTGACGACACGCGGCGTGCGAGGATCCAGCCGATGACAGACGAGATCACGAGCACGGCAGCAATGCCTGTGAGCAGATGGACGACGGCGGGAGGGAAGGGCATTGCGCTTGGAGCCGCGACAGTGCAACGCGGCGCATGAGATGCCAAGGGGAAATCAGCCCCTTGGTGAGAGGGAACCCTCCGAATTGGGAAGATGAATGAGGACGAGAACGAAAAGGCACGAAGCGTGTGGGCGTCAATGAACAGGCTTCTCCGCTAACCGCCCATCACTGATACCGCTGTCCGCTCATGCCACGCGCGGAAGGTGCGCGAGAAGTGTGCAGCCGAGCCGTAGCCCAGCTCGCTCGCCACGCTCTTGACCTGCGCGCCAGGCTGCCGCAGAAGGATGATTGCCTGGGACATCTTCAAGCGCGTGAGACACGCCAGCGGCGTCTCCTTATCATAGCGGCGGAACAGCCGCGTGAAGTACGCCGCAGACACGCGGCAGTGCCGCGCCGCCTGCTCGATGCTGCTGAGCACGGGGTAATTCCGCAGCAGATGGCCCCGGCAGCGCAGATAGGTGGCATAGGCCGGGTCAAGATTTGTCGTGGCAGGCTGCCGGCCGTCCGCGCACAGCACGAGCGCATGCTCCAGTGCTGCGGTGGCGCAACGCAGACCCGGCGCGCCGCCGCGCAGCGCGTGATCGATCACCTCTTCGAGAAGGCTCACGATGCGCCCGCCGTCGAGCAGCCGGATGACCATGCCGGGACTGAGCGCGAGATCCTTGAGGAGATGCGCCGCGCGTCTGCCGGTGAAGTTGAAGAAGTACTTCACCATCGGATCATCCGCGTCCGAGCGGATCACGTGCGGCGTGGCAGGATCAAAGAAGAACGCATGACCCGCGCCCAACGGATGGCTCTTGCCGCCGAAGGTGACGCGCCCTTTGCCCCGCGCCACAAACTCAAACGCGAGGAACGGAAAGCGCTGCCGATCCACGATGAAATCCGGCGCGCACCATTCGCAACCACCGCCGACAAGACAGAGGTCATTTGCACCTCGCAGCCGCTCCTTCCAGTCTGGAAAAAAGAAGCGCCGGGTGCGGACGACCTGGGTCGAGAAGTAGTCGGCTTGTTGTGTGGCGGGCATGGGACAGGTCAGGAATCGTCATGCAGCCGGCAAAGATGCGCAATCGAAGGTGTTTGTTTCTTTGCCGCCCTTCGGCACGATAGCCGCCCAACCATGAAGCCAACTAATCGCACGATTCAACTCGTGGCCAGCGGCGACCTCCGACTCGCCGCCAACCAAACCTGCTGGGCCGCGCAAGCCGCGATGGAGTCCGCCTTGTCAGCCGCGCTGAAGGCCGAGGGCTTCACCGTGAAGCGGGCGCACCCGTTCGACAAAGCGAAGAAGCACGGTTTCATCGACTCGCAGAAGATGGGCATGGAGGTGTTTCGCGGGATCGACCCCGACGCACCGCTGATCGTGGCCGAGGCTGTGTGGCAGTACTCGCATCATGTGCTCGCTGGCCTGACCACGCATCGTGGTCCGATTTTGACCGTGGCAAACTGGAGCGGGCAGTGGCCGGGCTTGGTCGGCCTGCTGAACTTGAACGCGTCGCTCACCAAAGCAGGCGTGCGCTATTCGACGTTGTGGAGCGAGGAGTTCACAGACGCCTTCTTCAAGGCTGGACTGCGCGAGTGGCTCCAATTCGGAAGTGTGACACACGACCAAAGTCATGTGCGCGATCTGTCCCTGCTAAAGTTGCCGGACGAAGATGCGCGGATCGGTCGCGAGTTCGCCCGTCGCTTCCAGCGTGAGAAGGCCATCATCGGCGTCTTCGACGAAGGCTGCATGGGCATGATCAACGCCATCGTGCCCGATCACCTGCTGCATCCGACGGGCGTCTTCAAAGAGCGTCTCAGCCAGTCCACGCTCTATGCAGAGATGCAGACTGTGAGTGATGCCGATGCCGCCGCCGTGTATGCGTGGTTAAAGAAGGAGGGCATGCGCTTTGCCCTAGGCACCAACGAGGCGACCGACCTCACCGAGAGCCAAGTGCTGCTCCAGTGCAAAATGTATGTCGCCGCCGTCCGGCTCGCCGACGAGTTCGGCTGTGCCGCCATCGGCATCCAATATCAGCAAGGACTCAAAGACCTCACGCCAGCGAGCGATCTGGTCGAGGGCATGCTCAACAACGCCGACCGTCCGCCTGTGAAGTCGGCAGACGGCAAGCGCGTGCTCTTCGAAGGAGAGGCCGTGCCTCACTTTAACGAGGTCGATGAATGCGCTGGGATCGACGGCCTCGTGACCTACCGCCTGTGGCGTGAACTCGGCTTTGCGCCGGAGAACACGCTGCATGATTTGCGTTGGGGTGCTTCTTATAAGGGTGACTACGTCTGGGTGCTCCTCATCAGCGGCGCCGCGCCGCCCGCGCACTTCATTGGCGGATGGAAAGGAGCGTCGAGCGAGCGACAGCCCCCGATGTATTTCCGTCTAGGCGGCGGCACACTCAAGGGCGTGAGCAAGCCGGGACACATCGTCTGGAGCCGCGTCTTCGTGATGGACGGTGCGTTGCACTGCGACGTGGGCGTCGCTGAGGTGGTGAAGCTTCCCGAGGAGGAAACCAATCGGCGCTGGAGGGAAACCACGCCGCAGTGGCCGATCATGCACGCGGTGATGAAGGGCGTGTCACGCGACCAGATGATGGCACGTCACAAATCCAATCACATCCAGGTCGTGTATGCTCCGAATGAAAAGCAGGCGCACCGTGCCGCTCGCATCAAGGCCGCTGCGATGAGCGAGCTTGGCCTGACCGTTCATCTTTGCGGCGATGTCCGTCTTTCCTGATTCAACCATGATCCCTTCACCACTCACTGGCATTGTTCCACCGCTTGTTTCTCCGCTCACCGATCGCGACACGCTTGATGTCGGCGGCCTTGAGCGGCTCATAGAGCGTCTCGTCGCTGGAGGCGTCAGCGGACTTTTCATTCTCGGCACGACGGGCGAAGGCCCGAGCCTGAGCTATCGCCTCCGCCGCGAACTGATCACGAACGCCTGCAAGTTTGCACGTGGTCGATTGCCTGTGCTCGTTGGCATCACGGACACTGCCTTCGTCGAGTCCGTGAATATCGCCAAACACTCCGCTGACGCCGGTGCAGATGCGCTGGTTGCCGCTCCTCCTTATTACCTGCCGGAAGGACAACCGGAGCTTCTCGAATACATCCGCCACCTGCTGCCGGAATTGCCGCTGCCTTTTTTTCTCTACAACATGCCGACGCTCACGAAAGTCAGTTTCGAGGTCGATACGGTGCGCGCGTTGCTTGATGATCCGCGCATTCACGGCATCAAGGACAGCTCGGGGAACATGACGTACTTTCACCGGCTGTGTCGTCAGTTGGCGGATCGCCCCGATTGGACGGTGCTGATGGGGCCGGAGGAGTTGCTGCTCGATGCGGTGCTCGCGGGTGGTCACGGCGGCGTGAATGGCGGAGCCAATGTGTTTCCAGAGCTCTACGTCGCCTTGCATCGCGCAGCTCTGGCCGGTGACATGGCGAAGGCGCGCGCGCTTCACGCCGTGGTGATGGAGGTTTCCACAACACTTTATCAAGTGGGCCGCCACTCGTCAGCGATCATCAAAGGACTCAAGTGCGCGCTCTCGATCGAAGGCGTTTGCGACGACTTCATGGCCGAGCCGTTCCACCGCTTTCGCGACGAGGAACGCCGCCGCATCGAACAGGTGCTTCCTGTCTTGAAGGACAAGATCAGTGCCGCCGTTCAGTAAATCTCATTTGCAAAATCATGCGCCCCTTCCTCCTGTCTCTTCTCCTGTTGCAATCCGCTTTCGCGCTGGAGCAGTTGCCCTACAACAACCCTGGTCTCGCCGTCGATCTCGGCGTCGGTCTCTGGGCCTGGCCCGTGCCGTGTGATGCGGATGGCGATGGCGATTTCGATTTGATCGTCTCGTGCCCGGACAAGCCGAGCAACGGTGTGTATCTCTTCGAGAACACCAGTGGCGACACAGCGAAGGAAAAGATGCCCGTGTTCAAGCCGGGCAAGTTCATCAGCAAAACCGTCCACTACGTCATGCCGAGCTATGTCGATGGCGGGATGCGCGTGCTGACGCCTGGCACGGAATACAAAAATTTCACCAAGACAGGTCTCGATGAAAAAGTGAAGCTGCCGCTCGAAGCGAAGTTTCACAAACCGAAGGG
>JANPIW010000679.1:0-16051 GCA_031425215.1 Verrucomicrobiaceae bacterium
AAGGCCTTCGCCTCGGGCGTGTCCGGGCTGGTGCCGGTCTTGCCGTCGTAGCTGATTTTCTTGCCCACGCGGTAGGCCACGAGGCCGAGGAGCATCTGCTCGATCATGTTGGCGCTGTAGCCGAAGTCGCAGCCGGTGGGCTTGCTGGGGTCGCGGCAGGCGTCGAACCACTGCTTCTGGAAGTTGCCCAGGCCGATGTCGGCAAACTGCTCCTCCTTCTTGCGCGGCTTGTAATAGGTCATGTCGGCGTCGTTGCCGAAGGGGATGATCATGCGGGAGTCGAAGTCGGCAATGATGAAGCCTTTGGTGCCCTTGAACATCGCGCCGTGGCCGATCTTGCTGAGGTCGATGCTGTCCTTCGGCGCGCGCGGCATCGCGCCGCCTTGGAACCAACTGACCGTGATCGGCCCGCGCCAGTCATTGGCGGGGAAATCGAAGTGGCTCTCGCATTTCACCGGCGTGACATCGGAATGATAAGCATCTCCCTTCGCCTCGGCTGAGGTGGGCAGCTTGGCATCCACGGCATTCCACAGCAGGTCCATCGTGTGGCTGCCCATGTCGCCGATCTGGCCCGCGCCGAAATCCCAGAACATGTTCCAGGACAGGCAGTTCGCGCCCGCGTTGCCTTTGAAGTACTCGGGGCTGTAAGGATGGAAGGGCGAGGGGCCGAGCCACAAATCCCAATTGAAATCAGCCGGTGGCTTGCCTTCCTCGGGAAAATAGCCGGGCTTTGGAATCTGGCGGTTGCCCCAGGCGTACGCGGCTTTCACTTCACCAATGGCCCCGTCGCGGAGGAGTTCCTTGAGGCGGTTGAAGTTCGGGTGCTCATGGCGCTGCATGCCCACCTGCGTGGCGAGCTTGGTTTTCTTCGTCTCCCACGTCGCGCGCACCGTGCGCGCCTCATTTACCGTGATCGCGAGCGGCTTCTCGCAGTAGCAATGCAGGTCGCGCTTGAGCGCCCAGTTCGCGATGAAGGCGTGCGTGTGGTCGGCGGTGCAGACGACGACGGCGTCGAGGTCTTTGTGATCGAGACATTTGCGCCAGTCCACATACGTCGTCGCGCCCGGGAAGCGCTTCAGCGCGTCAGGGAACCGCGCCTCGTTCACGTCGCAAAGGGCCACGACGTTCTCCTCAGCGATGGAATTGTAATGCGCCAGCCCCCTGCCCCACACGCCGATGAGGCCGACATTGAGCTTGTTGCTCGGCGCGGCCCTGCCGATGCGGGTGCCGCTGGGCAGCAGCAAAAAGCTGGCTCCTGCGGCTGCGGTGCTGGAGATGAAAGAACGACGTGAGGCGATGGGTGTGGCTGGTGTGTTCATGATTGTGAGGATAGGTGAGAGGTTGGTTACGAGAACAACGATCCGTTTTTCCGCAAGTCTCACTTCGCATCAAGCTTTTTCACTTTCGGCGGTGGCGGCGTGTAGTCCACGGAGACGGGTTTGAAGTCCTTCAAGTCCGGCAGCGTCGTCCTCACGCCATCAGAGGGCACTTCGAGTTTCGCAGTCCAGACGATGGCATTGAGGATGCAGCGGCGCAGGTCTTCGTTCGTCCAGTTCTTGAAGAAGTGCGGCATGACGATGCCGAATCCGCGCCCGCCATCGGAGCGCTCGACGCACCACGCCACCGTCTCGCGCTTTGGTGTCTCGGGCGGCAGCATGGAGGTGGCGATGGCGGTGACATTTGGAGCGAGCTTGTTCCCGCCTTTGCCGAAGTAGTTGTTGATGTAAGGCTCGTCGCGCAGCGTAAATTCCTTCCAGCCGCGCGCGATGGGATGTTGCGCTGCCGCCGGTGTGATGGTGGCCGCATTAAAGATGCGCGCGAAAGACTCGTGATGAGGGCATGAGCGGTTGGCGAAGTACCCGCCGAGCCAACGCAGCAGCGGATGATCGCCCTCGGACGTGACATCCTCGCCAAGCAGTCCCGTGGCGTAATGCACGCACACGATGCCGCAGCCGCGCTGCATCATGGCATCGAGATCAGCGAGGTTTTGCTGCGGATTCGGGAAACGCCCCGCCGGAAACGTGTCGCCGATAAAGACAACGGTAGCCGTGGCATCACGCAAGGCTTTATCCGGCCACTCATAGAGCACATCAGCCTTTACGCCCGGCACATTCGCCATCGTCTCGACGCAGTGCTTCATCACACGACCACCCGCCGCGACCTCATGCGATCCGGGTGGATGATTGCTGGGACCGACGATGATGAGCACACTCGGCGGGGCCGAGAATGACGAATGACAAATGATGAATGCCGAAAGGATGAGGAGCAGCGGTTTCATGGTGACGAGATCAGCGATGTCGAGGTGAGGGTTCAGGAGAGGCGGGTGAATGCGGCGGGACACCCTTGAGCCACTCAAGCAAAAGCTCCGGCCACTTCGCGGGCGGGAAGCCGTGCGCGACTCGCTGCGGGATGAGATTGCCGACGCCGTGCGCGCCTTCGTTGAACTCGTGCATCTTCACGGGCACGTTGAGCTTCTCCAGATCAGCCTTGATCACGCGCGGCAGCTCGATGGGCGCTCCGCCCTTGATGCCGTCGTTCGTGGCGTGGACGAGGAAGACTGGCGGGGTGTCTTTGCGGAAGGTGAAGGGCGATTCTTTTTGCCGCCAGTGCCATGTCGCGAGGCCGACGGCAAAATCCGGGCGGCTGCTGAGTCGTTCGATTGGATCGTCGGCCTTGGCATCACCGAGGTCGAAGTTCGCGGCCAGATTCATCGCTAGATTGCCGCCTGCGGAATAACCGGCGATGCCGATCTTCTTTGGATCAATGCCCCATTCGGCAGCGCGATGTCTTGCAAGACGCACGGCGCGTTTCGCATCAAGCAAGGTGAGCGCCTGGATGCCGGCATTGTCGAGCTTGTGCGGCGGACGCAGGCGGTACTTCAGGCCGATGACGGCGATGCCCATGGGATTGAAGACCTCGGCGGCGAAGATGACATGCGTCTTCCAATCAAGCGCACCGTAGCCTCCGCCCGCGCAGACGATGATGGCCATGCCGTTGCGTTTGTCGGCGGGTGGGAGAAACAGCGTGATGGAGGGCACGGTGACGTTGCGCACCGTGCCGCGTTCCTCGGTGATCTCAGCGGGGCATTCTCCAAAAACTGCGGCGGTTTGCCGGGCCACAGGGGGATGGACGCGGTGGAGAACGCGGAGCCGTGAGCGGCGAGACTGAGCAGGAGAATGATCAAACGCATGGCCGGAAGATAACGCGGAGTTCCATCATTCCTCGCCAGCGTAGTAGTCCACATCTTCCACCGTCACCACACGGCGCTCGGGATTGAGCCAGCGCTTGCCAGTGCGCGTGTAGGTTCCGACATCCGCCGGATGATGATCCGTGATGACGTAGAACACGAGAGGCTCCGGGCCGTCGTTTTCGATTTGGTGGGCATCGCCTGGATGACAGATGACATGATCGCCCGCGCTGAGCCGCTCCTCGCCGCCGCTTTCACCACGCAGGATGCCGGCGCCAGAGAGGATGATGTAAAGCTCCGTCTGCGCCGCGTGCGAGTGCATGGGAAAGTTCGTCTTGCCCGGCGGCAGCTTCGCAAGCTCAATGTCAAAGGGATGCCCGCCAGCCCACGGCCCCTTGTCCTTGATGCCGCCGAGCGCGAGGGAGATGTGCTGGCGATGAAGTTCAAACCTGCCCTTCGGCGAACAACGATGCTCGACGGGGATGGCGGTGATGCTGATCTTTTTCATGACGTTTGGACAGGCTTGCCATTACTTCACAAGTCAAACAACGCCCGCGCATTGCCGCCGAGGATTTTTGCCTCGGTGCTGGCGGGGAGCTCCAGGCTGCGGAGGGGATCGAGAATCTCCTTTGGCTCCACCCACGGATGATCGCTGGAGAAGAGCAGCTTGTCCTCGCTGCTGAAATCGAGGGCGAAGTGCATGGCCTCGGGCAGCGGCGATACGATGTCCATGTAGATTTCGCGCAAATACTCGCTGGGTTTGCGCTGCAAGGTCTGCGTGCTGCGCTTGAGCACGGTGATCTGGTGATCCATGCGGCCGCTGATGTAGGGCAGCGTGCCGCCGAGATGCGGACAGACGAGTTTTAATTTGGGATGCTTGTCGAGCAAGCCCGAGGCGATGACGCGGGCCATCGCGATGGTGTTCTCGAACATGTTGCCCAGCGTGCTGGTGAGTTCGTAGCCCTTTGTCTGCTCGGTGGTCATCGGTTTGGCCGGATGCAGCAGGATGGGCATGCCCAGTTCTTCAGCGCGGGCATAGAGCCAGTGAAACTGCGGCTCATCGCACCATGCGCCGGCGAGATTGGTGTAAAGCAAGATGCCTTTGAAGCCGAGCTTCTTCACGCAGCGATCCAGTTCCTCGGTGGCGGCTTTTTCATTCTGCATCGGCAGCACGCAGAGACCACGAAAGCGTGCGGGATGTTTGCTGATCACCGCCGCGAGCGAATCGTGAATCAATCGTGCCGCAGCAGGGCCGTCATCGCCGAACCACTCGGGGCCGGGATCGTTTGTGCTGAGCATGGTGATGTCGATGCCGCTCGCGTCCATCGCTGCGAGCTTCGCGTCCACGTCGAGATAAAAAGGCGGCACCTTGCGCAGCCAGTCGCCCATCTTGAGGAAGGTCGTGCCGTCTTTGTCATAGACCAGCGGCTCGGACTTGCGGCGGCGCATCATGTCGAGCACCTCGGGGAAAAACAGATGGCTCTGGCAATCGACGATGAAGGGCTTTGCGGCTGCTTGTGCCGATGTTTGCAACGCGGTGGCGAGTCCGGCGGCTTTGAAGAAATCGCGACGTGAGGTGCTCATGGCCTTGAAAGAAGCTGCGTGATCGGCAGTGCGGATTTTTCGCCCGTGTTCTCGAAGCCGGGTGGGTTTTTGCCACCGTGAAACTCGATGCGCGACTTCGCGCCATCGCCCCAGGCGGTGCGGATGAGCTTCAAGTTGGCAATCAAGTCCTCCGCGCGCACTCCGACCTCGGAATGGTAGATGGCGCAGTCCTCGACTGTCACCCGCGCATCGCCGCGTCCGCCAGGCCCACGCGCGCGGATGGCGTTCTCGTTGTCGTCGAAGACGCAGTGGCTTACCAGCGCCTCAACGTGCTCCTTCAAATTCAACGCGGCTCGATTCTGAATCTGCGATGGCTGGCTCCAGCCGTGCATGTGGCAGAGGCGGATTATGAGCTTGTTGCGCTCGCCATCCGGCATCGTTTTCGAGTCGAAGGCGTTCTCACCGGGACTCTGCCCCGCTTTGAATCCGGGCGCGTCCGCCTCCAGCGGTCCGGCCCAGAGATGGCAATGCTCGATCGTTAGGCTGCCGCGCGATTTGCGATCAGGGTCAAACTGAACGCAGTCGCCTGAGATGTGGGAGATGTCGCAATTGCGGATCGTGACATCGCCCCAGCGGCCGGTGATGCCGTGCGCGTCGCTCTGCGCTTCAAAAGTACCATTCAGCAGATGATGAATGCGGCAGTTCTCGATCACGACCCGCGTGCCAAACACACCGACACCGTTGCCCGTGCCGTTGAAAATCTCGCAGTTCCGCAGCGTGACGTCATCCGCCGTGATCTTGACGATGTTGCCGCTCTTGCCCAGCGCATCGACGCGGAAGTTCTCATACACGCCGGGCTTCGTAATCTCCAGCCGGTGGACGAGCTTCGGATTCTCGAGTACGCCCACTTTGCCTGTGGTGCCAGCAAGCTTGGGCGCATCTGCCGCTGGTGTTTGGCCAAGGCAGACAAGAAGGAAGGCGAGCACTGGTTTCATGGTCCCCCATCAACGGGGCCGCAGCGCGTGACGTTGCCAGAAAGACCACGCTTTCATGCGGCCTACTTTGCATCAGTCTTTTTGTTCTTCTTCTTTTTCTTCGGCGGCTTGGAACCGTCGGCCATGTCGTAGCGTTTTTCACCCGCCTTCACCGGCTTCGCCATCTCGGCGAGCCAGCCATCATGGAGTTTGGTTAGTTCCGAGATTTTCTCGGGCATCTGCGCGGCGAGGTCATTCTTTTCAGAGACATCTTTGCCGAGGTCGAAGAGGCTCAGCTTTCCCTTCTCGCCGACGAGTTTCCAATCGCCCGAGCGCACAGCCCACCAGCCTTCGTCACTGCCGGAGCACCAGAAGAGATCGCGCAACTGTGGTGCTGCCTCGCCACGCAGCAGCGGCAGGAGATTCTGGCCATCAAGCGGCTTCTCCGTCGTTGAATCAATGCCCGCCGCCGCGAGCGCCGTGGGCAGGATGTCGAGCGACGAAACGGGCGACTGCCATTCGCCCGGCTTGATCTGCGCAGGCCAGCAGATGAGAAACGGCACGCGGATGCCGCCTTCGTAATCCGTGTGCTTGCCGCCACGCAGCGGCGTGTTGTCCGCGCTTTGGGCCAGCGGGCCGCCGTTGTCGCTGATGAAAAAGATGAGCGTGTTTTCCCACACGTCTTCGAGTTTTAACGTGGTGATGATCTTGCCCATCGCGTCATCGAGCCGCTTGCCCATCGCCAGCAGCGTGTCTCGGTCTTTGTTGCCGGTGTTGAACTTTGCGATCTCATCGTCTGGAGCCTGGAGCGGCGCATGGACCGCATTGAAGGCGAGGTAGGCGAAGAAGGGCGTGGTTTTGTTGCGCGTGATGAACGCGGACGTCTCCTCGCCGAGGCGGTCTGTGAGATAACCTTCCTCCTTCACGATCTCGGTGCCGCGATAGATCGGATCGGCTGGATCATCGAGCTTGAAGTAATCATGCGCCCCGCGCCCGAGAAAGCCGAACACCTCATCAAACCCACGCAACGCCGGGCTCCATGCCGGATCAGGCCCGAGATGCCATTTGCCAAACTGCGCCGTCGCATACCCCGCAGTCTTCAAATACTGCGGAAAGATCGTCTCGCTCATCGGCAGTCCACTCCCCGCCTCGCCGCCTGTGTAGAGTCCGAGCCGCTGTTGATACCGCCCCGTCATCAGCCCCGCCCGCGTGGGTGAGCACACATGCCCTGTCACATAGCCCTGCCGGCAAATGACGCCCTGCTTCGCCAGTGAATCGAGATGCGGCGTGCTGATCTCTTTCGGGTGCAGCGGATTGAAGAGCACATCCGCATAGCCCAGATCATCCGCGACGACGACGATGATGTTGGGTTTTGCGGCAACGGGGAGGACAGGGCAGAGAGCGAGGAGAAAAAGCAGGAGGCGCATGGTCGCGCAGAAACGACGCGGCGAAGGGTTTCTAGCCGGTGCTTGGGAAACTCCCCGCCTGGAATCTCCCGGCCACTACTTCAGCAGCCACTCGATCTCCGGCCCATCAGTCTCCTGGCCCTCGCCCTTGAGCCAGAGCGGATGCGGCGCATTGAGCGAGATCATGCCGGGGAGATCGAGGTACTTTGATCCACCTGGCAGAAACATCGGATCACGGTAATCGAGCACTTTGCCAAAGCGGAAACCTCCGGTGTCAGCGGCAGCACGGTCGATGGCTTCACCAGCCAGCGCGCGTGCGGCGATGACGATGGGACCGGTTTTCCCCCGACCCGCGACGACGACGGATTTTGGACTCGGATGCGAGCCGACTTTCGCGTTGCGGAGGAAGCTCACGACGCTGAGCACGTCGTGGGTGCGCTGGGCGAAGAGCGCGTGGTTGTAGCCGTGCGTGTAGCCGGCAAACTCGCGCGGGTTTTTCACCACGACGGTTTGCGTCACAGGCTCGCCGCCTTGCAAAAGCAGATCGACTCCCACAACAGCGGCTCCGCCTGCAACGAGCTTCTTCACGTCGGCATTTCCCAGCGCTGCCTTGCCTGTGTCGTCGAGGCAGACGACGACGCGGCCATTCCATTGTTTGGGGTACAGCCACGCCACGTTGAGTTCCTCGTTGAACGTCTTGTTCGTCAGCGTGCCGGTCATCTCGAGATGATCTCCGCGATCCTGTTTGTCTTTGAGCGCCCACTCGACCTCGCCCGCGGTTGCGTAAGTGCGGCCGATGATGGTCTCGACACCGGCGCGCAGGATTTTGGGATCGGCGGAGCTGAGCTGCTTCCCGGCATCGTCGGCGAACCACTTGAGCAGCTTGCGCTCGAACTCGGGATCGGCTGCCTTTGGTGCGGGATTCTTTTCGTCCCACACGGTGAGTTGCTCGCGCGTGAGCGGCTCGTAGTCGCGCTCGATCACTGGCGATGGCTGGCCAAGTTTGAAGTGCTTGTTGACGAAGGTGTAGAACGCGCTGCGCGTCACGGCGTTGTAGTTGTGCGGGAAATGCTCGCCGCGCAGGAGGAAGACATTGTCCTTTTTGCCGTGCGTTGCATAGAGCTTCTGCAGCTCGGGGAATCCCTTCGTGGCCAGCTCCTTGGTCCAGTCGTTCGCCGTGTTCATGCCTTGCGGCTTCGGTGCGAAGAGTCCGGCAAACTCGATGTTGCCCGTGTTGATGCGCAGCAGGCTGGAGTTCTCGCAGGTGCAGCCGCCTTGCATCGCGGTGCTGACCATCACGCAGGGAAAGGAGAGCTTGATCCGGTCGTCGATGGCCGCCAGCAGCATCGTCTGCGTACCGCCGCCGCTCGCGCCGGTGATCGCCGTGCGCTCGGGATCCACCTCGGGCAGGCTGAGCAGGAAATCGAGTCCGCGCACCGCGTTCCACGTCTGCAAACCCATGATGGACTGGAGATGCGACTCCGCTTGCGGGCTGTAAAGGCCCCAGTTCTCCACCGTGTTCATCTCCGGCCGTTGCTTGGCAAATTTATGAACCACCTCGCGCGAGAACTGGATCGAGTCCGAATCACTCAGCATGTCCCACTGCCAGACCACGCAGCCCATGCGCGCGAGCTGCACGCACAGCGATTGGAAAATGCTGCGCCCGCCACTTTCAAAACGCTCGCCACCTGCGGCGATCTCCCTGCGCACTGCATCAGGATCCGCCAAGGACAAGCGCGCGTCCTGCCAGTGCCCGTGCGCGAACATCACACCCGGCACCTTGCCCTTCACATTCTTCGGGCGATACAAACTCCCCGTGACATAAAATCCCGGCGCGCTCTCGAAATAAACTTTCTCCACTGTGTACTCGCCGCGGTCGATCTTGCCGTGGATCACCGCGTTGAGCGGCGTCTTGGTCGGCATTGGCCACAGGCCCTGCGACACGAGAATCTGCCGCCGCACAAATTCCTTCCGCGCATCCCACTCGCTCAATGAAGACGGCGGATCGAAAGGAAAGTAGCCGTTCAGGTCCTTCGGTGGTTGGAGGCGGATGTCCTCGGCATGAATCAACGAGGAGAGGATGAGAGCGAGGAGAATGGGCGGGGTTTTCATTCGAGTGGTTGGAGTGTTGAGCATCCACTACGAAGCCCGCCACGCGGGTTCTTCATCAAGCCTCTCATTCGCGCAGAAGAAGGCAGATGCTCAAGGCGGCTCCGTATGAAACGCGCTCTCGAACGCGCGCTCCTCGACGTAGGCGTCTCGCAGCGCGTGCTCGGTGAAGGCGTCCACGGCGGCGATCCCGCCCGCGCGCTCCACGAGGTGGCTGCCTATGCAGAGAAAATCCACGCAGCCCCAGAGCAGATGTTCGACTGCCTCGCGCGGCGTGTTGATGAGGGGCAGGCCGTGGCGGTTGAAGCTCGTGTTGAGCACCATCGGGATGCCCGTGATGTCGCGGAAGGCGCTGATGAGATCGTAGTAGCGTTCGTTGGCCGCGCGCTTCACGGCGTGCGGGCGCGCCGTGCCGTCGTGATGCATTGCGGCAGGCACGACGCTCTTTTTCTCCTCGCGGATCGGGAACGCGAAGGTCATGAACGGCGTGTACTCGCTCGTGTAAAAGAAGTCGCTCATGTTCTCCGCGAGGATCGACGGCGCGAAGGGCATGAACCAGTCGCGGCTCTTGAGATGCTTGTTGAGGCGCTCTTTGGTGCCGTCTTTGCGCGGATCACCCAGCACGCTGCGATTCCCCAGCGCGCGCGGCCCCCATTCTGCCGCGCCTTGAAACCAGCCGATGATGGATCCATCGGCGATGAGCTTTGCGGCTGTCTTGGAGATGTTGTCCTGTTTGGTGGCACGAATCTGCGCGCCAAACTTCGCCAGCTCCGCCGCGATCTCGTCATCGGTAAAGGACGAGCCGAGATACGCGTTCGGCAGCTCGTAGTTCACGCGCTTGCCCGTGAGCCGCGCTGAAAGCTCCAGCGCCGCGCCCGCCGCCGTGCCGCCGTCGCTGGCGAAGGGATGCACAAACACGCGGTCCACATCGTCGCGCTCCAGCAGGATGCGGTTGAATTTCACATTCAGGAACGTGCCTCCCGCCAGCACGATGCTGCGGATTTTGTGACTCTTGATCAGGTGATCGCAGTAATGCCCCAGCTCCTCCTCGAGGATGCGCTGCACGACCGCCGCCGTGTTCTCGCGACCATGTTTTGTGATGAGATCGCGCAGATACGCGCCCCAGCGCGTGGCGAAGAGAACGGATGGCGCGTCGATGAGACGGAAGTCCGAGCCGGACTCATGCCCGTGCCACTCGCCGTCGTGAAATCGCGGCGCCATCTCGCGCAGTTCATCATAGCCCGCAGTCGGATCACCAAAGGCGGCGAGGCCCATGGTCTTGCCCTCGCCGTCACCAAATTTGAAACCGAGGCAGACCGTGACGGCGCTGTAAAAGAGACCGAGCGAGGCGTGCGGCGGGATGTAGCCGATGAGTTCCATCTTGTCATCGCGACAAACATAAGACGCGCCCGCCCAGAGATTACCCTCGTCGTCGGGGCCGAAGCAATCGACGTTCACCGAGAGCGCCTCGTCGTAGCCGCTGGTGCGGAATGCGCTGGCACCGTGGCAGAGGTGGTGCGGGAGAAAATGCACGCGCGCGGGATCGACGCCATCGTGCAGCACGCTCACTTTTGGCCTGAAGATTTTCTTTTTGAGGAAATTCTCCCAGATGTAGCCGCCGAAACCGAGCGGCTGGGTGACGGCGTTGTAGATGAAAGTGGCGGGCACATCGCGAAAGCTCCGGGAGAAGAATCCGCTGAAGGCGTTGTAGGGTTTAAAGGCGATGCCGATGGCGTCGAAATCGTTGATCGACTTGAGTCCGCTCTTGGCAAGGATCTCTGCGATGCAGCGACGGGGAAAGCTGCGGTCGTGTTTGACGCGGGTGAAACGCTCCTCGGAGAGCGCCAGCTCGATGCGTCCATCACGCACCCACACGGCGCTGCTGTCGTGCAGGCCTTGATAAGGGGAGCTGAGCCCGAGGACGTTCATCGGCTCGCCTCCTGGAGCGTTTCGCGGCCTGCGTGTCGGGAATGATGGTGGCTCATGAGCTTGGATTCAGGGTTTGACGAGCAAGCGGCCGGTGCTGTCGATGCGATTTAGAAACGCCTCGATTTTTTGCGCCGCGAAGTACTCGTCCACCGCCTGTTTCGCGCCGGCAAAGGCTCCGTAATCGTCGATGATCAGAATGCCGCCCGAGACCAGCCGGGGATAAAGATGCTCCAGCTCGTGCTTTGTCGATGCGTAAAAGTCCGTGTCCAGGCGCAACAAGCTGATGCGCTCCGGGAGATTCCCCGGGATCGTGTCCTCGACACGGCCTTTGATGAATTTCACGCGCTCCATCGGGTAGCCGCATGACTCCACATTCGTCACCACCTCGCCCAGCTCCGCGCGGCACCAGTCACTCCCGCCATCGGCGCGCGCGTGAGTGTTGAAGAGCTGCGTGTGAGTGTCGCCGTCCTGCCGGGTCGGCGCGGCCATTCCTTCGTAGGTGTCGTAGAGCCACACTTCGCGCGACACATCGCCCATGCCTTTCAATGCCAGCAGCGCCGCCATCGTGCTCCCGCCTTTCCACACGCCGCACTCCACCACCGCGCCCTGCACTCCGCGCGCGGAGACATGCTCCGCCGCCGCGATGACGGCAAAGACGCGGCTCAGCGATGTCATGGTGAAAGGCTCCACCCGGTCATTGATCTCGAAATAGCGCGGAGCCACATCGTGCGGACTGAGGGCCACGACATCAAAGCCGAGCCTGCGCGCCAACCCCTTGAGCCTGCGAACGAGGCCCGGACGGACGAAAAGTTGATGATGCCAGCCCATTGTGACGTGTCGTTACGCCTGGGCGGCACCGTCGGAAATGCAGCCGCGACCGGACACGCGCGCGACTTTCATAGCAGCGCGCGCGACCTTGGTTTCGTCATTCAAAAACGATGGGATTACCTGCGTCACGGCCAGCCTTTTAGCGGCAATTTCAGAGTGATGCAAACGATATGAGCCCGCAAGAAAACGCGCCTCACTCAGACTTGCTTGTCACCACGACCAGTCGTAACCGTTGCTTACTTTTCCTTCGCCAAATGAGCCAGATGATCCGATTAGCGTCAGCCGCTTTTGACGCCGTAGCCAAGCCGAACATCGTGCGGCACAAGCCGATCCACATGCAGTTCGAGCCGACGAGCTACTGCAATCTGGCCTGCGCCATGTGCTCGCACTCCGTCGTTGTGAAAAAGCCGCGTCACCTTTCCTATGACAGCTTTGTGCGCGTCTTCGATCAGGCGAAGCCCACGCACCTCACCTTCAGCGGCCTCGGAGAGCCGCTGCTCAATCCGCGCTTCTTCGACATGGTGGCCTACGCCGCGGAGCACGGCGCCGTCGTGAACACCACGAGCAACGGCACCCTCTTCAACTCCGCCAAGATTTTGGAGAAGGTCGTCGCCAGCAAGCTCACGCTCATCAGCGTCTCGCTTGATGCCGCCAACGCGGCCACCTACCTCGCCGTGCGCAAGGAGGATTACTTTGACCGCATCGTGAAGGGACTGCGCGACCTCGTGCGCATGCGCGATGAGGCCGGGCGCAAGGATTTGCCCATCCGCCTGTGTTTTTGCATCAGCCAGATGAATATCGCGGAAATCCCCGCCTTCACCACCCTCGCCGCTGATGTCGGCGCGGACCTCGCTTTCTTCCAGGTCATGCGACTTTACGAGGATCACGAGGCGGACAAAGGCACCCTCGTCGGTGACATGAGCAAGGAACGCTACGCCACCGTGCTAAAAGAAGCGCAGGTCATCGCCAAAGCGCGCCGCTTCCCCACGAACATCAAGTGGGTGCTCGATAATCTCGACCGCTACTGGCAGCACTACGAAGGCAAAGAGGACAAGAAAATCTGCCCGCTGCCCTGGTTCTCCATCTACGTCGATGTGGACGCGCACATCCGGCCCTGCTGCCAGTTTTGCGCGGAGTCCAGCTCACGAATGGGCCCCAGCCTCAATGATGTGGACCTGGACGAAGTCTGGAACAGCAAACGCTATCAGGGCTTTCGCAAAGCCATCGCAGCTGGCAAACGACCCTACAAAACCTGCCAGACATGCATTCCCGAGACACTCGGTGACATGGCCATGCGCACCGTCTCGCGTTTCTCACCCGGCTTTATGTGAACCTCACCGCGGCTTCCGCATGATCGCGTTGAGCATGATGTAAGAGCGGCTGTGGCCGAACTCCTCGATCTCCAGCCCCTGCCCCTCGGCCAGCGCGCGGATGTCACCTTTGCCAAAGAGATTCGCGCGCGGCGTGATCACCTGGTCCATGAACGTCGTCATGCACGAACGGCTGTCGAGGAAGCGTCCCATCGTCAGCCGCGTCGCCACCTGGAAGAACAGCCAGAAGGGCGGGTAGATCAGCGGCAGGATTTTCTTCGACACATTCCAGTAAAACCAGCGCAGCGGGAAGGTGAGCTTGTGAATGAAGAAGAAATACGGGTTCCACTTGTTGTACACTGAGATGTAGATGCGCCCGCCCGGCTTGGTGATGCGCGCCACCTCCGAGAGCGCCTTCTCATAATCATGCACGCAGACCATCACGCCCTGGCAGATCGTGTTGTCCGACACGGCGTCGCCAAAGGGCAGGCTCAGCACGCTGCCCTCGGTCACGTTGTAGCCCTTTGCCCGGAGGTCCGATGCGTTCGTAGGCGCGAGGTCTAGCGCAACGATCTGCTCCTTCGTGACTCCGAGGCGGTGATAGGTTTCCATCCAGAAGCCCACGCCGCAGCCCATGTCGTACAGGTTCTCTCCCGGCTTCACGCCCTTCACATACTCCAGAAGCTGCCAGTCCGAGCGCTCCCGGCTCGCGCGTCCGTAGCTGAAGTCACCAAACTGGTGCTCGCTGTACATTGACCGCGCGCGGTCGGTCACATTCTGGTCAACTCGATTCATGATGAGATAATTCCTTCGTCTCCTTGTTGCAGGCGAAAACCCCGCGCAACTAGAACTTTGGGCCGGGTGCGATGGAAGACATCAAACGGCGCTGTGCATTCCGGCGAACAATCAACTTGCCAGCTTTGGATGTTCCGGTAGTTTCTGTTCAAACAGAAATAACCGACATGGCCGACCTTTCACCCATCGCACGCAAGTACATCACCCACTGGGGGGAGCTGGGCACGCGATGGGGCATCAGCCGCACCGTCGCCCAGGTCCACGCGCTGCTTTATCTCAGCGACAAGCCGCTCAACGCCGAGGAAATCTGCGACACGCTGGAGTTCGCCCGCTCCAACGTCAGCACCACGCTCAAAGAGCTGCAGGGCTGGGGCATCGTCCGCGTCGCGCATCTGCAAGGCGACAGGCGAGACCACTTCGAGAGCTTGAAGGACGTGTTCGAGATGTTCCGCATCATCATGACCGAGCGGAAGCGCCGCGAGATTGATCCCACCTTGAAACTCCTACGCGAAGCCGCCGAGGAAATGGGCAAGACACGCGGCAGCGCGGATGCAGTGACCAGGGAGCGGCTGCAAGGCATGCTGGAGTTCTTCGAGCTGTCCAACGCCTGGATCGAGCAGGTGCAGAAAGTCTCCACGCCCAACCTCCTGCGCGCCGTGAAGATGGGCGACAAAGTCTTCAAGCTTCTTGGCATCGGATCGTGAACGCGCTTTTTTTGCCCCATGATTTCCCAAATTACAGAAATAACCGCCATGCCAGTCATTCAAGGCTGGGTGGAAATGTGGCTGCTCGCCACGGGGTTGTTTCTCCTCGCCAAGCTCGCCGTGTTGCGCGCCTTGCCGATCGCGGTTGCGCACGAGCGCCTAGCCTTCACCCTCCTCTGGCCCGGCATGGATGCGGCGGGTTTCTCACGCCGTCCTGCGATGACACTTCCGGGCCTCGTCCCACGCGGCCTCGTGAATGCGGGCGTGGGCGCCACGCTCACCTGGATCATCGCCCGCCTTGTGCCGGACACCTTCACCGCCACCTGGCTCTGCATGATCGGCTTCATCTGGCTGCTTCACGGCGGCGTGTTCACCATGCTGGCAGCTTTCTGGCGCGCGCGTGGACGCGATGTCCATCCGCTGATGAATGCACCGCTCCTCATGCATTCGATCTCCGATTTCTGGGGCAGGCGCTGGAACCACGGCTTCCGCGATCTCGTTCACACGACGCTCTTCAAGCCCATCGCAAAACGCATCAGCGCTCGTGCAGCCGTGAGGCTCGTGTTCCTCGCGTCGGGCCTCATCCATGAACTGGTCATCACCATTCCCGCGCGTGGCGGATACGGCGGGCCGACGCTTTACTTCCTTCTGCAAGCCCTAGGCATGAGCCTGGAGCGCGGCTGCATCTGCAAAAAGCACGGCCTAGTCTGGCGCGTCCGCGCGCTCGCGTTCGTCATCGCCCCGTTGCCACTGTGCTTCCCGCCCGTCTTCGTCGAGCGCGTCGCCACGCCGTTCTTCCAATTCCTCCACGCGCTATGATCACGCTTCATCACCTCCTCATCCTCGCCGGCGTCGGTCACTTCGGAATTGTCATCGCCAGCCTGCTGGTCCCTTTCGCTCTCGACTGGAAAAAGAATCTCGCGCCACTGCCTCCGCTCATCCGCAGCATGATGTGGGTCTATGGCATCTTCATCGTGCTCGCCACCATCGCCTTTGGCACACTGACCTTGCTCCACGCGCGGGAGATGGCCGCGGGCGAGCCTGTCGCGCGCAGTCTGGCAGCGGTGATCTCGATCTACTGGGGCGCGCGCCTGCTCGTGCAGTGGTTCGTTTTCGATACGCGCGAATTCCTCACCACCATCTGGCACAAGCTCGGTGATCACACGCTCACTGCCTCCTTCATCTACCTCACCGCCGTCTATGGCTGGGCGGCTTTTCGCTAAACTCCTTTATGAAAGCCAATCGCATCATTCTCGCAGGCGGC
>JANPIW010000680.1:0-12662 GCA_031425215.1 Verrucomicrobiaceae bacterium
TGGATCTGGGGCCACGAGCACCGCTGCGTCGTCTTCAAACCCAAGGCCGAGCGCACAACACCCGCGCTCATGGACGCGCCCGACTTCTGCGTCTGCCTCGGCCACGGCGGCGTGCCGGTGACGAAGAAGAATTTCGCGGCCGACAAAAAACTCCCCGACGTGCTCTGGGAAGAGGATCGCCTCAATGCCACCTCGCCCATTTATGAAGGCGACCGCGTCGTGCCCTTCGGCTTTGGCCGCATCGACACCAAGCCCGGCGCATTCGAGTTCCGCGTCTTCGATCACACCGGCGCGCAATGCTACGTCTGCCAGGTCACGCGCAGCACCACTCACGCTCCCTCGCGCGGCGCACTCAAACGCGGCGGAAAAGCTCCCGTCAGATCCAAGGCAAAGAAGTAAATCACATCAAACTCAACACATTCTCCCATGAAAAAGACGACAACAAAAAAATCTAAGGAAGGAACAACCAAATCCGCCGCCCTCGCAGACTGGACCATCCTGATCTACATGGCTGGCGACAACGATCTCGATGACTTCGGCGGCGACGACATCCAGGAAATGAAGCGCGTCGGATCGAGCGACAAGATCAACATCATCGTGCAGCGCGACACCGCCGCCGCTGGTGTTCCCGCCTATCGTTACCGCGTACGCAAAGGCGGCAGCGCGAAGGACGACATCGTGCAAGACCTCGGAGAGACCAACACCGGCGATCCCGCCGTGCTGGCCGACTTCCTCAAATGGGGCCGCGAACAATATCCGGCCAAGCGCACCATGGCCGTGCTCTGGAACCACGGCTCCGGCTGGGACGACACCGACATCTACGCCGAGGCGCGCAGGCGCAAACTCAACCCGCCCGCAGCCCGTCCGCCAAGCGGCGCGGGCACGCGGCGCGGCGCGGTCGGCAGGCCCACGCTGCCCGGCGGCTTCGTGCATCGCAGCGCGGTGCGGAAACGATTCCGCGGCTCCTTCTTCATCAGCACCAAGGCGTTTGATCAGGAGACCGTGAACGGCAAGCGCCGCGCCATCGCGTTTGACGACAACGCGCAAGACTTCCTCGACAGCGTCGAGATGAAAAACGTTTTCCTCGCCGCAGTAAAGGACGCGGGAAGAAAATTCGATGTCATCGGCATGGATGCCTGCCTCATGAGCATGGTGGAGACGGCCTTGCAGGTGCGTGATGCGGGCGACGTTTTTGTCGGCTCCCAGGAGATCGAGCCGGGCGAGGGCTGGCCGTATGATCGCATCCTCCCCAAGCTCGCCGCGAAGACCACCATGGACGGACGCGAGCTGACAAAGATCATCGTCAAAGAATTCGTCGCCTCGTACAAAACATCACAGGCCGTCACGCAGTCCGCCTTTGATCTCGCCAAGCTCGGCGCTGTGCAAAAGGCCGCTGACGAACTCGGCGACGCGATGGTCGGCGCGTTCAAGAAAAAAGATTTCGCGCTGCAAGGCGCGATCACCGACGCGCGCCTCCGCGCCCAGGGCTACGAGCATCCCGATTACGTCGATCTCGTGGATTTCGCGTCATGCCTCGCCGCCAACGTGCCCGCCTGCAAAGCCATCGCCGACAAAGTGCAGGCCGCCGTGAGCGCCTGCGTGTACGCGAACAGCGCGCCCAACGCCAAAGTCAAAGCCTCGCGCGGTCTCTCCATCTATCTGCCGCTGGGCAAGGTCTCGCCTCTCTACAAAAACCTCGACTTCGCCAAAGGCGGCTGGGCAGCCTTCGTCGCCGCGCGCGTTTGAAAAACCCAACAACCTGGAAACGCATCATGATCCGCAAGAAAAGCACAGCAACGAAGGCGAAAGCGGCGGTCACGAAAGTGACCACCGCCAAAGCCGCGAGGAAGCCCGCCAATGACGAGCAGTACGAGGTGGTGCTGCGCGAGGGCGGCGGCACCGTGTTGACCGCACAGGTGATCGACCGTGTGCTTTATCCCAGGGCGCTTGCCTGGAACCGCCTGCTCTCCACCGATCAGGGCCGCCAGACGGATCAGGACAAAGAGGCCAAAACCTGGCGCGCCAAAGGGCATGAAACCATCCTTGAGCTGGCAGCAGCAGGCGAGGTGGCGCGCGACGAAGCGGAGGCCTTCATCATCGCCGCCGCGAAGAGCGGCATAGTGCAGGTGGAGATGCAGTGGCGCAAAGAAACCTCAGGCTGGGCCGCACGCGTTTTTCCGTGGGAGGCGCTGCTGGCGCTGGCGACGAAGAACGAACGCGAGCAGATCGGACAGGAGAGCTTCGTCGTGGTGCGTGTGCTCACTGGCGGTGAGAAACACGGACCGGCGACGAATCCGCCGAGCTTCGTGATCACAGGCGGCGCGGAGGACGCCGGGTTTGATTTCAAAACCGAGCAGGCCGCGATCAATGAGGCGCTGCAAGGCACGCTGCGTTCACAACGCGTCCGCACGCTCGAGGAGCTGGGCGATAAGATCGCCGCAGGCAAGCCCAGCATCGTGCATCTGGTGCTGTACTCCGATGAAAAAGGCATGATCATCTCCGCCAAGGATGCCCAGACTAAACCCGACGAGCGCTTGACGGAGAAGGTGGCGGAGGCCGTGGCAGCGCATGGGCCGGACCTGGTCGTCTTCAGCTCGTGTTACACCGGCAGGCGTCTCGCGCCCCTGGCCGTGGCGAAGGGTGCGCGCGTCGCCATTGGATTTCACGGCGAGGTGATGGACACGAGCATTCCCGTTTTCTTCGGCGCATTCTACCGCGCCCGGCATCAAGGCGCGGGCGTCCTCGACTCCCTGCGCGCAGGTCTGGCGGCGAACCTCTCCCAGGCAAATCCGCACGATCTCGGCACCGTCACGCTGTGGTCTGCGGAGGATTTGATTCAGCAAAAATCCACAAAGCGGTCGGCGGCCAGACTCAAGACAACAAGCACAGGCACAGGCGATGGCGGCGTGGTCCCGGCTGCGGAGATCGAGGCGGCCCTGCCAGTCATCTGCACCGTCGAGGAGGCGCTCAATTATTCGGTGCTGCACAACAGCCGCGGCGGGCTTTTCAAAGTCTTCGCCGTCACCAAAATCAAGGAAGGGAAAATGGATCCGCTCGAAGTTACCGTGCGGCTCGACACCGGTCTGGATCGTCCCGCCGAATGTCATTTCTTTGCGAAGCTGCCCGCTGAAGCCGACCGGCAGCAAGACCTCGCAGCGAACGTCACGCTGCCGCTCGGCTCACAACTGCTGCGCCAGCGCGGCGAGGCGCTGCTCGGCACCGTCGAGGTCGTGGTGCGATGCGGCGCGGTGCAGATTTTTCACCGGCTGCAATCCATCAAGCTGCTGCCCTGCGATGAATGGCGCGATGACGAGACAGGCAGGCACCTGCTTCCCTCTTTCGTTTTCCCGCGTGATCCCGCCGTGCGCGATGTGCTCACCGCCGCGCAGCCCTTTCTCCGCGCGCTCTGTGATCAACCGACGGCTGGTTTCGACGGCTACCAATGCGGCTTCACCACGGATCCCAATGAAGCCGTGACTTTGCAATCCAAGGCCATCTGGGCCGCCCTCCAGCACACCTGGCGGCTCGATTATGTGAACCCGCCCCCATCCTACGCCAGGGCCTCGCAGCGCCTGCGCATCCCGGAGGAAATCCTCCGCGCGCGACGCGGCACCTGCATCGAGCTGGCTCTCCTCCTGGCCTCGTGCTGGGAGCATGTGGGCATCTTCCCCGTGATCTTCCTCACCAAACGTCACGCCTTCGCAGGTTACTGGATCAGCGACGTCGCGCGCTCCGAATTCATCGACGGCCTGGGCAAACTCCTCGATCACGCCAGGACCAGCGGCAAGGAACCGACGGAAAAAAACCTCGGCGGCAAGCGCGAGAGCAAAGTGAAGGAGCCGTGGATGCTCGCCGAGCCGCACCACCTTGCGACCATCTGCGGAGAAGTCCGCGCGGGCCACCTCGTGCCGCTCGAGACAACCTTCATCCCGCTGCAACGCTCCTTTGCCGAAGCGATGAGTCACTCTCGCGAGATGCTCATGCGCCTGCCCGGCAATGGCGAATTTGACGGCATGCTCGACGTGCAAACCGCGCGCGAAAAAGGCGTCACCCCGCTCGCCATCATCGCGCAAGGCATCGTCGCCTGATGCTTTTTAATTTTTTTCAAACCAGACAAATCCAAACACAGCCAAAACAGAAACACCACCACCATGTCACGCAAACTTCCCATCCCCCTCGCCAGCGCCCGCAAGGCCACCAACTGGCTCATGACAAACTTCGGCGGCTCCATCCGCGCCGCGACGGACGGCAAGCCCTTCACTCCCGCCATTCTGTCCGCCATCGTCTGCCAGGAGACAGCCTATTTCTGGCTGCCGCTCGTCACCAAAGCCGGCAGCACCATCACGCCAGACGAGGTCATCGCCCGCTGTGTGCTCGATGCGTCCGGCGATGTGCCGGAGGCGCCACGCAGCGCTTTCCCGAAAAACACCGCCGCTTTTTACGAGAAGTATGATCGCGCCTTTGGCGACATGCTCGTGGCCGAGGCAAACGCCACCCGCGCGCTTCGCGGTTTCGGGCCGAAAAACTGGATCTACAAAGGCTATGGCATCTTCCAGTACGACCTGCAGTTCGTCGTGGAAGACGAGGACTACTTCCGCCTCCGCCAGTGGCACGACTTTGAGGTCTGCCTGCGCCGCGTGATGGGCGAGCTGATGGGCATCTACAACCGCAACGGCAACAACCTCTGGGAAGCCGTGCGCGCCTACAACGGCAGCGGCCCGCGCGCGCGCGATTACCGCGACAACGTCAAAGAGTACACTCCCGAGGCGCAAAAAGAGATCGATGCCATGTCCGGCGGCGGTGCCAGCCCCTCGAAATCCGCGCGCTCCATCCGCCTCGCCGCGCCCGCGAAAAAAACCAAGCCCGCGCGCGGCGGCGTGCTCCTGCGCACCGCGACGAACACGACTGCGAGCACAGCCGCGCCAGCACGCAAAGCGGCGCGCGCGACTTCACGCGGCGGCGAGCTGCCGGGATCGAAACCCAAAATCACCCAGGCGGAGCTGGCCGCGCGGCTCGCGCCCATTGCCATCGACCGCGCGAAGCACCCGCTCATCGTCGTCGGCATCCGCGGCTACTACCGCGACACAATGGGCACACCCGGCGTGAATGATCGCGGCATGTATGATGACGCGCTCTTCATTGACTCGGCTGACTCGTTTGTCGTGTTCAACGGCAACACTGATCCGTCCAAGTTTCGTCCCGGCGAGGGCTTTGACGATGACACCAAAGGCATCGCCGTGCTCGACCCCGGCCTGTGGATCGTATATCGCTTCGACCTGCACAATGGCAAGTACCTCGCCCTTTGCCAGCGCGACGGCAATGTCACCGTCACGCGCGATGGCAAGAAGGAGAACTACAAGGACACGGGCGAGTTTGGCATCAACATCCACAAGGGCAGCTATCATGGCACCTCCAGCCTCGGCTGCCAGACGCTGCATCCCGATCAGTGGGACAGCTTCATCGCCACCGCCACTGACCTCGCCCGCCGCTACCACGGCAAGAAATGGAAGGAGACGACCATTCCTTATGTGTTGATGGACGCGTGAAGTGCGATCCGGTTGGAGTGAAAGCTTCAGCCGATCAGATCACTGCTCGAACTCCAACAACCTCTCCCGATGCCAGCCGAAGAACTCAACGCATCACCACCGCCCGCCGCGCCTTCTGTTGGCGCGGCGGATGACGCGACTGTCTCGCGCGTGGCGGATTATTTCCTCAGCGGCAAGGTGGTGCCGTTTCTTGGTGCGGGGGTGAATCTCAACGGACGCAATCCGGCGGCGCAGCCTTATGATCCGCAGGGCATGATGCTGCCGCTGGGTTTTGAACTGTCACAGTACCTCGCGCAGCGCTGCGGGTATCCGGGACAGAACAAGAATGCGCTCACGCGTGTGGCACAGTTCTACTCCCTCGACAAATCTTCGCAGGCGGTTTTCGATGATGTGCGCGCGGTGCTGGACCGGGATTTCCCTCTCACACCGATGCATCTCTTCCTCGCCTCGCTCACGACGCTGCAGGATGCGAAGGGGAAACCGCGAGTGCCGCCGCTTATCATCACGACGAACTACGATGACCTCGTCGAGCGCGCGTATCGCGCGGCGGGCGTGGAGTTTGATCTCATCACTTATGTCACGGACAGCGGCGAGGCGGAGAAGGAATCGTGCCTCTTCGAGCACATCCTGCCTGATGGCTCGCGCGTGAAGATCGACGAGCCGAACGAATACCACGGGCTGAACGCGGAGCAGGTGACGTTCAATTTCAAGCGGCCCGTGATCCTGAAAATCCACGGCACCATCGACCGCGCCATCGGCGGCGAGAACAATGACAGCTACGTCATCTCCGAGGATCACTACATCGACTACTTCTCGGGTCGCGACAGCCTGGGCAGCTTTCTTCCCGCGCAGATCACGGCGCACATCAACACCAAATCGCGCCGCTTCCTCTTCCTCGGCTACAGTCTCGGTGACTGGAATCTCCAGGTGCTCCTGCGCCTGATCTGGAAGAACAACAAGCGCACCAAGGACTCGTGGGCCGTGCAGTGGCTGCCTGATCCCTTTGAGATTCTCTCGTGGAAAAGCCGTGGCGTGATGATCTTCCACGATGATGTGCAAAAGTTCGTCACCCGCGTGAAGGAGAAAATGGAGGCGCCATGAGTGACTGCCCCTACGTCGGCCTCGTGCCATTTGAAAAAGATCACGCGCGGTACTTTTTTGGCCGTGGTGATGACATCAGCCGCATCATCGCGAATCTCTCCGCGCACCGGCTCACGCTTCTATACGGTCCGAGCGGCGTGGGCAAAAGCTCCGTGCTCAACGCGGGCGTCATCGCCGCCATCGACGCGGAGACGGACGCGGTGCGCGCACGTGGCGAGACACCGGACTGGGAGGTGATCGTGTTTCGCGGCTGGCAGTCATCTCCCGTCATCGGGCTGCGCCGCGCGCTGGATGAGGAGCTGGTTTTTGCAGGCCAGGACACCGGCGCGGCGCATGATGTCCCGCAGGGCACCTCCGCCTCGCGCACTTACATGCTCGCGCAAGGCAGGCCGCTGGTGCATGAGGGGCTGCTCGATTATTTTTTCACCGATGCGCGCGAAAAATGCGCGAACGAGCGCGAGGGCCAGCCTGATCTGCTCATCATCCTGGATCAGTTTGAGGAGTTCTTCCTCTACCACGGCGCCTCGGACGAAGGCCGCGCCTTCATCGACCAGATCGCCACCGTCATCATGGACCGCCGTCTGCGCGCTGGCTTCATGATCTCCATGCGCGAGGACTCGCTCGCGAAGCTCGATGTCTTCAAAGCGCGCATCCCCTTCCTCTTCGACAACTGCCTGCGCCTCGGCCCGCTGACGGAGGACGGCGCGCGCGACGCGATCACGAGGCCGCTCGAGGTCTTTAATGAAACACACGATCTCAAGGACGCGGCAGCGTGGAGCGTGGCGACGACGTTGGTGAACGAGGTCATCAACGAGGTGCGCGATGGCCGGCACCTCCTCGGTGACGCGCCTGTCGGCGACGCGCGGCTGCGCGAGGAGAAATCAAAATCAAAGAGCGCTGTGGATGCCGCGTGCCTGCAAATGGTCATGTCGCGCCTCTGGACGGTGGAGCAGTCTCAAAGCTCCACAACGATCAGGCTCGAGAGCTTCAACAATCTCGGCCGCAGCAAGGGCATCATTGGCCGCCACCTCGACACGATTCTCAACGGCGCGGAGTTCAGCGACGGTGACCGCAAGCTCACGGCGGAAATTTCACGCCATCTCGTCACCTCATCGAACTCCAAGATCGCCCACAGCGCGCAGGATCTCGTCGATCTCACCGGCATGGGACGCGGCGCGATCCAGACCGTGCTCGACAAACTCGCCAGCCCCGCCGCGCGCGTGCTGCGCACGGTGCAGATGCCGGACGAGAGTGACGACCGCCGCTATGAGGTCTTCCACGATCTTCTGGGCCGGGCCATCATCGACTGGCGCACGAGTTTCTTTGACGCTGAGAAGGCGCGCCGCGACAAGATTAAAACTGCGCGCTGGATTCTCATCACCGTTTGCGGCGCGGTGAGCTTCATCGCGCTCGCTGTTTTTGCCAGCTACCTGAATGACTGGAAAAATCAGGCCGAGAAGTCGGAGCGGGTGGCGATTGAGAAAACCGACGAGGCACTTGCGGCAAAAGCGGAGGCAGAGAAACTGCGCGTCATCGCTGCCCAGCAGGCGGAGAACTACCAGGCTGCGGCGGATCAATTGAAGGAAGCGCGGCGGCAGGCGGAGAACCAGATCAGCGAGATCTCCCGGAGCATTGAGGAGATCGGAAGCCCGCAGGCGGGCACAGAGCAGTTGGCGAGCTTTTATTCCTCTGTTCAAAAGACGCTCGGCGACAAACCAACGCAGGGCGGCCAGTCCGCCACTGCCACGCGCCCTGACATCATCGCACTCACCACTCACAAGGGATCAATCTGGCAGGGACGCTTTTCCAATTCGGGGAAGTATTTTTCGACCGCGTGCGAGGATGGCTTTGTCCGCGTATGGCAGGCGCGTGAAGGCCGTGATGTGCTTTTGAAAAATGAGAGGCTGCTATTCAGCGCGAAGGTCTCCAAAGAAGGCAGCGCCCAAGGTGCCTGGCGCGTCGCGTTTGATCCGACGGAGATGTTTCTTCTCGCTGCGTCGATGGATGAAGGAGTGAAACTCTACCGCATCCCAGATTCCCCCGCCGCTGGCAACAGCATCACTCCCATCTCTCAACAGCAAGTCAGCGCCGTGCTTTCCGAAATGGAGTTTCTTCCACGCGCCCAGATTTCCACGCTCGTGACCATCAGCGACAAGCTCAACTGCACGGCCTGGCATTTTATGCCGCGTGACGTCGGGGGAGCCGCGTTCCTCGAAAAAGTGTTTTCCACAAGCCAGCAGACGCAAATTTCGGGCGTCGTCTTCAGCACGAGCGGCAAGTTCGCCATGACCTCCGCGCACAACGGGAACGAATCCATCGCGAGCAACCTCAACGTGTTTGCCATCCAGCCAGGGACAAACTCGTCACCAGCCGCCGTGTTCTCCCAGCCATTTCCCGCTCCCGTGCGCAACGCGATTTTCAATCCAGCGCCCGCGTCCACCATCATCGCCGCAGGCATGGGCAAGTCCGTGTTGTTCGCCGACTTCAAAAAGCCGGAGCAAAAAGCAACACTGCTGCCGGGCCACGATGCTGCGGTTTGGGAAGTGGCGTTCAGCCCGAACGGTAAGACGCTCGCATCCGTCGCGCCTGACGGGAAGTGCCTGCTCTGGGATGTGGACACGCAGAAGCCGCGCGGCGAGGTGCCCACGGGATTGCGCGGACGTATTTTCACGCTCGCATGGTCCCGGCAGGACATCCTCGCCATCGGCGGCGAGGATGGCTGGGTCGAGATGTGGCGCATGAGCAACGACGGCGAGCCGGGCAGACCCTTTTCATTTCCGGGGCATCGCGGCCCCGTGTGGGGCGTGCGCTTCAGCGCGGATGGAAAACAGCTTGCAACGTGGACGCGCACACTGGGTGGCACCGGCGACTACACTCCAAAGGCCACAGCTCGCGCGGCGGAGTCGGCCGGGAAACTCGATCTCGCGGCAGACGGCACCGCAGCCCTGTGGGATGTCGATACACTGCTCATCGAGCAACCGGCGGCAAAGTACTGACGCGGCCGGGAGCCACCACAGCCGTGACCTTGAGGTGAGGAATGAAGCAGCGCTCGCCGCCATCAGCGGCACCGGCAACGTCGAGCTAGGCCTCGTCGTGCAATACCCCAACATCGCCAGCTCCAGCACCTTCATCTACGGCACCCCGTTGACTATCGTGGCTTGAGATCCCCCGGCTCTCCTGCCAAGGCACAACCCTTCCCCTCAAGAGTACAGCCCCCGAACTGTCATGGTGCAGCCGCCTGTAGTAGAGCAGCCCTGATCGACATCGCTCAGACAGCAACGCCTCTGCGGGAAAATCTTCTGCTTCACGCCTCTCCGGTGTTTCAATCTTCCAGGCGTGTGATTTACTAAGCGCGTCCCTCGCAGAGTCTCAGCGGCATGAAAACCATCCGTCATCTTCTCCCGCTTCTCGCGATCTGCACCGTGCTCGCTGCTCCATGCTCGCTGCTGCACGCAGAGGCGCCGGGGAAAACCCAGCAGCTCACCTCGCCCGATCAAGTCCCCGAGGGCCTCGCCAAGTCCGACTGGGCCAGCATCCGCGCGGCGTATGAAGCGGGGCGTCATGCCTTCCAGCCCATCGAGGGCGGCTGGCAGGCGCGCAATCCGGGGCAGCAGTGGACCACGAAATTCGACCGGCGCGGTTTCCTCGCCCAGCCGCGCGACGGGGACTGGCAATGGGGCCTGGAGCTAAAGGCCTACGGCTTCCCCGGCATCGAGCGCACCATCTCCGGGGTGCCAGCGGTGAAAGCCGAGGGACAGCGCCTCAGCTACCTGTGGGATGCCACGGTTCAGGAATGGTGGGTCAATGACCAGCGCGGCCTGGAGCACGGCTTCACCATCAAGGAGAGACCGCCGTGCGCTGCATCCTCTCCCAGTCTCATAGTCTCCCAGTCTCATAGTCTCTCCTTCACCCTCGCGGTGCGCGGCACGCTCACGCCACACATCACCGCTGATGCCCTCGGCGTCGAGTTCCACGATGCCGCCGGAGCCACGGTGCTCAATTACACCGGCCTCAAGGTCTGGGACGCAGACGGCAAAGTGCTCCCCTCCCGCTTCGTCGCAGTGCCCGAGGGCGTGCACCTGCTCGTTGAGGAGGAAGGAGCACGCTACCCGCTGACCATCGACCCCATCGCTCAGCAGGCGTATTTGAAGGCAAGTCAGGTCACGGCGATTGACGCTTTCGGCGGCTCGGTAGCCGTGTCAGGAGACACGGTGGTGGTCGGAGCAAATCAGGAGGACGGCAGTGCGACGGGAGTGAACGGCACGGTGAATGAGGCCGCCAACAATGCTGGCGCGGCCTATGTGTTCGTGCGCAGCGGAACGACGTGGAGCCAGCAGGCGTATCTGAAAGCCAGTCAGGTTTCCGCGGTTGACAGGTTCGGCTGGTCGGTGGCCGCCTCGGGAGACACGGTGGTGGTCGGGGCCCATCAAGAAGACGGCAGCTCTACGGGGGTGAACGGGCCGGTGAACGAGGCTGCCACCACTGCCGGAGCGGCCTATGTGTTCGTGCGCAATGGGACGACATGGAGCCAGCAGGCGTATCTGAAGGCCAGCCAGGTCACGGCGTTTGACCAGTTCGGCTACTCGGTTGCGGTCATGGGAGACACGGTGGTGGTCGGGGCACCCACAGAGGACGGCAGCGCGACTGGAGTGAATGGCCCGGTGGACGAAAGCGCGAACAATGCTGGCGCGGCCTATGTCTTTGTGCGCAGCGGAACGACATGGAGCCAGCAGGCATATCTAAAGGCCAGCCAGGTTACGGCAGTGGACAATTTCGGCAACTCGGTGGCTGTCTCGGGAGACACGGTGGTGGTCGGGGCTTACCAAGAGGACGGCAGCGCTTCGGGGGTGAACGGCACGCCGGACGAATCCGCGTTCAATGCCGGCGCTGCATGCGTGTTCGTACGTAACGGGACGACGTGGAGCCAGCAGACGTATTTGAAGGCCAGCCAGGTCACGGCGAATGACATTTTCGGCTACTCGGTGGCCGTCGCGGGAGACACGGTGGTAGTCGGGGCGCCCTTGGAGTCTGGCAGCTCTTCGGGGGTGAACGGCCCAGTGAACGAACTTGCACTCTCTGCTGGCGCAGCCTACGTCTTCGTGCGCAGCGGGACGACGTGGAGCCAGCAGGCGTATTTGAAGGCCAGCCAAGTTTCGGTCACTGACCAGTTTGGCCACTCGTTGGCCATCTCAGGAGACACGGTGGTAGTCGGGGCTATCGATGAGGATGGCACCGCGACGGGGGTGAACGGCCCAGTGAGTGAATTCGCCTCCGATTCCGGCGCGGCTTATGTCTTCGTGCGTAGCGGGATGACGTGGAGCCAGCAGGCGTATCTGAAGGCCAGTCAGGTCACGGACGGGGACGAGTTCGGCACCGCGGTGGCCGTCTCGGGAGACACGGTGGTGGTCGGGGCATGGTCAGAGGACGGTGGCGCGACGGGGGTGAACGGTCCGGCGAACGAACTCGCCAGCTCCTCCGGCGCGGCCTACATCTTCACTGGGCTCGGCCCGGCGCAGAGCGTCTATGCGGCATGGGCCATCGCCAATGGCGTCTCCACCGACCCGGCAGCGAACGGCGGGGCGAACCTGCTGGCTTTTGCCTTTGGATACCCTCCTGGTGGTGCCACAGGAGCGCTGGTGTACACCGGCACCTTCGCCGGCAGCGGCGCCATCACCGCCACCGGCCAGCCCATCACGCGGATGGAGGGAGCCGACATCCGCGCCGTCTTCGTGCGCCGCAAGGACCATGTGACGGCGGGCCTAACCTACTCCGTGGAGTTCAGCGCCACGCTGGGCGTGTGGGAGGACAGCGTCGCCATCCCCACCGTGCTGGCGGATGACGGCGTGAACCAGATCGTCAGCGTCCCCTACCCCGCCCTCGTCGCCGGATTGCCGCCGCAGTTCTTCCGCCTCCGGATGGGCATCACGCCGTGAACTGCGCCAGGAGGATAGACACCACCGCAAAAAGTGTGTGGCAGACATTCTTGTCTGCCTTTGGGCGTTTCGTTTCCCTGGG
>JANPIW010000681.1:0-3027 GCA_031425215.1 Verrucomicrobiaceae bacterium
CGCCTTGCTCGATGAGACGGCGTGCGAGGAGGCAGTTGTTGGCAAAGCTCGATTCACCAGGCTTCGCGCCGTAGGCTTCGATCACCTTTTGCGGTTCCTTCGAGATGTCCATCACCTCGGGCACGCTCGTCTGCATACGGAATGCCAGCTCGTATTGCGCGATGCGCGTCAGCGTTTCGGGATGGCCGAATTCATCCGCTTGCAGCCGATTCAGCGCCTGCAAAACGTCGAGTGATTTCCGGCGCAACTCACGGCTCATGCCGGGAGGATCGGAGACAAACAGAACCGGATCGCCCTTGCCGCGGCACTGCACGCCCTGATAGACGGATGGAATGAAGCCGCTGCCCCAGCAGCCCTGGCCGCCGCTGGGCTGGGTGCCGCTTGAGACGAGCGCGACAAATCCTGGCAGGTCCTGATTCTCCGTACCGAGGCCATAGGTCGCCCATGCTCCCATCGATGGACGACCCTGACGAATGTGACCGGTAAAGAGCAGCAGCTCGGCGGGCGCGTGATTGAACTGATCGGTGAACATGGAGCGCACCATCGTGATGTCGTCAGCGATGCCGTGGAAGTTCGGACACGCGTCGCTCATCCACATGCCTGCCTTGCCATATCGCGCGAAGGTGCGCGGCGTGCCCATGAGCTTTGGCACGCCTGTGGTGAAGGCGAAGCGGCGGCCCTTCAAAATGGAATCGGGGCAGTCCTGTCCGCTGCGCTTCACCAGCTCGGGCTTGTAATCAAAAATGTCGAGGTGCGGCGGCGCGCCTGACATGTGGAGGTAGATCACGCGCTTGGCCTTGGCTGGGAAAAGAGGACGGCGTGCGGCGAGCGGGTTGTTGGATTCCTGATTCAATGCCGCGCTCTTTTGCTGCATCGCATGCATGGCGATGGCACCGAGGCTGAAATGTCCCGCGCTGCCGAGGAACTGGCGGCGGGTGGCGAGACTGACGGTTTCTTGGCGGACTGGGTTCATGGGGAGGGGGATTTTGATGTCGCGGATTGCGATGTCAAAGATGCGTTAGGGATGGAAACCGAGCTTTTTGCGAGGCGGCAACGGAGGTGGCTCCAGGAGAGGCTTCAGCTTCTTGTAGATGTCGCGGAGCGAAGCGTCGTGGATGAACAAGGTGTTGTCGATCTCCGCGAGGCGATTCAGGATGGTGGCGTTGGCGGCGATTTGCTCACGGATTTCCACGAAGGCGCGGATCACATAGACGCTCATGGAGATGGCTCTGTCACTGTTCAGCACCGAGGCGGCCATGAGAGCGCCGTGTTCGGTGAATAGACGGGGTGGCGTGCTGCGTCCTCCGTGACCGAATCTTGGTATCACAGATTGTGATACCAAGATTAGGAACTCATCCCGGCTGACAACAAAGGAAAAATCATCCGGGAATCGCTTTGCATTGCGCTTAACCGCCTGATTCAACACCGAAGTGCTCACCCCATATAGCGCTGCCAGATTAGAATCGAGCACCACGCGCTGGCCGCGCACGGTGAGGATGGGGACTTCGATGGGCTTCTTGACGGGCATTTGAAATCACAATCTGTGATATCAAAATTACGCGGCCTGTCCGCAGGTTCTCGCGTGCCCTCCGATCACCGCACCGCCGTCCCCTTCACCTGGAGCTTGCGGGAGAAAATCTTGTCGCCCGCCGCGACGAAGAGCGTGTCGTGATCCTTGCCGGCGAACTCCACGCTGACGATTTTGCTCGTGAGCGTCGGTTTCGCGATGATGCCAGCAAGGCGGCCTGCGGGATCAAAGACCTGGATGCCAAGGTCCGTCGTGACAAACCAGCGGCCCTTCTCCTCCGTGGTCATGCCGTCGCCGAATGCCTCCGCCTTGCCGGTGGTGAGTTGCATCGTCATGTAGGGCGTGGCTGCGGTGAGCGCGCCGTCTTTCTCCACGCGCCAGGTCCACACATGCTTCCCGCCGTGATCGGACACGGCGAGCGTTTGCTCGTCCGGTGAGAGAGCGATGCCGTTGGGCCGCGTGACGTGGCCTTCATCCGCGATTTTGTGCTGCTTGTCCGGCGTGATGCAATGGACGCGCTTCGTCGGTGTCTCGGTGAAATAAACGAAGCCTGTTTTTGAAACCGCAAGGTCGTTGCATTTCACACCAGTGACGAGGACGTCGATCTCGCCGTCCTTGCCGATGACGATCACACGCTGCTCCTTGTTGTGCGTCGCGTAGAGCCGCCCGTCCGCGCCAAATTGCAGGCCGCTCACTCCCGGCAGGTTGTCATGCACCAGCGTGACCTCGCCGCTCGCCGCATCGCGTTTGTAAATGCCCTTGCCGTTTTTCACGTCGGTGAAAAAGAGATTCCCGTCCGCGTCCGTGCAAAGGCCGTCCGTGAACGTCTGGCCGCTGACAGCCTCCTTCCACGGCTCGGAGTCGATGAGGAAATCGTGAAGCGAAGTGTCTTGAGCGCGGGCGCTGGTGAAGCAGGCGAGGAGGGCAAGGGCAAGGGATAGGAGTTTTGGTTTCATGCAGGTGGGGAATCCAAACGATCACCAGGCTTTTAAGTCATCGACAAACATCTCAAGGCTCCGCGATGCGGCGGCGGCAGGGGATAGATCGCTCTCTGCCGCGCGCCATAACAGTTCGAGTCTGCTAATCCCGAGCCTTTGCGCCTCGGCATCGCGCAGGTCTTTCAATTGCGGAGGCGCATTCCCGCCGTGGTATTGCTGCGCTGAGCGCTGCGAAGATTCCGCGAAGATCGGAAGACTCGACGCGCGCGCAGGATCGAGAAGCGTGAGCACCCAGCTCTCGATCATCTCCACTGGCATCGCCATGGCGACATCCACGGGCCATGCGGCGCGGTCATCACCTAGACGCTCCGTCAACATGCGGGTCAGCGAGGGATACCTTGCGGGTTTCTTCAGATCGGCCGGAGGCAAAGCTCGTGGATGCGCGTCTGCTCCTGGATGTCCGGGTGCGCGATCATTGTCGAGGGCGATGATGATGCCGATGTCTTGCCGGCCTTCCCATGCGCTCACGCGGTCAATCAGGAGCCTCGCCGCCGCGAGCGC
>JANPIW010000682.1:0-2858 GCA_031425215.1 Verrucomicrobiaceae bacterium
TGCCAGCGAGCGGCGACACGCCCATCATCATGGTTGGCCCCGGCACCGGCATCGCACCGTTTCGAGCATTTCTCGAGGAGCGCCATGTCATCGGAGCCAATGGAAAAAACTGGCTGTTCTTCGGCGATCAAAAACGCGCCACCGACTTTCTCTACCACGATCAAATCCAATATTTCCTCAAGGAAGGCCACCTCACACGCCTCGACGTCGCTTTCTCACGAGACCAGGCGGAGAAAATCTATGTCCAGGAACGCATGGCCGAATCCGCCGAGGAGCTATGGCGCTGGCTCGACAACGGCGCGCATTTTTATGTGTGCGGCGATGCGAAGCGCATGGCGAAGGACGTGGATGCCGCGCTGCACCAGATCATCCGCGAAGCCGGCGGGAAGTCCGAGGAAGATGCTGTGGCTTACGTCGCGGAGATGAAGAAAACCAAACGCTATGCCCGCGATGTGTATTGAGCGTTCAGCTTTGAAACAAAACGCGGTATTCGCCTGGCTGCATGGAATCAACCGTCTGGGCGACTTGTGCAACGTGCTGCCGCAGCGTGGGCCAATGTTGAATGCCGAGTTCGAGGATCGCGATCTTGCGATCCTTCATGTTTTGCTGGTAGCGCATGTTCAGGTCGCAGGTAATGAACAAATCGTACTGTGTCTCAGCCTGAGCCAGCAGAATGCCATTTTCCAGCCGCTCCCAACCGACATCGGAGCAGTGATGCACCTGATGACCCGGCAGAAAACGCCGAAGCGGAGCCGGTGTGCAGTTGTCCAAAATGATCTTCATGCCGCCACGGCGAGTGATGCGGTGTCTCGAATGGCTGAGGAAGATCGCGTGGCGGCGAACTCCAGAACCTCATGGCACTTCTCTTTCGTCACAGGCGGATACCATTCGCAAAACTCTTCCACGCTCACGTCCTGCGCGAGATTGTCGAACAAGTATGAGATGGGCAGCCGGGTGAGGTTGAAACACCACTGCCCGCCCATGCGCTCGGGATCGCGCCAGACAGCGGGGCACTCGGACCAATCAAACTCTTTCATCGCGCCATGAGTATCGTCGCCGACCATCCCAAATCAAGCTTGCCGTCCGAGGCTGCGCCTGACTTCAGCGCGGATCAAAAGCGCTATCTCGAAGGCTTCTTCGCCGGTGTCGCGGCGCGCGGTGTTTCCTTTGGTGATCTCGCATCTGCACCGTCAATCCCTTCCGTCGCATCTGGCCCAACGCTCGATGACCTCACCAAAGAGGAGCGCATCAAGCGCGAGTTGCATCCCTTTGACGCCATCGAGCAGCTCATGATGGATGCGCGGTGGAATGCGAAGCCGGAAGCGGAGAGCGTGTTCCGCTACAAATGGAACGGGCTGTTCTGGCTCAATCCGGTGAAGGACGGCTACATGTGCCGCCTTCGCATTCCCGGCGGCGTGGTGCGCTCGCATCAGCTTCGCGAACTGGCGGCCATCGCGAGCGAGCTGACCACGGGCTACATTCAGATCACCACGCGGAACAATTTTCAGATTCGCCTCATCGAGCCGAAGAACTGCCCCGAGGTGCTGCGGCGCATCCAGGGCTGCGGGCTGCATTCCAAAGGCGCGGGCGCAGACAACATCCGCAACATCACGATGAATCCATGCGCGGGCTACGATCCGCATGAGCTGATCGACGTACGGCCGCTGGTGAACGAGCTGGCCACGCTCATCATCGGCTCGAAGGAGTTTTACGATCTGCCGCGCAAATTCAACATCGCCTACGACGGCGGCGGGCTGATCAGCGCGGTGGAGGACACGAACGACATCGGTGCGAGCGCGGTGCGCATCGCGGAGAACGCGGATGGCATCGAGCCGGGCGTGTATTTCCGCATCGCGCTTGGCGGTGTGACGGGGCATCAGACGTTTGCGAGCGACTGGGGCGTGATTATGAAACCGGAGCAGCTCAATGACGTGATGCTGGCGCTGCTGCGCGTGTTCATCAAATTTGGCGACCGCACGAACCGGAAGAAGGCGCGCTTCAAATATGTGATCGAGGACAAGGGTCTCGATGGTGTGCTGGTGGAGGCTGAGAAGCTGTTGAAGTTCAAACTCACGCGACTCGCGGCTGATTCCGCCATCCAGATGAAGCGCGAGTTTTCGCAGCAGGGTCACTCGCATGTCGGCGCGTATCCGCAGAGGCAGGAGGGGCTGCATTACATCGGCGCGAGCGTGCCGGTGGGGCAGCTCACGGCGCAGCAGATGGATCGCATCGCTGATCTCGCGGACAGCTACGGCACAGGCGAGGTGCGGCTGACGGTGTGGCAGAATTTGATCATCCCGAACGTGAAGACCGCTTTTGTGCCGACGGTGGCGAAGGCTCTAAAGAAGATGGGCTTTTCGAGTGAGCAATCGAACCTGCGCAGCGGCTTCGTCGCCTGCACGGGGAACCGTTACTGCAAGTTCGCGGCGACGGACACGAAGGGCCACGCCATCGCAATGATGGAGCATCTCGACAAACGCGTGAAGCTCGACCGGCCCGTGAACATTCATTTCACCGGCTGCGCTCACTCTTGCGCGCAGCATTTCATGGGGGACATCGGATTGCTCGGCACGAAGGTGAAAAGCGAGAGCGGCGAAGGCTACCACATCACTGTCGGCGGCGGCTTCGGCGACAATCGCAAAATTGGCCGCCAGGTTTTCAGTGGCGTCACCTTCGAGGCGTTGGGTGACACGCTGGAGGCGATGCTGAAGGGCTATCTGGCACGGAGGACGGAAGGCGAGACGTTTCATGCGTTCTGCAACCGGCACACGGTCGGGGAGCTGCAGGTGGCGTTTGCGGAATCAAAATGAACATCGAAAAACCAGTGACCCGAGAGATTGAATTCAGGAGCGCGCGGC
>JANPIW010000683.1:0-3765 GCA_031425215.1 Verrucomicrobiaceae bacterium
GTGGCGCCGCGCGTGACAACCTCCTGCGTCCAGCCGACGGAATTGAATCCCCAAGCCTTCAAGTCCGGCGCGACCGACTCAGCGAGCCACCTCTTCATCGAATTGCCGTATTTGCTCCGCCACAGGTCGCCATTGGATTCATAACGCAGAGGCGAGGGATCGATGTGATTGAAGCCGATGGAGAAAAACGACCCGCCTTGTGGTGTGATGAACCACCAGCGACCATCGCGCTGAGCGAGAGTGAAGAAGCCATGCGGCTCCGATTGTGTTGTGCGGGCAGGCAGCTTTGCGGCGAGCAAAGCCGCCGTGAGCGTCGGAATAAAGCGGCGTCTGGATGTCATCGTGGTGGGACTTGGAACAGGATAAACGCTCGATGTCCGCGTCGTTTGGCTTGTCCAAATCATGTCTCTCCTCAATCACACGCTTTTCATCACGCTCTTCTTTGCAGCCACTGTCTGTGCGAACGAGGCGTCGCAGCAGATCGACAGGCTGCTGGCCGCCGACTGGGAGGCGCACAAGCTCGGCCCAAATCCGCCCGCCAGCGACGAGACCTTCGTCCGGCGCGCTCATCTCGAGATCATCGGCCGCATTCCGACCGCGCAGGACGCGCTGTCGTTTCTTCGTGACGGGGACAAAGACAAACGCGCCCGGCTGATCAACCAGCTCCTCGAAAGCGAAGGATTCAACCAGCACTTGTTTCATTTCTGGGCCGATCTGCTCCGAGTGCAATCGCATGCGAACGGCGGACAGGGCGAGATGACATCGAAGCCTTACCTGGAGCATGTGAAGAAGCGCATCCGCGAGAACATGCCTTATGACGCCTTTGTGCGCGAGCTGCTCACGGCGCAGGGCAAAGTCTGGGACAATCCGGCCATCGGCTACTACATGCGCGATCTCGGCATGCCGCTGGACAATATGGCGAACACCACGCGCGTCTTCCTCGGCACGCGCGTCGAGTGCGCGCAGTGTCACAATGATCCGTTCGACAAATGGACGCAGATGCACTTTTACCAGATGGCGGCCTTCACCTATCCGCTGGAGACGAACTTCACCGGCATCTCCGACAAAGGAGCCTTGATGGACTTGAAACGCGCTGCGGAGAAGAAGCCCGGGATGGCCGTGGCCACACGCCACATGGGGCGCGTGTTCGAGAACCTGGGCGATTTCATCCGCTACAGCAAAGTGCAGTCGCTGCCCACGCGCCAGCTCAAGCTCCCGCACGATTATCAATACACGGACAAGAAACCTCACGACGTCATCGCGCCCGCCACGATGCTCGGCAAGCCAGGGACGGGCGATGTGAAAGCCTTCGCGGAATGGATGACCTCGCCGGACAATCCGCGCTTCACCACGGTGATCGCGAACCGCCTTTGGAAGAGAGTTTTCGGTCTCGGCCTGATCGAGCCTGTCGATGAGATCACCGACAGCACCGTGGCGATGAATCCCCCGCTCATGTAGTACCTCGGGCAACTCTTGTTCGACAGCCGCTACGATGTGATGGTCTTCCTCCGCGCGCTCTACAACACGCGGGCTTATCAAAACGAGGTCACGCGCACCGAGCCAATGCCGGGCGAAGTCCATCACTTCACCGGACCCATTTTGCGCCGCATGAGCGCGGAACAGATGTACGACAGCTTTGTCACGCTGATCCATCCCACGCCTGATCTGCCGCGCCGAAAGGGCATCGACGCCGAGATGGCCCGGAAGCTTGTGTATCGTGGCAAGCTCAGCGACGCGCTCGATCTGCTCAGCGCGCAGGAGCTTTTCGACGGCGCCGCCAGGGCCTCCGAGGGATACGAGGCCGTCTCCGCGCGCTCCAAACCATTGCGCGAGCAGTACACCGCCGCGCAGAAAGCGAAGGACAAGGCGCTCATCGAGAAATTGAATCTGGAGATCCGCAGCATCGAGTTCGTGGCGCGCACTGGCATTCACGATCACGTCGTCGTGCCCGCTGTGGCCCGCTTGTTCACCAAAAAAACCGGCAAGCCCGCGCCACCGCCGATCCCCGTGAAGATGCCGAAGATGGAGGATCTCAGGAAAGCCGGGCAGAACCGCGCCTACATCGACGTGCCCGGCTATGACATCGACCAAGCGATCCCGCGCGAGGAAAAAGCCGCTGAAGAAGCCCGCGATGAAGTCTTCCGCGCTGAGGCCGGGCACCTCGGCATCACCGACCTCGACGCTTTTCTCAAGTCACGCCGCGCCCAGGCCAGAGACTGGCCGCGCGCAGCCGATCTCGATTCCCCTGCCCCGCGCGGCCACTACCTGCGCGAGTTTGGCCAGAGCGACCGCGACCTGATCGACAACGCCAACGCCGATGCATCCATGCCACAGGCGCTCGTGCTGATGAACAGCGAGCTTTTCCAAAGCATCCTCAAACCGCACACGCAACTTCGCCTCAACCTCGAATCCGCGAAGTATCCCGACGAACAACTCACCGCCATTTACCTGACGCTGCTCTCACGGATGCCGACGGAGGCCGAGAAAGCCGCGTGGACAAAGTCCGGCCTCAGCAGCCCTGAAGACCTCATCTTCGCGCTCATCAACACACAGCAGTTCATCTTTGTGCAGTGACTAGCGGGAAAAACTTTTTCCGCTACGATGATCCTTTCTCCTGCGCGATCTCGCATGAGCCGTTTGTATGAGCACTCCCATGACGACTCCACCGCCTTCCAATCGCGCTGAGAGCCTTCTCATCGCCGCGCTGGATCATGCGTTTGAAGACCGCGATGCATTCCTCCTCACAGCCTGCGGTGATGACCACTCTCTGCTCGCCGAGGTGCGAGCGCTGCTCGCGGCGCATGAGGCGATGCCGACAAACTTTCTCGACGCTTCCGCCGTCGAAGGCATCGTGGATCGTGATCTCGCGGCGACACTCAAAGCCGCTCCCGGCACGCGGCCGCCGACTCGCGCGGCCATCGAGCGCGAGGGCGAGCGCATCGGACGATACAAATTGCTCCAGCAGATCGGCGAGGGCGGGTTCGGCACGGTGTGGATGGCGGAGCAGATGGAGCCGGTGACGCGGCGTGTGGCGCTCAAAATCATCAAGCTGGGCATGGACACGCGCGAGGTCATCGCGCGTTTTGAAGCGGAGCGACAGGCACTGGCGATGATGGAGCATCCGAACATCGCGAAGGTGCTCGACGCGGGCGCGACGGACAAAGGGCGGCCGTTCTTCGTGATGGAGTTGGTGAAGGGGCTGCCCATCACACAATACTGCGACGAGGCCGGACTCGGCACGCGCGAGCGACTCGCGCTGTTTGGCGATGTGTGCTCGGCGATCAATCACGCGCATCAGAAAGGCGTGATCCATCGCGACATCAAGCCGTCGAACGTGATGGTCACGCTGCACGGTGACAAACCGGTGGTGAAGGTCATCGATTTCGGCATCGCCAAGGCCACGCAGGGCAAGCTCACCGACAAGACGCTCTTCACGCGCTTCGAGCAGTTCATCGGCACGCCGGTTTACATGTCGCCGGAGCAGGCGGCGCTCAGCGGGCTGGACATCGACACGCGCAGCGACATTTACGCGCTGGGCATTTTGCTTTACGAGCTGCTCGTGGGCAAACCGCCCTTCGATTCGAAGTCGCTGCTCTCCGCCGGCTACGACGAAATGCGCCGCATCATCCGCGAGGTCGAGCCGGTGAAGCCCTCGTCGCGCCTGAGCACCATCGTCGGGGACGAGCGCACGATGATCGCAAAATCGCGGCACATCGAGCCTGCGAAAGTGAGCCGCCTCGTCGAGCCAGATCTCGATTGGATCGT
>JANPIW010000684.1:0-12129 GCA_031425215.1 Verrucomicrobiaceae bacterium
GCTCCTCCTCTTCCTCCCTTTCAGTGCGCTTCACCACAAAAGTTCAGCTTCAAGGGAGGATGAGTAGGAGGAAGAGGAGGAGCAAGATTGGCCCAGTCGATTAAATCAGCGCTTCCTTAAAGGCTCCAACCTCAGCAAACCAGAGGACACCTCGTTTCAGGCTGCTGCGCAGAGGACACCATCTGGTTCAAATCTCTGCGGCCATCCGATCTCGTCGGTGTCGAATCATTCAGCACCTGGCAGAGCGTTCAGTGCCTTTCCGCAAGCTGCACGCCCGCCCCTGATTGGCTCTTGCAAGGCCGCCGCTCGCTGCTAACGAATTGGCCCCCAGAACAAACGGGGCTTCGGGCGCACCCCGGAGATTTCTAATGTCAGACTCGCATTCGTCGAACAAGTGGACCCTCGCCCTCGTGGCACTCGGGGTGGTTTTTGGAGATATAGGCACCAGCCCGCTCTACGCGCTGAAAGAGTGCCTCGCGCACCAGCACTTCGATCCCGCGCACCCGGACCCGATCATGGTCTATGGGCCGATCTCGCTGATGTTTTGGTCGCTCACGCTGATGGTGAGCGTGAAGTACCTGGCCTTCGTGACCAAGGCCACGAACCAAGGCGAGGGCGGTGTTTTTGCACTCATGTCGCTGCTCGTTTCAAAGAAAGGCGCGCTCGGCTCCGGCGGCACGAAGACGGCGCTGGTGCTGGTGTCACTGCTCGGCGCGTCGCTGCTTTATGGTGATGGGATGATCACGCCGGCGATCTCGGTGCTCTCGGCGGTGGAAGGTCTGGAGGCGCTGAATCCCGGCCTGCATCCTTACATCGTGCCGGTGGCCTTCGTCATCCTGCTGGGACTTTTCGTGATGCAAAAACACGGCACGGCAAAGCTGGGGGCCAGCTTCGGACCGGTGATGATCGTGTGGTTCTTCGTGCTCGCGGGCCTGGGCATCTATCGCATCGCGGAATATCCGGCAATCTTTGGCGCGCTCTCGCCGGTGCATGGTATCGACTTTCTCGCGCATCACGGAAAGGAAGGCATCGTGCTCATGGGCGTGGTGCTGCTGGCCGTGACGGGCTGTGAGGCGCTGTATGCTGACATCGGGCACTTTGGGCGCGGGGCGCTGCAGCGGGCGTGGTTCGTCATGGTGTATCCGGCGCTCACTCTCTGCTATCTCGGCCAGGGCGCGCTGGTGATGACGCGGCCGGAGACGGCGGCGCAGCCTTTTTACTCCCTCGCTCCGCAGTGGATGCTCGTGCCGCTAATCATCCTGGCGACGGGCGCCACGATCATCGCGTCGCAGGCGATGATCACAGGCGTGTACTCGCTCACACAGCAGGCGGTGCAGCTCGGCTACCTGCCGCGCCTGCGCATCATCCACACGAACCCCGACCTGCGCGGGCAGATTTACATGCCGCAGGTGAATTACCTCCTCATGGTGGCCTGCCTCACACTCGTGGTCACATTCAAATCGTCGAGCAATCTCGCGGCGGCCTACGGTCTTTCCGTCTCGATGGACATGCTGCTCACCAGCGTGCTCTTCACCCTCGTGGCCTGGCGCGTGTGGGGCTGGGCGTTCTGGAAGGCCGCGCTGCCCATGTTTATTTTCTTCTGCATCGAAATGGGATACTTCGCCGGCAGCATCGTGAAGTTCTTCGACGGCGCGTGGTTCCCGCTGGCCATCGGCGCGACGATGTGGATCATCATGAAAACCTGGACCGACGGCCGCGGCGTGCTCTACGCCGCCATGCTGCGAGGCCGCCTGCCCGTGGAGCATCTCATCAGCGAGCTGAAAAAAGACCGCGTCATCCGCGTGCCCGGCACCGCCGTTTTCATGTCCGCCTCCGCCGAGGGGCTGCCCCTCGCGCTGCTGCATCATTTGAAACACAACAAGGCGCTGCACAAACAGGTGGTGCTCCTGACGGTGAGATTCGAGACCACTCCGCGCGTGGCCGCCGAGCAGCGGACGGAGATCGAGGAGATCTACGACGAGTTCTTCCGCGTCACGGTCCGCTACGGATTCTCCGAGTCACCCGAAGTCTTCGACGATCTCTGCCGCGCGCTGAGCACGGTGACAAAGGTCAAACCCGGCCAGATCACCTTTTACCAGAGCCGCGAGCTGCTCCTCACCAACGGCCCCGGCAAGATGGCGCTGTGGCGCAAAAAACTCTTCGTCTTCCTCTCCCGCATCGCACGGCCCGCGACAGGATATTTTGAGCTGCCGCCAAGACAGGTGATCGAGCTGGGGATTCAGTTGGAGCTCTGATGGCGCTCACTTCGCACTTGCCATCACGCCCCTCCTTGCCATCTCTCCGCTCCCCAAAAAACCGTGCCACGCAAATCCAAAAACCCCGACCCCGCCGAGCAGCTCTCGCCCGTTCTCCCGCCCTCCGCCCCTGTCGAAGTCAGACCCGTCGATGATCTCTACGGCGACTGGTTTCTCGATTACGCCTCCTACGTCATCCTCGAGCGCGCCGTTCCGCACATCGACGACGGCTTCAAGCCCGTGCAGCGCCGCATCATGCACTCCCTCTGGGAAAAAGACGACGGCCGCTACAACAAGGTCGCCAACATCGTCGGCCACTGCATGCAATACCACCCGCACGGTGATGCATCCATCGGCGACGCTCTCGTGCAGCTCGGACAAAAAGAACTGCTAATCGACACCCAGGGCAACTGGGGCAACATCCTCACCGGCGACAACGCCGCCGCGCCACGATACATCGAGGCGCGTCTCTCCAAGTTCGCGCAAGACGTTGTCTTCAGCCCGAAGGTCACCGAGTGGGCCGCGAGCTACGACGGCAGAAACAAAGAGCCGGTCACGCTGCCCGCCAAATTTCCTGTGGTCCTCGCTGGCGGCGTTGAGGGCATCGCCGTCGGTCTCTCATGCCGCATCCTGCCACACAATTTCATCGAGCTATGCGACGCCTCCATCGCCGCGCTGCGTGACGAGGACTTCAGCATCCTGCCGGATTTCCCTCAAGGCGGCATCATGGACGCGGCGGAATACAATGCCGGCCTGCGCGGCGGTCGCATCCGCGTGCGCGCGAAGATCGAGCAGGTGCCCAAGAAAAACATCCTGCGCATCACCGAGGTCCCCTTCGGCACCACGACAGGCGGCGTGATGGACTCCATCGTCGCCGCGAACGATAAAGGGAAAATCAAAATCCAGAAGGTCGATGACAACACCGCGGCCAACGTGGAGATCCTCATCTCCCTGCCCGCTGGCACCGATCCCGACCAGATGATGCAGGCGCTCTACGCCTTCACGGATTGCGAAGTGTCCATCTCGCCCAACGTCGTCGTCATCAAGGACAACAAGCCGCAGTTCATCAACGTCAACGATCTCGTGCGCCACACCGCCGCGCGCGCGAGAGAGCTGCTCAAACGCGAGCTGGAGATCAAGCTCGGCGAGCTGCAGGAGAAATGGCATTTCTCCTCGCTGGAAAAAATCTTCATCGAGAAACGCATCTACCGCGACATCGAAGAAGCCACGACCTGGGAAGCCGTGATGGCCGCAATCTGGAAGGGCCTGAAGCCGTATCTGAAAAACCTCCAGCGCGATGTCACCGACGACGACGTGACGCGCCTCACCGAGATCAGGATCAAGCGCATCTCCAAGTTCAATTCATTTGAAGCCGACACGCATCTCAAGACGCTCGAAGACGAGATCGAAGAGGTGAACAAGCACCTCAAGCGCATGACCGCATACACGATCAAGCACTTCGAGCGCCTGCGCGAAACGTACGGCAAAGGCCGCGAACGGCGTACCACGATCGAGAGCTTCACCCGCGTCGCCGCATCCGAGGTCATCGTCGCGAACGAGACACTCTACCTCAACGCCAAGGAAGGCTTTGCCGGCACCGGACTCAAGCGCGAGGGCGAGCCGCAGTTCAAGTGCTCGCACCTGGACGACATCATCTTCTTCACGCACGACGGCAAGATGAGCGTCACCAAAGCGTCGGCGAAATTCTTCGTCGGCAAGAACCCCGAGTACATCGGCATCTTCAAGAAGGACGAAACCGCCGTGTACTCGATGATCTACCGCGACGGAAGAATGGGCGCGGTGATGGCCAAGCGCTTCCGCGTCGGCGGCGTCACGCGTGACAAGGAATACATTCTCACCAAAGGGAATCCCACGAGCACCGTGATGTACTTTGCGCGCCACGAGACCGAGGAGGAAAGCAACGCGCAAAAGCTTCTCATCCATCTCAAGCCCGCGCCCTACCTGCGCAATCTTGAGCTGAAGTTTCCCTTCGATTCCCTGGCCATCAAAGGCCGCGACTCCATCGGCAACATCATCACCAAGCAATCACCCGACCGCGTCGTGCGCGACCGCACTGAGTAACGCGCAGCGCCTTGGACTGCGGTGGCGCAATGCCGGAGGCATGAAGACACCGCTTTCACTCGGGCTAAGGGATTTTGCGAACGAGGAAAAGCTGCGTCTCCACCACTCCGTGGTTTCGCTGCAGCACTCCAAAGAAGCACCCGCTTTCACCACACTCCGCGCCGCACATCCTCAAACGCCGCGCCGAGATGTGCCGCGACATCCGATGCCGCGAGCGATTCCGCCGACTGCGCGCCATTCGCGATCACGATCTCCGCCGCACGACCGCAGAGCCATGCGCCGAGAGATGCGCCGTCGAAGCACGACATCCCCTGCCCGATCAGCGCGGCGCACAAGCCGGCGAGCACATCGCCCATGCCGCCCGTGGCCATGCCGGGATGACCGGTGGTGTTGAAGCGCGTCTGCTTTCCGCTTTGCGCGATCACCGTTCGCGCGCCCTTGAGCAGCAGCGTGGCGCACTTGTTCTTTGCGACAAATGCCCTGGCCAGCTCACGCCGGTTCTTTATAGACCAATCATCTCGCCCTGCGACGAGCCGCGACATCTCACCGGGATGCGGCGTGAGCAGCCGCGGCCCGCGCGCTTTGAGCAGAGGCGCGAGCTTTTCTTCCGCGAGAATGGTGAGCGCATCGGCATCAATGACGACGGGCGTGATCGCATCACGAATGATGTCCGCGATCTCCTCGCGCGCGGCAAATCCAATGCCGGGGCCAATGGCGAGCGCGTCGAGTTTCATCTCCAGCGCCTCGCGATAATCACTCACGGCCCGCACCATGATCTCCGGCGGACACTTCGCTGCGATGAGCTGGCGCGCGTTCTCTTTGACGAACAGAGTGACAAGTCCCGCACCGCCACGCAACGCGCCCGTCGCGGCGAGAACTCCCGCTCCGCTGAACTCCAACGATCCCGCGATGATGCCGACGCGCCCGGCCTGGCCTTTGTGAAAATCAAACGCACGACGTGGCAGCATGGCACTCAATTTGCCGGCGGTGAGGATCGCGGCACGGCGGTCCCCCTCAGCGAATGTGATCTCCGGCAGTTTCACCAGCGCAAGGCGGCCGACATAATTCGTGGCTGCATCAGCTACGAGTCCGGCATTCACCGCGCCGATGGTCACAGTGATATCAGCCTCGACGCAATCGGCGCACGGCTCGCCTGTGTCAGCATCTAGACCAGAGGGAATGTCCAGCGCGATGGTCGTGGCATGTTGTATGTGGCGGAGCGTGTTCATCATCCTGGCGCTGGAGAAAAGAGTGCCGCGCAATGGTCCGGATGCGCCGATGCCAAGGAGGCCATCCAACTGGATGAAGGGAGAGCGGCACTCGCTCTCACGGAGCGAGTCAAAATCTCGCTTTCCCAGGTTGAGCGCTTTCCAGTGTTTCATGGGCAGCTCTTTGAAATCGCTTTTGAGAAACGCGCAGACCGCCCGAACCTGCCAGCCGTACTTCTCCAGCTCGCGTCCCGCAACGAGCGCGTCACCTGCGTTGTTGCCCTTGCCCAAATATAGAATGGCAATTCCTGGCTTCGGAAAAAACTGCCGTACCACATCGGCGATGCCCTTCCCCGCGAGTTCCATCAACTCCTCCGCGCTCACTCCGCGATCAAACGCGGCCTGCTCGGCGCTTTGCATCTGCTGGCAGGTCACGAGCATGGCCGTGGTCCTTGCCCGCGCTCAGCGGTTGGCTTTTTGATAAGCCACGATCCCCTGCGCGATGCCCTCGGCGATGCGCGCGCGAAACTCTCCGGTCATCATGCGCGAGCGGTCCGTCGAGTTGCTCACGAAACCGCACTCGACGAGCACAGCGGGATTGCGCGTGGTGTTACGGATGACATGAAAGCGCGCGGTCTTCACGCCGCGATTCACCATGCGCGTGCGCTGCACGAGGTACGCCTGGATATACGAGGCCAGCGAGTAGCTCGAAGACGAGAAGTGATACGTCTCCGCGCCCGTGCCGCTCCCACCGCGGTTGTAGTTGTAGTGGATGCTCACAAAGATCGCATTGCGATGGCGGTTGCCCGCTGCGGCACGGTCTGACAGCGGGATGAAAACATCGCGGCTGCGCGTCATCACAACCTTGAGGCCTGCCTGACGAAGCAACTGCTCCACCCGCCGCGCGGTGTCGAGCGCGAGGTGTTTCTCATAGACGTACCCGATGCTCGCGCCGCGATCATGCGCGCCGTGGCCGGGATCGAGGATGACCGTGTCAAAGGCGCGCAACGACCCTGCGGCGGCAAGAACGATCAGGATAATAAACCAGGGCGCCCATCTCATGCGAGCGCGACAGCGAAAATTGTATGGTAAAGAAAACACAGCACAAAGGGGTTGAAGAATTCCAGACTCGACCACTACCCTTTCGCCTTCGAGCGGGCAACCTCATAAATGGTTGGCGGTTGTTTGCGGTGGTTGTCACAAACCGAGCCTGCCCTCAACAACCGCAAACTCACCCGAAACTCCCCTTGTTCCTCCACCCATCCGCACTACCATCGCCGACTTCATGCACACCGCTGACGACATTGAATATGCGCTCGAAATGACCAAGGTCATTCACGAGCCGGATCGGCGCATCGATACTTTTGGCAACACGCAGTTCGAGTTTCATCTCGTGTCAGAGCTGATGGACGACTCCAACAAAGTGCGCGTGCGCAACGGCCGCATCGAGGCCGAGAAGCCGCTCATTCTGCGACCCGAGGGCTTCGGCGGCTTTGACTTCGACGGCTTCGGCGAGGAGGCGGAAAAGTTTGGCGACTGGCTCCGGCAGCACATCCACAAGCTGGCGATTTTGAAATACGGTTTCCGCTTCAAAAAGAGCGAGATGAGCGAGCAGATCATCCATGAGCCGATGGACGAGGTCTGCGGCAAGCTCCTGGAGCACATGCGGGTCACGGGCAATCCGATGAGCGCCGTCATTCAAGGGGTCGATGACACTTGGGAGATTTGTTTGCTGAAGTTCACCTGCGAGATGATCGAGAAATCTCACGGCATCAATCTTTTCGACTTCAAGCGTCGCGGGCTGCTCTAGCCGCCGGGAAGGCATCGCGGGACAATGGCGAGGATTCAGCTCAAGCTCCTGGTTTTTCTCATCGCGCTCGGCGTGGCTGCGGGCTTTGTCGCGATGGCCTATTGGATCTACGACAATGTGCTCCGTCATGAGTTTCCCGTGCAGGAGGACATCAAAAACAAACAACGCGGCACCTACGCGCCTCCCGATCCGGGCGCGAAGCGCTTTGACGCCGCCGTCGATCTCATCCGCGCAGGCCAGATCGATCCGGGCCGCGAGGCGCTCTTCAATCTGCTGCAAAAATTCCCGGAATCCCCCACCTGCCTCGAGGCCAGGCGCATCATCGGAGAGATGAATCTCGACGTGCTCTTCTCACCCAACAATCTCGCGGGCAAAAAGGACTACATCGTGCAGCCGGGCGACTCTCTCGCCCTCATCGCCACCAAGAACAGCACCAACGTGGACATGCTTATCCGCATGAATGGTCTGATGGGCACCACACTGCATCCCGGTGATCACCTGCTCGTCGTGCCGTTGGAGTTCGACGTCGTCGTCGATGTCTCGGCCAAAAGCGTGACACTGCTGCGTAAGGAGCGATTCTTCAAAGAATATATCGCCTTCGATGTGAAGCTGCCCTCCGGCGCTCGCATCCCGCTGGAGATTCAGGTCGGCGTGAAGCAGGCGGTCATTGACGGCAAGGCCATCGCTCCGACAGACCCGCGTTATCCGTATGCGGAGAAATCGGTGCCGGCCAGCAAGCCGGGCTTCATCTTCCGCACCATCCCCATCGCCAAAGCCATCGTCATCAGCGATGACGAGGCGCGCTCAAAAAAAGCTGTGCCGGTGAATCCCGCCCTAGCACCCGAGCCGCCTCCTGAGCCGGAGTCCGGCATCTTCATGGCTAAGGAAGACCTTGAAGAATTCTTTGCGCTCGTCCGCAAAGGCTCGAAGCTCACCATCGTGCGATAAATTTTCAGCGACGGTTCGCAGACAAGCCGCCCGCCCACCCACAACCGCCCACCATTTTGTATGAAACAAGTTTTTGAATTTGTAAAACCCCTCATCAATCTGCAAGACGAGATCGAAGACCTGCGCAAGAAGCAGTCAACCCGCCCCACCGACAGACTCGCCACGCAGATAGCCGACCTGGAAAACCGCGCGCAAAAGCTTCTGCTCGATATACACTCCAAGCTCACTCCCTGGCAGCGCGTGCAGATTTCCCGTCACACCCACCGGCCCTACATGCTCGATTACGCGCGCATGTGCTGCGATGATTTCATAGAGATGCACGGCGACCGCCACTTCGGCGATGACAATGCCATGCCCGCTGGCTTCGCCGTCTGGGGCGGGCACAAGGTGTTGCTCATCGGTCATCAAAAAGGCCGCGACTCGAATGAGAATCTGCTGCGCAAATTTGGCAGCGCCCATCCCGAGGGCTACCGCAAGGCGTTGCGCCTCATGCGCCTGGCAGAGAATTTTTCCATGCCCATCGTCACGCTCATCGACACTCCCGGCGCCTTCCCTGGCATCGGCGCCGAAGAGCGCAACATCGCCGAGGCCATCGCCTTCAACCTCCGCGAGATGATGCTCATCCGCACACCCATCGTCGCCGTCGTCATCGGCGAGGGCGGTTCCGGCGGCGCGCTCGGCATCGGCGTGGCCGACCGCGTGCTCATGCTGGAGAACGCCTATTACTCCGTTATCAGCCCCGAAGGCTGCGCCGCGATCCTTTGGAAGCATCGCGAGCACGCCCCCGAGGCAGCGCAGGCGCTCAAGCTCAGCGCGCAGGATTTGTCGAAGCTCGGCGTGATCGACGGCATCATCGCCGAGCCACCAGGCGGCGCGCATCACGATCATCACGCCTCCGCCGCCTTCCTCAAAGACGCGGTGACCAAAGCCATCGACGAGCTTTCAAAAATGAACGGCGACCAATTGCTCGAACACCGCTACAACAAATTCCGCGCGCTCGGCAAAGTGGCGTGAGCGCTCGTGGAGCGCCGACGACCCGTCGGCATTCCGTGCGCGTCTCCGGAGCGTCAGCATCACCCCGTAATCGGGGCGGCACGTACCATTTACCTCGGCGTGTGGCAGAAGTAGCTAGAGTTCGGATGAAACGCGAGCATGGCATTGGGGAAAGACCCCATAGCGCACTCAGAGGAAGCAGCTCATGATCATCGAACATGAAAACAATCTTACTTTGCAGTCTGCTCACCCTGCCGCTCGTCTCTTGCACCAGTGGCCCAAATGCCCGCACCGGAACCGTTGTTGGCGCCCTCGGAGGCGCTGCAGCAGGCGGAATCATCGGCCACCAGAGCGGTCGTGGCTTGGAGGGCGCTGCGATCGGAGCAGGACTAGGCGCGCTCGGAGGGAATGTGATTGGCGGAGCGCAGGATCAGCGCAATGGCCAGTACTATGACCGCGGCTACGATTCAGATTATCAGCGCGATTATAATCGCGGTTATCGCCCTGGGTACGGCACCGGCTATGGACGCAGCCGTTACTAAACCACGGGGGATCTCAGCGGGCCGGGTGGAATTGAAAGCCGCCCGGCCCGCGCTCCCGCTTCACCCATGACTTTATCGTCCCACTCATGAGCACCCTATCTCCCCGTCTGAAGCCTTCCCTCCTCCGCGCTTTTCCCATGCTAGCAATCGCCTTGCTAGCCTATAACATCGCATTGGCATTGGGACACAGTTTCACACTCCCGCAGGAGCAGGCGCTTTGGCACACATCTCTCATCTCCGGCGCGCAGTGGTCCTTCGGCTGGAATGAGGCGATGATCACTGGTGGTCTCGTGCTGCTCTTTATTGAGATACTAAAGTCCACCCGCACCACCTATCATTCCACCTTGGAGCACATCCTCTCCATGCTGGTGTTCATCATCTTCGTTGTCGAGTTCCTGGTCGTCGCCGGAGCCGGCACGAACGTCTTTCTCCTGCTCACCATCATGTCGCTCATCGACGTCATGGGTGGCTACGCCATCTCTATCGCCGTGGCGCGCAAGGACTTGAACATCAGTTAGCGTGATCGCCGCTTTGGCGTTGCTACCTGCAACCCTTTGCGCTGCTGAGGGATGCCACTCATTTGGCCGCATCGCCCTCTCATCGCGCGTGGAGTCGTGCTGATGCACTAGGTTGGACACGAAAAGTTCAGTGCAACACCCGACCAGGCTACTACATGATCGAGATGCCGATCCCTTCTCATTCCATGAAAACCTCCATCGTCCTCTCCATTTTTGCCCTCATGTCAGCAGCGCTGCCAGCCGCCGCGCAAACGCCCGAGGCTGTGGCACGGCGCTCTGCCATTGAATCCTTTTATCCGGTCATGATCCAGGCCAACGAAACAGGGGATTATGCCAAGGCACGCTCGCTATGCCAGAAGGCGATTGAGTGGGAGCCGCAGAATGCGACACACCACTACAATCTGGCCTGCATTGAGGCTAAGTCAGGCAATGCCGATGCTGCATTCGCAGCGCTCACGGAGGCCAATCGCACTGGCTTCGCGGACACCGAAGGGCTGAACGCTGACGCTGATCTTGCCTCCCTCCGCAGAGATGCGCGTTTCAATGACATCATGTTTCAGACCGCGCGCAATGCGATCAGTCAAAAAGGAGGCCAGCCTAACGCCGCCCCTGGCCAGACATCCGGCACCGGCGCACCGGCCGCGCCAAAGCCAAGATTCGATCCCAATCGTCGGCTGACCAAACCCGCCGAACCCGCAACCGCTCCCTCATCCCCGCGCGCGCTCTCCAGCGCTACAGGGCCGGCGACAGCGCCCGCGCCTGCCAAACTCGGTTCCTCCGGCCCGGTAGGTTTGTACTTTATGACACGTTACTGGATAGCCACCCGCTCACTTGAGAAAGCCATCTGGTACTTCAGCCCGGACGGCATGGCCTATGAGAACCCTAACGGCGACTTCAGCGCCGCCAGCCTCTCGGCCACCGCCTCCGATCAGGGGCAGATCCACCTGGATGGCAAGAATCTCATCTTCACCCCCACCAAGGGAAAAAACGCCGGCAAGAAAGAGAGCGCGGATTATGAGCCGCAGCCCGAAGGCGGATTTTATTGGAACACAGGCAGCTTCATCCCTGTGAAGGCGCTCGCCTCGGCCCGCAGCATCGTCGGCAAATGGCAGGGGGGATTCTCCGTCATCGGTGCGGCCGTCGCCCGCACACTCGATCTGCACGCCGACGGGAGCTTCAGTTTTAGCGGCGCGGCGACCATCAGTGCGGAAACCGACGGGAGCGTGGCCCGAGCCGGCTCATCCGGCCAGATTTCCGAAGGAACATGGGAAGTCTCCGGTTACTTCATGACGCTCACCGGCAGCAATGGAAACATCAAGCGCTCGATCGCCTTCCCCTTTGATGATGCCGCCACTCCGGTCAATCCCGACAAGTTCTATTTCGACGGCATCATGTGGTCGCCACTGAAATAACCTGCGGCCCGCGCCGCGACCGCCGCAAGAAGGCAAAGCGCCCGCATCCCGTCGATGACCAAACGACCACGGACGGCGGGGTAATCCTTCTGGCGCATGCTCTGCGGAATGGCTTCGGGAAAAGGATTCCGCTATCGCGGCAAGGCAGGGTCCAACAACCACTACCTTTGAGGTCATGGCGAAGGCCGCCGAGCAAGCAACAGCACTTACCCCGCTATGACTTAACCCGAACGCCGCGATTGAAGAGGGTCGTTTTGCGCGGCGGAGTCGGTGCGATGGGTGTTTGTGAACACAACCCCTACTCCGCCCACCGCACAAAACGATGCCGTTGATTTTGCACCCCTTGCCGGTGCTCGCCAGT
>JANPIW010000685.1:0-3713 GCA_031425215.1 Verrucomicrobiaceae bacterium
GCATGTTCATCACAGGCACGCTGCTGATGGCGGCGCAGTTGGCCTGGTGGAGAAATTGGCGTCGGGTGTTCATGGCTCGCGGTTCTATTTCATCACGGCACACTCAGGCGCTGTCAGCACGAGATACACCGCCACGCGCGCTCGCGCCTCGGACTGCTCTGCGGGGATCTGCGTGATGGCATTGAGAATGATCACGCGCGTGCCGAGCGTCATGCCGCCGGCGCAGAAGAGCGTGTTGAGATGATCCACGAGCTTCTCCGGCGCGGCAGCAAGCGCGGTCTCCGCAGACAGGTCTAGCGGAAACTCATAAGCGCCCCCGTAGCGGAATCCATCCTCGATCAGGCCCCACAGCTTGTTCGGATACGAGATCGAGGAGTAGCTGTCGGTGATCTGGAAAACAGGACCCGCCACGTTGTTCTGCGTGAGCAGGCCCGGCGCCTTGTAGTCGGGACGGTAGAAATTGAATACACTCGGCGAGTTCGTCGGCTCCTGCTTCGCGGCGGCGAGAAACTCACCCCAATCCCACCACAGAAGATTCGCCACGTTTTGCTGGCCGAGTGCGCGGCCCAGCGCCATCGCGCGGATCACCGGCTCCTTGAGGCGTCCGTAGCTCGGTGTGTTTGCCGTCGTCGCCGGATTGCGCGCCTCGTCATCGAGCAAAATCGCGCGCACCACCGCGCCCAGATCTCCGCGGATTCCCGATCCATTGTTGGCAAAAACAGCGGCGATGCGCTGCACATAGCCCGGCGTGGGATTGTCGGTGACGAGAAACTGAATGAACTGCCGGCAAACAAACGGCCCCGTGTTCGCGTGGTTGAAGAGATGCCGCACCGCGTCGGCGACATCCGCCATTCCGTTCTCCACCGTCGCCGCGCGCGCGGGAACGACGAAACCGTTCAGCAGCGTCTTCTCGCCGAAATCGTGCTGCTGCACATTCATCGTCATTGGCGTCTCGTGATCCGCGTCCGTCCAGCCACCATTGCCCCACTCGCGCCCGCCGAACCAAAGGCCCGTCATCACGCGCGCGAGCTGCGTGATCTCCTGGTTTGCGTAGGTCGGAATGTTTTGCCCGAGACCGTTCACCTGCCGCGTTCCATCTGGATTGAGCTGCCAGAGTCCGATGGTGAAGAGCTGCATCAGCTCGCGCGCGTAGTTCTCATCCGGGTAGCGATTGATCACGGGATCAGCCTTCTGATTCCCAACGTGGCTGAGGTAGCGTCCCATCACCGGATGCAATGTCACCTCCATCAAAATTTCGTTGTAGTTCCCGAAAGCGCGTCGCGTGAAGATGTCGTAAAAGTGCGCCATCGCCAGCGGACGGGACTCCAGATTCGCATCACGCCGCGAGGCCACGATGATCTGGCTCAGTGCAAACGCCACGCGCTGCCGTAGCTGGTCATCACCTTGGATCGCCGCGCGCGCAAAGGCCGTCATCATGTTGTTGCCGTTGATGAACTGATCCGTCTCGTTGTAGCTGTAAGCCGGATTAACCCGCGCCCCGTGCAGATCATCCGTGATGCTTTTGAGATAAGTCGAATGCAGCGTCACCGGCTTTGCCACCTGCTCCGTGATCCACGCGCCGTAGCCGAGCGATTGCACCCGCTCGATGTCCGCTCGCGTCGGGCCAAAGCTGGCCTGCATGAGAAAACGCGCCGCGGACTCGCGCGAAATGCCGCTGCTTGTTCCGCCAGTGCCGGTGGAAAAGCCGCCGCCCACACCTCCGCCGTGGAAGCGCGCGAGCAGCGCCGCGTAATCACCGCTCAGCGTCCGGTCCACCGTGCCATTGCCATCGTCATCCACGGGCAAAGATGCACGCAGGCTGTTGCCACTCGTCGTGCTCGACTTTAAAACATTCGTCTCCGTCCAGTCGCTCACGCCGTCTCCGTCGGTGTCGAGGTCGCTCACACGAGCCTGATAAAACCTGCCGGGCACGCTGCTCGTGATGTCGCCTGCAAAGGTTTGCCGATACTCACCGCTCACTACCGACGGCAAGCCCGCGACCTGCGTCCATGACATCAAATCCGCGCTCCACCATGCACGATGCAATTTCTGCGGCAGCACCGGCCAGCAGAGGATGAAATCATTGCCCTGCCGGATCTCATCCGACCACAGCCTGGACGCTGGATTGAACGGATCAGTCCCTGCCACCGCCTCCATCGCATTCGTGAAACCATCGCCATCCACATCCGCGCCAGGCGCGAGATCGAAACGGCCGATCCACGATTCCCACGCGTCCGCCATGCCGTTGCCATTGAAATCCTCGCCGCTGATTCCCGATGGTGTGCCTCGATAATACGGCGGCCTGCTCGTAGCCAGCATCGGATCACTTCCGCCATCCACTTCCGCGCCATCGCGCACCGTGTCATCATCGCTGTCCGCGTCCGCCGGATTCGTGCCCGCGAGATACTCGCGCACATTGCTCAAGCCGTCCGCGTCACCATCAAGCGCTGCATCAGCGGCGCTGTTTTGGTTCAGGCCGTTCGCCTGTTCCCACACGTTTGGCATGCCATCGTTGTCATTGTCCTTGTGTGCAGAGAACGCGGGCGTGTCACCTAGCGCGGCGGCGTGGATGAAAACCTGCACGCCGGGAAGCGTCGAAATCTCGTAGCGGTTCACCTCGCCATCATTGTTCAGCCAGACCGTGCCGCTGTTGTCATGCACGCTTTGCGGCAGCGTGCAGGGTGAGAGCGTCGATGTCGCCACGACGGCATTCGTGTCCATGTTGCGCAGTTCAAATGACAGCGACCACGCCGTGCGGCTGCCGCTCGATGATCCCGTGAATTTGAAGCGCAGTTTATCAGAGAGGTCCGCCCTGCCCACACCGCTGAAACCCATCAGCCCGCGCAGGTCAGCCGGCGGGCTGTTCCAATCACTGTCGTAGAATCCGCTTCCCGAATCATTCGCGGCGCTGAAGGCAGCCGTGTTGTCCGAATGCGTCATCCACGTGAGCCGTTGATTCTTGAGTCGCAGCCCCATGTAAAGCGCGGTGTCCCAGGTCGAGAGCTGGTTGCGCACCGTGATGGAGAAAAGGTGGTCGTCACCCCATTCGCCATTCGCGGAATGGCCGCGCGTGTGATCCCAGACGAATTGAAACACGGGCGAGGTCCAGTCGAATGTGCGCGAGGGCGATGTCGTCACCACCGGCATGAACGCGGTCGCAGCATCGCTTACCAGCGGATCGGTGCCGTCCTCCTTTTCCGCGCCGTCATTGCGACCGTCGCCATCCGTGTCGGCCAGGAGCGGATTTGTCGCAGCCGGTTTGCGCGTCAGCTCATCACCGTCGCTCACGTCATCGCCATCGGTGTCGGCCAGCAGCGGGCTTGTCGTCGTTTCCGCACCGTCGGTGAGGCCATCGCCATCCGTGTCGCTCACGCGCGGATGTGTCTGCGCGGCAAACTCCTGCGCATTCGTGCGGCCATCCACGTCGGCATCGGCTGTTGCATCACTCGCGAGGTTTGGCTTGAGCTGATGCGCCAGCTCCCACCAGTCTGGCATCGCATCAGCGTCGAGATCAGCCGTCGCGTTCATGATCTGGATCGCGTGAATGCCCAGCTCGTGCGTCAGCGTGCGGAAGACCTTCACCTCGCAGCTCGCACCGGTCACGTTGCTAAAGCGGATCACATTGCCGCGCCAGGGCCGCAACGCGCTGGAGACGGGCGGCTCGATGAAATTCATCTCCGGCCGCGTCGAGCCGGTGCGGAAATGTTTGTCCG
>JANPIW010000686.1:0-9410 GCA_031425215.1 Verrucomicrobiaceae bacterium
CTGCGGCCGATGACGGGATCGAGTTCGTTTTTCTGCGCCAGCTCCGTGAGGTCGCGGCCAAAGGCGCGCAGGGCAGGGGTCTTCGAGTCCTTCTTCTGCGTGGTCTTCTCCGAGCCGGAACCTTGCTGCTGGCCCTCATTCTCGTCATCGTCATCATCGTGAGAGGCAAAGTTAGGGTCGAGTTCCTTCAAAATCTCATTGCGCGCCTTGTCGAGATTGATCTCGAGGTTGCGCAGCACCTGCGCGGCGACGCCCTCGCCCTCGCGCAGCAGGCCGAGGAGGATGTGCTCGGTGCCGACATACGAGTGATTGAGCGCCTTGGCTTCCTTCGAGGCGAGCGCGAGCACTTTCTTCACACGCGGCGTGTACGGGATGTTGCCCACCATTTTCGTTTCGGGGCCAGTGCCGACCTGCTGCTCCACCTGCATCCGAACCGTGTCGAGATCGAGACCGAGCTTCATCAGCACGTTCACCGCCACGCCTTGTCCGAGTTTAATCAGACCGAGGAGCAAGTGCTCTGTGCCGACGTAGTTGTGATTGAAACGATCCGCTTCTTTTCTGGCGAGGGCGAGGACTTGCTGGGCGCGTGGGGTAAAATTATTCATCAGTTTTTTCCGGGTTGGGGTTCTCCGGTGCTTGGGGATTTGGGAGACGCGAAATGTTAACCGGCCCGTCAATGGATTGCAACCGGTGCCTCGTGATTTCAGCGCGCAATATGTCGCGCTCTTCCGCTGACAGTTCGCGCTGAGCTTGGAGTTGCAAATGTGCGGGTTGTATTTCCAGCAGCAACAAATCGAGCACGCCGCGATCGCAGTTCGGGATCAGATCGAGATCAGCGCCGAGACGCAGCATGGAGAGATGATTGAGCGCCTCCTTCGAGCTGAGCACATGCGCGTGACGCAGCACGGCGTAGGCGCGGCCAACTTGATCTGCGAGCATGATGGAGTTGTCGTCACGCAGTTTTGCGCGCGCAGTCTGCTCGGAGAAGAGCACCTTCTCGATCACCTTCTCGATCTGCAAGATGATCTCAGCCTCGCGCTCGCCGAGCGTGTGCTGATTCGAGATTTGGAAAAGATTCCCCAACGCCTCGGTGCCTTCGCCATAAAGTCCGCGCACGGCGAGGCCGATCTTGCTCACGGCTTTGATGACTTGATTGACCTGATCGGTGAGCACGAGCGCGGGCAGGTGCAGCATCACGGAGGCGCGCATTCCGGTGCCGAGATTCGTCGGGCACGCGGTGAGGTAACCGAGCTTTTGATCGAATGCATAGGGCAGGCGCGTTTCGAGCTCGCTGTCCGCCTTGTCCACAAGGTCCCATGCGCTGCGCAAATTCAGCCCCGGCCTGATGCCCTGCATCCTGAAGTGATCCTCCTCGTTGATCATGATCGAGAGGCTCTGCTTGCGGTCCACCACCACGCCGCAGCCAGTCGAGCGCGCCGCGTGCTCACGGCTGATGAGATGCCTCTCGACGAGCACCTGCTTCTTGATTTTGCTCAGCGAGGCATAGTCATCGCTGTACCCATCCTTCATCGCCGCGAGGCTCTCGACGACGGGCTGCACCTCGCCGAGGAGCTGCACCCGTGCGCTCTCCGCGCTAAAGCCGGGGAACGCATAGCCGCGCAAATTGCGCGCGAGGCGCACACGAGAGGTCATCACGATGTCGGAGTGCGGGCCGCTGCCCTTCATCCAGTCGGACGGATTTTTGATGAGAGTGGAATAGCGCATCATGGTTCGGAGTGATGACTCCGATAAAATCGGACATCAAGCAGGATTACGCGTTGAATGACGAGGCGGATGAGTGCGCGGTGAAGATCAATCAATTGCGGCAGCGTTGGCTCGGCTAATCCCATCGCCGCGCTCCAGCGCGATCAAGAGATTTCGCTGGCTGAGTCATTGCTCGGCAAAACGGATGGAGGCCATGGCTTGCGCGGACGATTGAGAGGTGTCGGGTAACGAACAAAAAATAGCTTGCCTACCAAGACGAATACTTGGTATGAACACAGCCGTCTCCTCTTTAAATGATGAAAACCATTCGCTCCCGCTATTTCTGCTCGTTTGCTTTTGCTCCGTTACTTCTGATCAGCACGATCACCCCGTCACATACGTCGGCTCAGGAGCTGCCTCCCGCTGTCGAGCCGATTGCCTCTCCGAGCGATGATCCAGGGCCGCTCCCTCCTGGTTTTCGTGTGATCCCGCCACAAGCAGCGCCGAGTGCTGCGCCAAAAGTTTTGCCTCCTGGTCTCACCTCAGTGCCTGGCACTTGGACGGCGCAAGGGCCGGGGCCGATTTCGGGCGGGCAGGTGGAGGGCATCACCAATGGTCACGTCTGCGGCGCGATCCACACGGTGGTCACTCATCCGACCAATGCGGACATCGTGTACATCGGCGCGGTGAATGGCGGCGTTTGGAAAACAACAAACGCCACCGCCGCCGCTCCGACCTGGGCGACGACGACTGATGCATTCGGATCGCTCTCCATCAGCGCGCTGACGTTTGATCCGCTGGATGCCACGGGAAACACCGTGTGGGCGGGCAACGGTCGCTACAGCAGCTACGCCCAGATCGGCGGCAGCAGGTCGGGTTTGTTGAGGACCACCGATGGCGGCGCGACCTGGACGGCGGTGGATGGCGGCGGCATCCTGGTGGGAAAAAACATCTCGGGCATCGTCGTGCGCGGCAACACGATTCTCGTCTCCGTGAACACGGGAGATGTGGCTGGCAATACCAACCACGGTGTGTGGCGCAGCATAAACGGCGGCGCGAGTTTCACCCAGATGGCCGTCGGCGATGGCACCGGGGCGACGGGACTGCCAGCGGGCATCTCCCATGACATCGTCAGCTCGCCGTCCGCGCCCAACACGGTGTACACGAACATCGTGATCCCCACGACGACAGCGGCGCGCGGCGTCTATAAATCCAACGACCTGGGTGCCACCTGGACGCGTGTGAGCCCGGTGGCCATGCACACCTTTTTCACCACGGTGACGAGCAACATCGAGATGTCCGTGGGCAATGCAGGCAATCTCTTCGTCGGCATCCTGGAGTCAGGCGCGCCCGTCGCGATCTTCAGCACGCCAGACGGCGGCGCAAACTGGACGCGAATGGATCTGCCCACGATGCCCATTACCACGGCCACCACTTTCACCGTGACCGGCGCGACCAATGCCACGCCCATCGTCATCACCACCTCGGCGGCGCATGGCTACTCGACGAACAACTACGTCGAGATCGCCGGTGTGACGGGCAACACCGCGGCCAATGGCATCCATCAGATCACCGTGCTGACCACCACCACTTTCTCGCTTGATTTCTCCACTGGAAATGGCGCGTATGTCAGCGGCGGCACGGCTAGGCGTGTCACCTCACCAAACCCGCGCGGCGTCAAAGGGCCGGAGGAAGGCAAGCCGGAGGAAATCTCCGGCGGCCAGGGTTCGATTCATTTTTCCATCCTCGCTGATCCTTCCAATGCGGCCCTCGTCTATATCGGCGGTGACCGTCAGGACACTCCGTTCACCAACTTTATCGGCGCGAACAATTTCTCCGGCCAGCTCTGGCGCGGCGACACCGGCCTTGCTGCCAATGGCTTAAGTCCCTCGTCGCAATGGAAACATCTCACGCACTCCAATGCCATCGCGGCCATCCCCGGCGGCGGCACCTCGAACAACTCCTCTCCCCACGCCGACTCGCGCGACATGGCGATGGATGTGAACGGCAGCCTCATCGAGGTGGATGACGGCGGTATTTTCCGCCGCTCCAGTCCGCAAAACAACACCGGCTCGTGGACCTCGATGGCGGGAAATTTGCAGGTCACCGAGGCGCACAGCATCGCTTATGACACGGTGAGCAACATCATCTTCACCGGCAATCAGGACAACGGCACCAGTGTGCAGAACACGAGCGGCGGCACGGCCTACACCGCAGTCTCCACGGCGGATGGCGGCGATGTCGCCACGTCGGTGAATCCGGCCAATGCCGCGCAGTCCATCCGCTACTCGAGTTTTCAAAACCTGGGTTCATTCCGCAAACGCATCATGTCGAACACCAACACGCTGGTGACGCAGACCTTCCCGGCGCTTACGCCGCAGGGTGGCGCGCCGGCCATCATCGGCCAGTTCACCACGCCAGTGGAGACGAACACCGTGAACGCCAACCGCATCATCATCGGCGCGTCGAATGGCATCTATGAATCCACCGACCAGGGATCGACCGTCAGCCGCGTCTCCACGCTCAGTCCCAATGACGCCTTGAGCGGCGGACACACGATGATTTGCGGCGGCAGAAAAAACAGCCTCGACAACGCGGAGATCATCTACGCCGCAGACGGCAGCACGATCCTCCGGCGCGCTGTCGCCGCTGGCGCGCTCACCGTCGTCGCAGGCTACGCGGGCGGCACGGCGCGCGGCATCATCACCGACCCCGAGGATCACGACCATCTCTTCGCCATCGACAACAACCAGGTCTTCCGCTCCATCGACGGCGGCGCGACCTTCACCGACATCACGGGCGACATCCCGGCTGCCGCAAAAGATTTCCGCAGCCTCGAATTCATCCGCTCCGGCGCGGAGTGGGCCGTCGTCGTGGGCACACTACGCGGCGTTTATGCTGCGCGCTACAGCGCAGTGACGGACTGGGGTCTCGTCGGCACCGGCATGCCCACCGTTCATGTCTGGGACATGGACTACGATGCGGCTGACAACCTCCTCGTCGTCAGCACCCTCGGCCGTGGCGTGTGGCGTTTCAGCAATGCGCGCGACATCGCGCAGGAGGCTGCACCGATCGCCGTCATCGAGCCGGTCAGCGCCACGCTCGTCGCCGAGGGCTTCGCGCCTGCGAATGGTGTCATCGATCCAGGCGAGATCGTGCAGGTGAGCTTCACCCTGAGAAACAGCGGCGGCGTCAATACGACGAACCTCGTGGGCACGCTCGGCGCCACGGGTGGAGTGCTGCTGCCCAGCGCGCCGCAGTCATACGGCATCATGAACGCAGGCGGCGCGAATGTCTCGCGCAACTTCACCTTCCACGGCGGCGCGGCCTGCGGCAGCACCATCACCGCCTCACTCCAGGCGCAGGACGGCGCGACGAATCTAGGAACATTCACTTTCAACTTTGTGGTCGGCACACCGACCGTGGCTTTCACGCAGAATTTTGATGGTGTCACCGCGCCTGCGCTGCCAGCAGGATGGACCAGCACGGCCACCGGCGCGCAAGCGGCCTGGGTCACCCAAGCCGCGACACCCGACACCGCGCCGAACTCCGCCTTCGTCCCTTGCCCGAGCGCATTGGGCCGCAGTGAGCTGGTGTCCCCGATCATCGCCATCACATCCGCGACAGCGAGGGTTTCATTTCGCAACAACTACGACCTTGAAACAAACTTCGATGGTGGTGTACTCGAAATCAAAATCGGCGCGGGCGCTTTCGCCGACATCGTGACGGCCGGAGGCAGCTTTGTGAGCAGTGGTTACAACGGGGCGATACCCTCGGGCAATGCCCTGGGCGCGCGCTCTGCATGGACCAACACCTCATCGGGCTACATCACCACGACGGCGAATCTCCCCGCCGCAGCCGCAGGTCAAAGCATCCAGCTCCGCTGGGTGTGCGGCACCGACACCTCAGTGGCAGACGTGGGCTGGCGCATCGACACCGTATCGCTCACCGACGGCCTCACCTGCATCGTGCCCGTGCCCGTAGGCATCACAGCCACCAGCGGCACACCTCAGTCCACAGCGCCCGGCACCGCTTTCTCCGCGCTGCTCAAGGCCACCGTCACCGACATCAACGGCAACCCCGCGCCCGGCGCCACCGTCACCTTCACCGCGCCCGGCGCCGGACCCAGCGGCACATTCCCTGGAGCGCTCACATCCGTCACCGCAGTCTCAGATTTTCTCGGCGTGGCCACCGCGCCCGCGTTCACCGCCAATGGCATCGGCGGTCCCTACAACGTGAGCGCCACCGTCATCGGCATCGCACTGCCCGCAACATTCTCCCTCACCAACACACTCCCCCAGTCCACCGTCCCCGTCGCCTCCGCCCTCGGCAGCGTGCTCACGGGTGTGTTTGCCCCGAATGGAGCGGGTGCGAATGACGCTACCAAGTTCGCCGAAATCATCCGAGGCGGATTCCTCGCGCAGAATGGCATGATCGCATTTCCCGGCGAGCTTGAGATCGGCACCGGCGGCGTCACCGATGTGCCGCCGAACTCGAACTTCAAAGGCATCTGGAAACACAACGGCACACTCGTCACTCGCCTCGTCCGCGCGAACGATGCCGCGCCCGAAACTAGCGGCGCGCTCTTCAACATGTTGCCCGACGTGCCCGCCATTAATGACGAGGGCGAGGTCACCATCCTTGCCTCCCTCAAACCCAGCGCCACCAGTGTGCCGCCCACACGCGCGCAGCTCGACAACGACACCGGCCTCTGGAGCGAGTTGGGCAGCACCGGCTTGCAAATCTTGATGCGCGAAGACGATGCCGTCCCCGGCGTGGCTGGCATGAACGTGGGCCGTTTCGGCTCAGGCTGCTTTGCCACCGCGAAGATCGATGCCGATGAAGGCGAGGCCGCGTTCTCGATTCAAATGAAGCAAGGCTCCGCGTTCCCCATCGTGTGGGGTGACACCGCTCTTCTCCGCGCCAGCATCATGGGGCCGGCCATCACCGCCGTGCAGGTCGTCGCGCGCGAAAATGCCGCCGCGCCTGGAGGCGAGACCTTTGGCGCGCTCAACAGCAGCTACACCGATGCCGTGCGCATGGACGCGCAGGGCGGTATCGTCTTTGGCGCATTCTTGAAGCCCAGCAACAACACCGCGCTCTTTTACCAACCACGCGGCGGCGCGCTCGTGCGAGCGCTCTCCACTGGTGCTGCCGCTCCCGGCACCACCACCACCTTCCGCATCCTCGAGCTGCCGAGCATGGGTGACGCAGGCACCTTCGCCTTCCACGCTTACTTGAATGTGGGCGGCGACAATCCTGGCGGCACCCGCAACGACGGCATCTGGCGCGGCACCGCCGCCGGCGGCTTCACCAACATCCTGCGTCATGGGGATACCAACGCGCTGCGCCCCGGCCTCAACCTCCCGAGCGCCGCCGCGAAAGTCGGCAACATCTGGGGCGGCTGGCTCAACAATCAAAACAACGGCGCATGGCGCGGCTGGGTCGATGTGAACGGCGACGGCAGCACCACCGGCTATCCCGCCGACAAGCTCGGCATCTTCACCGACATCTCCGGCACGATGAGCCTGCTCATCAAATCCGACGATCCCGCCCCCGGCATTGCTGGCGCGAATATCGTGTTCATTGATCACCCCGTCGTCGGCGGCGCGGCGCAGAACGAGTTTCTCGCCTTCGTCGGCACCGTCACCGGCGGCGGCACCACATCGGCCAACAACAAAGGCATCTGGCGCTCGCAAACTGCCAGCACCCCCGCGCTGGTCGCGCGCACGGGCGACACCATCACCACCTCGCTCGGCGTGAAAACCATCGCCGACCTCGACATCCCCGGCAGCAACGACCCCGAGTTCCGCCAATGGGAGCAACCCGTCATGGACGCCACCGGCCGCCTCATCATCCTCGTCACCTTCACCGACGGCACCACGAGCCAGGTGCTCGTGCCGTAGCGCATAGCAGAAGAAGTCGCCAGACTTCCAGCCGACGCGTGAAAGCGGTGGAACTACCGCGCGCCATTCGCACGATGCTTCCGCACGATTCTAAGCATGATCCATGCGACGACGTTCACCACTGCGATGGCGGCGATGATCTGCGTGATGGAATGCTTCAGGCTTTCCTTCCCCATGCCGCTGCCCACGAGCGTGAAGGCGATGTTCAGCGGCAGATAGCCCAGCGCCGTGCCCGCGAGGAAGATGCGATGCCGCACCGCAGTTAGCCCCAGCATCACATTGAGCACGATGCCCGGCACCATGAGCTGGCGCACCCAAAACACACGCAGCAACGTGGGCTTGCGCAGCAGAGCGCTCACCCACGGCCAGCGCTCCAGCTTCTCCTTTGCCACTCGGCGCCCGCCCCATCGCGCGAGGAGAAACGCGCCGTACGATCCCAGCGTCGAGCCGATCCACGAGATGCACACGCCCTCCACGAAACCAAATAAAACACCAGCCACGCCGCACAATGGCAGACGCGGCACGCCCAGCATCACCGCCATCATGCACACCGCGCCGAAGCCCGCGTCCGCCGCGAAACCAAACTCATCGATGTAATCCTTCCACAACCGCACATTCGTGATCCACGCGCGCAGCGGCGTGAAATTCGCGATGACCATGAACGCCGCCACACCCGCGCCCAGCAGCAGCACCTGGCGGTTCTCCTTCCAAAGCGAGGCAGACGCCTCCTCCTCGAGATGCTCCACGGTCGCCCCTGGCACCTCGATCTGCGCGAGGTCCTCCAGCGGTTCCTGATCGTCGGTCATGTGGCCGCTGACATCACACTTGCCGTTGGATTTCTCAACCGTGAAGAAAACAAACCGGCGCGGGGCTGGTTCTTTTGCTGGGCTGCGCGAAATCGCACGCTAGACATGAGCGCATGAAATCCATCCATGATTGCCGCCTCTACGGCATCGTCGATCTCGGCTACGTCGAGCCTGGCAACGTCGCCGCCATCACACGCGCGCTCGTCGATGGCGGCGCGGATATCGTGCAACTCCGCGCGAAAAAACTCGCTGAGCGCGACGTCGAGCGCCTCGCCCGAATCATGCATCCCGTCACACGCGAGGCCGGCGTGCCACTCATCATCAACGATCACCCGCGCATCGCAGCCGGGATCGGCGCGGAAGGCGTGCATGTCGGTCAGGACGATGATGCCATCGCATCAGCGCGCGCGGTCGTGGGGCAGGGGATCATCGTCGGCAAATCCACCCACAGCCTCGCCCAAGCCACCGCCGCGCAGACGGAAGGCGCGGACTACATCGGCTTCGGCCCGCTTTATCCAACGGGGACCAAGCCCGACTACAAAGCCATCGGATTGCAGGATATCGAAGCCGTTCATCAGCAGGTAAATCTGCCTGTCTTCTGCATCGGCGGCGTGAATCCCGCGCGGCTAGCCCCCGTGCTCGCCGCAGGTGCGCGCAGGGTCGTCGTGGTCTCTGCGTTCCTGCTCGCGGATGATGTGCGGCGCGTCATCGCGGAGATGCGCCGCACCTGGAACGCCAACGACACATCGGCCAACTGAATGTGAGCAGTTCCTGATGGCCGGCGTCTCGTCGGCATTCCATGCTCATCACGGCGCGAGCCAGGCGTTGAAAATATGCTCGCTGCTCTGCCATGCGCCTTTGATCAGCGAGTAGAGCGTCACATAAACCGGGCCGCCGTCTGTGGGCAGTGTGGTCACGGTCTTTGAGAGATTCAGACCTTCGGCTCCGGCGTAGATGTTGGAGCTGCCGGGTGAGCGACCGATCCAGAGAGCAT
>JANPIW010000687.1:0-7689 GCA_031425215.1 Verrucomicrobiaceae bacterium
CAGTCGTGCGCGCTCTCATCAAGGAAGAGCGGTTTGCGCGCGGAGACGGAGCGCACGTCGATGCGGTGCGCCTCAAGGTCGTATGGAAAGGGCTGCTCGACGTAAAGCGTGCGCGCGAATATCTCCGGCTCATCAGCCAGCAGACGGTCGAGGATGTCGTTCACGTAGTTGGGTTCTTTAACCGTGCAGTTGAAGTCGGCGGAGAGCCAGCGCACACCATTGGCGAAGCCGATGCGGGCCACGCGCACCATGCGCTCGTAGTCCCAAGCGGCGTCGGTGCCGCGCAGTTTAACTTTGAGGCAATGCAGGCCGTCGCGCTTGATCCAGTCGTCGAGCAAAACGGGATAGCCATCCTGCGGCTCGTTGCCGGTGAGATCGTTTTTCTCCAGCGCGTCAACGCCGCCGACGAGATGCCACACCGGAAGCTTCTGCGGCGGCTGCGCGACGAAGAAGTCCTGCGGAAAGCGTCCGCGAAAATCCACGCCGCTGTTTGCATCCGCGCTGAGGAATCCAGCGAGATCGCGATTCATCAGCTCGCTGTTGTAAGTCTGATACACATCGCGCGCGAGCAGATTGCCAAAGGCATCGTGAGCCGCGATGTCGAACGCGCTGAACACAACGAGCGAGGCGAGATACGGCATCGCCTCGCCACCCGCCTCCGTGTTCGCAGCGCGCGTCAGTTCCGCGAGGGGGCCTTCGACAAAGTCCCATCCAATCTCCATGGGATGCCCCTCCGAGCCATCGGCGACGAGCGCCTTTGCCACGCGCAAAGAAAAATCCTCCATCCGTCGCGCGCGCTCCGCCACGCTGAGAGTGCCAGGCCAGACCCACGAAACACTCAGCGGCGTCTCACCCCAGCCCATGGCGCGGTTCCCTCGGCGATCCTCTACCTCGACGCGCGCGCGCAAGCACACCACGCTCTTCACCGTTTCTGGACCAAATTTCAGTGGAACGCGCAGGGTGATCGGCAGGAAAAAAACCTCGGCGTTGATGAGATGGATGTCGGTGAGCTTGCTCATGTGCCACGAGGTAGCGAGCATCATCAGAGCTGCAACCGCCGAGCCACCTTCGCGATCAGTCCAGCCAGTTCTCGACGAGAAGGCCGGGCACCTTATTGAAATCGGCGAGGTTCCGCGTCAGCACCGTTGCTGAGACGGTTTGATGAGGCGGGTGAAAAGATCGGTTGAAGTCACGGCCATGTCTCGTGATTCATCCTGGTCATGCCTGCCGAAACCTGGAACGCCGTTGATCGATACCTTGCCGATTTATTTCACGAACCGGACCCAATTTTGGATGCGGCCCTGGTGGCCAGCGTGGAGGCAGGCTTGCCTGAGATCGCGGTGTCAGCGTGTCAGGGGAAGTTTTTGCAGCTTCTTGCACGCAGTCTCGGAGCGAGGCGCATTTTGGAATTGGGGACGCTCGGCGGTTACAGCACGATCTGGCTGGCTCGTGCACTGCCGAAGGGCGGGCGGATCGTCACGCTGGAAGCGGATGTGAAACACGCGGCGGTCGCTGCGGCGAATTTTTCCCGTTCGGGACTGAGCGATGTCATCGACCTGCGCGTCGCGCCTGCGATTGTAACTCTGCCGCTGCTCGCGGTGGATGGCAGCGGGCCGTTTGATTTTATTTTTCTCGATGCTGACAAGCCCGGCTATCCCGACTACCTGCCGTGGCTCATCCGGCTCTCGCGGCCCGGCACGGTCATCATAGCCGACAACATCGTGCGCGATGCCGCAGTGCTCGATCCCGCAGCCGACGATGTGAAATCCCAGGGCATTCGCCGGTTCAACGAACTGCTTGCCGCAGAACCGCGCGTGACCGCGACGGCGCTGCAAACGGTGGGAGCGAAGGGTTACGACGGGTTTGCGTTCATCGTCGTGAACGAGTGATCCGCTCACGGCCTGCGGCCTTCGTCCACCTCGTAGTAGTCGAAGAAAGTGATGAGGTCCGTGCGATGCGCGAGACCGCTGGCCGCTTTGTACTCCTCAAGCTCCTGCGTGGAGCCGTCGTCCTCGTCGCGCCAGCCCCGCTTCACCATGAACTTGTTCCAGACGAGAAGCTGCTCTTCGTCCGGCGCGTTGCCGCGCGCGTGGCACCAGGAAAGAATTTCGTCGTCAGTGCCACCCGCGATCACTCGCTCGCGCACGGCGGCGTATTCGACTCCGAGCAGGCGGCAGCAGCGCGCGTCGAATCCAGCGCCGAGGTTTGCATGGAAATCGGCGCGAAGTTTTTCGGAGGCGTGCAGTCTGATCTTGTCGAGCATCCGTGCGAAATAGACGAGACCGCTGGTGCGGTCGTAGGCGCTGCGTGGCGTGGAGTTCATGGCTTCAACGTAGCCCGACTTTCGCTTCGCGGCTGCGCAACCGAGGCGGGCTTCTCAGTCGGCAGCAAATTGGCGAGCGCTGCGGCGCACCAAGCCGTTGCCGCTGTCGAGATGAACTGATGCTTCCCATGCGGATCACCATTCTCAAAGAACGGCTGCACAGGTTTTGTCACGCGCGTCTCAACGAGCCATGAGCCGTCGGCGTGCTGGGTGCGCAGGAGATAGTCGCGCGCGCGCTTCACGACATCGTCACCTGGCTGCGCGCCGGTTTTCAGCAGCACAAACAATGTCTCGCCGGTGGAGTACGCGTCGCTTTGCAATTCGTCGCTCTGCGGCCAGCCGCCGTCGTCGCGTTGTGCTGCAACTACTTTGTCACGCATCGCACGGATCTCATCAGCACTGTTGCCGTGCTGATGCGGGCCCCAGAGGCGGAAGACGCGATCCTCCTGGGTGATGAGCGGCTCGTGTGCGAGCCATTGCACGGCGACGGTGCGGGCATCAGCAAGCAGCGGGCGCTGTGCTTCAGTCGCAAAGCTTGACATGCCGTTGAGCGCAAGGGTCGTCACTGCAATCTCGGACGCCTGCATCGGCGCACGGCGGCAGGAGGAACGCCAGCGGCCCTGCTCGACCTTGAGCGGACGCACCGGTTCCTTTCCATTGAGTCGCGCCACGCCCTGGATTTGCAAAAGGTAATGCGTCATCAGCTCCGTCGTCTCATCGCGCTGCCTGTCATCGAGCGCGAGCGCCCAGAATCCGTACGCGGTGGTGAATGATCCGCCCTCGACGTGATCGCCCGCGCGCATGATGTCGGTGCGATCCGCAAAGTAACGATGCGCACGGTCCGCCTGCGATTTCATCCACGCGGTGTCGATGGGGAATCCCGCACGCGCAGCCTCGCTGACTGCGAGCATTGGCAGCGTTTGATGGTGGCAAGAGAAGCAGGTTTTGTGTTCGAGCCAGTTCGTGCCGGCGCGCTTCACCCGATCGAGCGCGAGACGGACGGACTCATGCACATCACGCGGCGGCGCGTGATCTTCCGCGCGTGCCGCTGATGCAGCGAGCAGGACAAGAATGGCGATCGCCCGGGAAGACATGACGAGAGAACGTCACCGCACTGCTGCTGTTACGCGCATTTCTCGACGACTGCCGCCTCACGACGGCACATGCTCGCCGCGCACGAGATCCTCAATTGACTGGCGTTCGCGTATGAGATGCGCCTTCTGGCCATCGACGAGCACCTCGGCGGGCATCGGGCGCGAGTTGTAGTTCGAGGCCATGGAGAAGCCGTACGCTCCGGCGCTCATCACGGCGAGGAAGTCGCCCTCGTTCACGGGTGGCAGCTCGCGATTCTGCGCGAGGTAGTCACCCGTCTCGCAAATGGGGCCGACGATGTCCGCGAGATGTGTCTCATCGGTTGCAGGCGCGATCACCGGCGTGATCTGATGCCAGCCTTCGTAGAGCGTCGGGCGAATGAGATCATTCATTCCTGCATCAACGATGACAAAACTTTTGGCCGCGCCTTTTTTCTCGTGCAGCACGCGCGTGAGCAGCACGCCGGCATTGCCCACCATGAAGCGGCCCGGCTCCAGCAGGACGCGCAGGCCCAGCGGCTCCAGCAGCGGCACCACCGCGTCCGCATACGATTGGATCGTCAGCGGGTGCGACTCATTGCCCTGATCCGACCACCATTCGGGATCGGCGCTGGCGAGACATTGTTTGTACACGATGCCGATGCCGCCGCCGATGCTGAAGAATTTGATATGATGCCGCTTCTTCATTTCCGCCACGAGAGGAGCGACTTTTTTCACCGCCTCGACAAAAGGATCGATGCTGGTGAGCTGCGAGCCGATGTGCATCTGCAGGCCCTTGATCTCCAGATTCTCGCACTCGTTTGCGATCATCTCATACACCTCGCCGATGCGCTCAAAGTCGATGCCGAATTTGTTCTCGCTCTTGCCCGTGGTGATTTTCGCGTGCGTCTTCGCGTCCACGTTCGGATTCACGCGCACGGCCACGGGCGCTTTTTTTCCCATGTCACTCGCGACGCGGTTGATGTGGAGCAGCTCGGCCTCGCTCTCCGCGTTGAAACAATAAATGCCCTCGCGCAGGGCGAATTCGATCTCACCGCGCGTTTTGCCCACGCCCGCGAAAGTGCAGTTCGCCGCGTTGCCGCCGGCGCGCAGCACGCGGAACAGCTCGCCGCCCGAGACGATGTCAAAGCCGCCGCCGAGCTGCGCGATGCGATTGAGAATGGCGAGGTTTGAGCACGCCTTCACCGCGTAGCAGATCATGTGATCCACACGATCGAGCGCCATGTCGAGGCGCTTGAAATGATCGTCGATGGTGGCCGCGCTATAGACATAGAGCGGCGTGCCGTGCTGCTCGGCGAGAGACTGGAGATCGACCCCTTCGGCGTGAAGGCGGCGCTGGATGTGGCGGAAGCTGTGCATGATGAGGGCCGGTTAGATAACCGGTTTGCGCATGATGGCAACCGGCGCGCGCCGACATCTCACCACGCTTAGATCGCGGGGCAGCTCAGCCAGAAAGTCGTCGTGTTTTGCTCCGAGCCGACGCCGAGCTGGAGGCTCATCTGGTGCGAGAGCATGGCGGCGATGGTCAGGCCCAGGCCCAGGTGATTGCTGTTCTTGCTGCCGTGAAAGGGCCGGAAAATGTCCTGAAGCTTGTCCGGCGCGATCTGTGATCCGGTGTTGCTCACCAGCACGTCCACGCGGCGCTGCTCGGGCGGCGTGATCACGCCCGGGCCGCAGATGCGCAGGATGGCCTGGCCATTCCCTTTGGCGGCAGCCTCGGCCGCGTTTTTCAAAAGCTCGAGGAGCACATCTTTGAATTTCGTGGGGTCCACCATGATCTGCGGCAGCCCTGGATTGATTTCGAGATGAAAGGGCACGTTCAGCTTGGAGAACGGCTCTTTGATCGCCGCTTCCACGACATTGAGGTACTCGTTCAAATTGAGCGGCTGCGCGCTGATCTTGGCGCACCCGCCGGCGGAGCGGATGCGCTCGCTCAGGCTTGTCACATTCACCGAGGCCTCGCGGATGTGCTGCATGTTTTCCTGCACACCCGGATCGAGGTCGTCATTCATCAGGATCAGGCTGCTGAAGCCCTGGATGACGGCGAGGAGGTTGTTGAGCTTGTGCGTCAGGCCGCGCAGCAGTTCCTGATGGAAACCCTCGCCTCCGATTTCGGGACTGAGATTGAGACTGGTGGGAAAGGCAAACTGCATGAGCAATGAATGGGGATGGGCGTGAGGAACGAGCGCGCATCATAGTGAGCCGCCCCCAAAATCAAAGGCAAAATCTTCACCTGTCTCCGCCTGCTTGCCTGCGGAGGATCGCTCGCCAGTCTGCGGGATCATGCGTTTGGAAAACAAAGTCATCATCATCACGGGAAGCTGCACGGGCATCGGCAAGGCCATCGCCACGCGATGTGTGGCGGAGGGGGCGCGGGTGGTGGTTCATGGGCTGGAGGCGGACCTGGGCGCGGATGTCGTCGCGGCGCTGGGCGCGGACAAGGCGGTGCTGCACATCGAGGAACTGACTGCCGCCGGATGCGCGGAGCGGCTGGTCGGACTGGCGGTCGCTTCATTTGGAAAGCTCGACGCGGTGGTGAACAACGCGGCGATGGTGAAGCAGGGTAACATTCACGACACCGATGCCGCTGCCTTCAGCCGCATGATGGAGGTGAATGTCATCGCGCCGTATCTGCTGATCCGTGCGGCGCTGCCGCATTTGAGAAAGACGCGCGGCAGCGTGCTGAACATCGGCTCCGTGAACGCGTGGAGCGGCGAGCCGAATCTGCTGCCCTACTCCGTGAGCAAGGGCGCGCTGATGACGCTGACGCGCAATCTGGGCGACACGCTGCACCGCGAGGAGGGCGTGCGCGTGAACCAGATCAATCCCGGCTGGGTGCTCACCGAGAACGAGGCGCGGCGGAAGCGCGAGCATGGGCTGCGCGATGACTGGTACAAAGACCTGCCCAATGTCTTCGCGCCCGCAGGCCGCATCTTGTGGCCGGAGGAGATCGCGGCGGGAGCGGTGTACTGGCTGGCCGATGAGAGCGGCCCGATCAGCGGCCAGGTCGTCGATCTTGAGCAGCACCCTTTCATCGGCCGCAATCCGCCGAAGGACCAGACGACGATCCGGTGATCGTGATTCCGGGTCTGATCAAGCTCGCTCCACCGAAAGGAACCAGGCACTGCCTCTGTATTTGGAAGCCTGATTTTATGAAGAAACTGACTGCGATTTTTGGAATGTGCTTGTTGTCATCCGTCGGCCTGGCGGAGGATTGGCCGGAGTTTCGTGGTGCGACGGCGCAGGGGATCGCGCCTGCGAGCGCCAAGCTGCCGGTGTCCTGGGGGCCGGGAAAAAACGTGGCGTGGAAGACGACGATCCCCGGCGCGGGCTGGTCATCGCCCATCGTGGTGGCGGATCGCATTTACCTGACGACGGCTTTGCCCGCGAGTGACGTGGCGGGCGCCGACCTCTCGCTGCGCGTGCTGGCGCTGGAGGCTGCGGGCGGCAAGATCGTGTGGGACCAGGAGGTGTTTGCGATCAAGGGCGCGGAGCTTTCGCGCATTCACACGAAGAACAGTCACGCGAGTCCGACCCCGGTGTGGGATGCGGGGAAGGTGTATGTGCATTTTGGTCATCTGGGCACGGGTTGCGTGGATGCGGCGGATGGCAAGGTGGTGTGGGCCACGCGAGAGTTTGCATATCCTGTCGTGCACGGCGGCGGGGGCTCGCCGGTGGTGGTGGATGATTTGCTCGTCTTCAATGCCGAGGGTCGCGAGAATCCGGCGGTGCTGGCGCTGGACAAGACGAGCGGAAAGCTGCGCTGGAGGTTTGACCGTGTGTCGGAGGCAAAGAGCAAGTTTTCCTTTTCCACGCCGCTGCTCATCGAGGTGAAAGGCACTAGGCAGCTCGTGTCGGCAGGGAGCGGAGTGGTGAACGGTCTCGATCCGAAGACGGGGAGGGAAATCTGGCGCGCGAATTACGGCATGGGTTACTCCGTTGTGCCGCGCCCGGTTTTCGCGCACGGGCTGGTTTTTCTCAGCTCGGGCTATGACAAGCCGGTGGCCATGGCGATCCGCCCCGATGGCGAGGGTGACGTGACGGCTACGCATATTGCGTGGTCGATTGACAAGTTCGCGCCGCGCAACTCATCGATGGTCGTGCTCGGTGATCTGCTCTACATGGCCGCAGACACCGGGGTGCTCTCGTGCGTGGAGGCAAAGACGGGCAAGGTGCAGTACTCGGAGCGCGCGAGCGGCGCGATCTCGGCCTCGCTGCTGGCAGCGGGGGGGAATGTTTATTTGCAGGACGAGGCGGGCGTGGGCGTGGTGGTGA
>JANPIW010000688.1:0-2805 GCA_031425215.1 Verrucomicrobiaceae bacterium
GTCCAGAAGCCGTTGTTGAGCTGGTAGTAGAGCGGCACGAAAACGACGAGCAGCCCGATCTCCGCTTTGCGCAGTCCGTGCTCGGCCAGGAAAACATACAGCAGCCACGTCCCGATCAGCGTGCCCAGTCCGACAAAGGAAAAAAACGTCGTGCGCCGCAGGCGCGAGTAACGCTTTGGCGGCATGCCCTGAGTCTGAGCCAGCGGCACGGTTTTGGCGGAGACGGGCGCGCTCATTTCAGAAGCTGATAAAAATAGCTCAGCACACCCACGACGATGACAGCCAGGGCCGCGTAACGCATGAAGGCGCTGCGCTCAAAGCGGTCGAACGTGTCCTCCGCCACGTCTGACACGATGCCCAGGTCCATGCTGCGCGGTGTCATTTTCGAGATTTGCATGCGCGGCCCCGAGGTGCGCACCGCCGCGCGCATCGCCTCGGTCATGTCGGGCGGCAGGTTCTCGCGGTCGATGAAAAACTGCGGCCAGCGCAGTGGTCCGTCGCTGAGGTGAAAACCCAGCCTGCCCGCCGCCTCGATCTGCGCCTCATCGAGATGCAGTCCGGCGTAAATCTCGCCAAACCACTCATGCAACATTGCGCGCGCCTGCTCGATGGCGTGCGCCGTCGGGGTGCGCGACACGTCGCGTGCGTGCGCGACGGCGGCGCGGCGCAGCGTCTCGAGAATGAGCTGTGTGCGCCTGATGCGGTTGTGCAGCCGGTACGAGCGGAAGTAATCCGCGAGGCGCGCGTAAGCCTCGTTCCATTCGTCCTCAGTGCCCGTCGCGGGCGCGAACTCGATATTGATCGCTTCCATGAAATGCTCCCTCGGGAGCGCGCCGCAGATTGCACACGATGCGGCAGATGGAAAATGGAAAGCGCATGGAGCGTCGTTCAAGCGGACATGTCATTCGTGATTGCTCGTCAGCCAGCCTGCAAAGGCACAGCGCCCTGCGACGATAAGCGGCGTTCGATGCTGCGGGATCGATTTCAATCACGAAGAACATCTGGTGCGGGCGCTGCCCGATGGCTCATCGCGCGCGCTCAGCATCGCGGACGAGGCGCGGCGTTTTGAATTGCTACTTCCGTTCAAACACAAGCGGGGGTCTTAATACCGGGGGCACCGCTCTCGTGCCTGGGCCGATCAAGACCGGCTGCTTGATGGGCGGCGTCGGAGCGCGCACCGGCACTGGATAAGGCACGGGCACAGTTCGCACCACCGTCTGCGGCACGACCACGGGCACTTGATACGGCACCACTCCAACGCGCTCTACGACCGTCACATTCTGCTGCGCAGGCCTCCCATTTAGCGCGGCGGCTTGCGCATCGACTTGTTGCTGAAGTGTGCCCAGCGTTTGTTTCAGGCGGTCGATTTCTTCGCTCTTCTCCTTCAATTGCTTCTCCAGGCTCGCAATCTTGTCGCTTTGGTCCGCTGCCTTCTCCGCTTTCTTCTCAGCCTTCTGGCGGTCACGTTCCAGCGCCGCATTTTTCTGCGCCGTCAGTTGTTCTTCTTTCCAAAGCTTGGCCTTCTCCGGGTCATAGCCGAAGCGTTCCTGCCATTCGGCATCCAATTTTTCGAGCGGGAGATTCGCAAGGCCGTCCGCGTGTACGAGCATCACGGATTCAGGCGTGAGCTGCCGCACCGTGCATCCGCGAAAGAGCCGTCCGTCTGGTGATTTGAGATCAAACGGCTCTGACCACCTGGCTTGTTCGGCGGCGGCCAGAAGGCTGGCAAGCGCCAGTGTGAGGATGAAAGCGGGCAGGGTTTTCATTGGCTTGATCGGAGGTTAGGCAAACAGCGCAGCAACGGGTTTTCCACCATCCGTGATCGGCACGGGTCGTGAGCCGTCCATGAGTTCCTTGTTGGGATTGATCCCCATTGCGGCGTGGACGGTGGCGTGGAAATCGACGAGCGGCACCGGATCCTCGACGGGTTTTTTGGAAAGCTCATCGCTCACTCCATAAGCACCGCAGTGTTTGAGTCCGCCGCCTGCGAGCACGAGGGAGAAGGTCGTGCCTTGGTGTCCGCGACCGCCGCGACCGTCGAACTCCGGCGGACGACCGAACTCGGTGCCGACGACGATGAGCGTTTTGTCGAGCATGGATTTCGAGCGCAGATCGCGGATGAGCGCGGAGAGGGCGGTGTCGAGTTCCTGGATGAGCATATGCTGGTTTGCGCTGCCCTCGTTGTGGATGTCCCAGCCTGTGCCATTCATGAAGTTGAGATTGTGCGAGACCTCGATGAAGCGCACACCGGCCTGCACGAGCCGGCGCGCGAGCAGGCAGCGCTGGCCAAACTCGCCGCCGTAGTCGTTGCGCAGCTCGGCGGGTTCTTCCTTGAGTTTGAAATGCCGCATGAACTGCGGCCCGGCGAGCCGCAGCGCTTCTTCCTGCGCGGCTTCGTAGTCGGCGATGCTCGAGTCCTTCGGCGCGCGCGCCATGAGCGGGGCGAGGAGCTTCTCACGCTTCGCCGCGCGCTGCTCATCGACAAAGTCGGGGCGCGTGAAACCCATCGGCCCTGCGTTCGTGTCGGTCAGATAAACGTAGCCACTCTTCGCGCCGAGGAAGCCAGGCCCGCGGCTCACATTCGGATAGCCGATGAGCATGTAAGCCGGCACATCGCCGCCTGCTGCGCCGCGCTCGTGCGCGATGATGGAGCCGATGCTCGGATACACGACGTTGCCCGAGATCATGCGCCCGGTGTGGACGATGTTCGTGGCGAAGGCGTGCTCATCGACGACGGCGTGATTCACCGTGCGCATGGCCGTGACGTGCTCCATCACCTTCGCGGTCTTGCTCAGATGCTCCGTC
>JANPIW010000689.1:0-3423 GCA_031425215.1 Verrucomicrobiaceae bacterium
TGCATGCTTTCCGACAATTTCCGCAAACTCGGTGCAAGCCTCGGCGAGCTTGAGCGCCTGATCTTGATTCTGTGGAGAACTGCCCGCAACAAGCAGGTCCATTTCTCGCACGGCCTCGATGATCGTATCCAGGGATTCCTGCACCTTGCCGGAGTCGCGCATAACAAGCCCGCGTTGGAATTTGCTGCGGGCGACGATGAATTTTTCTTCGTTTAGCAATTCTTCGCCGATGAGTTTTTCGTCGAGCACCGCTGGGACTTTGGAAAGAGCGGCGGCGGCCTCGGTGAGATCGCCGGTGGCGTAAGCACGTTCTCCGTATTCGAGCCATGCACGGGCGCACTCGTAGCGGGCGAGGCGGTTTTTTGTGTCAGCAGCGAGGCCGGTTTCCAGATCGGCTGTGGCTTCTTTGAGAAGGGCGAGCGCTTCGTCGTCGCGGCCTTCGCTGGCGCGAATGTCGGAGAGCAGCAGCTCGTTGCGGCCCCGCCACTGATGGTAGAGCGCAGCTTGCGCGGCATCGGTACTGTTGGTGATGAGAGTGGCGGTCTCGACGCGTGCTTTTTCGAGAAACCCGACGGCATCCTTGGTCTCGTGCAGGCGGAGATGAAGGCGGCCGAGATTGCCGTAGGCTCGCGCGCGCTCGGGTGCGAGCTGGGGAGCGTCGAGACTGGGGAGGCTGTCTTTCACAAACGTGATGGCCTCGGTGAGCTGATTGCGGGAGAACTCGACCTCCATGGCGTTGCCCGAGGGAGTCTCAAGCAGTTGGGTAAGAAACTGGTCCACCGCGCCCTGAGCGTGCCGGAGATTCGCATCGGAGCGCTGCATGGCGCTGAGGGCATCATCGCGCTGTTGCGTGAGCGTGCTGATGCCTGTGTCGCGCGCGGCGAGCTGGCCGGCGTGCGCGGCGGCGTTCTCGCTGATGATTCGCTCAGACTTTCGCGCGCGGAGATAAGTGAGGGCGAAGAGCGTGGTGGCCACGGTAAGGCTGGCCATGAGCGCGCCGCAGATGATCTGGAGAACACGCACGCGGCGCGACTGCCGCTTTTTCTCGACCTCGATTTTCGCGACGGCTTCGTCGAGAAGAAAATCCGTCTCGAGCATCTCGAACTCCCGGATCACCTCGCGCATGTCGTTCCAGCGAGATGCTGCGTCGAGCGCGAGCGCTTTGGAGATGATCTCGCGGCAGCGATCGTCCCATTGGGTCATCGCCTTCGATGGCCAGGAGATGACAGGCTCGGAGCGGATGGCGGAGAGCAGCACACCGCCGTCGATCTGATGCGGCAGGCCCGAGGCGGCCTTTTGCCGCGCGATGGCCGTCTGCTCCTGCCATGCCTGCTGGGCGCGGGGAAATTTTCCTGTGAGCAGGCGGTAGGCGATCACGCCGAAAGAGTAAACGTCCCAGGAGAGCCCCTCGCCGCTCTGCGCGTTGTCGGGGTCCTCGATGTGATCCGGGCACAGGTGCATCCAGTGATCACCCAGCTCAAAGTGATGCACACCGCCTGACCAGCCCTGGCCGATGTCGGTGAGGCGCGAGGATGACTGCGGGTCGTCCTCGATGAGCACATTGGCCGCGCGGAGATTACCGTGCGCGATGCCGTGCTTGTGGAGCCAGCCGAGGGCGTCGGCGATCTCGTAAATGAGCACCCACGCCTGGTCGGGTGCGACTTTGCCGCAGAGAGACTCGAGCGTGGGCGTCTGCCAGCGCGGTCTGCCCTGACCGTCCTTGGCCATCACGCCGACGAGCGGGGAGGCGGCGTAATAGGGGCTTTGATCGAAGCTGTATCCATGCACCGGCAGGATGCCGCGATGCGGCCGCATGTGCTGCAGCGCGCGCATGGTGGCCGCCAGGGAGCGGCGGTTCACGGCCATCGAGCTGAAAACTTTGACCGCGCGCGACTGGCCGCCCGCGGCCGTGGCGCGATACACCGCGCCACATGCCCCTCCGCCGATCAAGTCCTGCAGCTCATGTCCTGCTATCTGAGGCAAACTCATGCGACGGTTTTCAAACTGGATGGAATAAGAAGCGCCGCGCGGCCAGGACACGCGCCTGGCTCGTGAAAGCGGGAGCGCATGGTGCTGCAAGCGTGTGATGAATCAAGGAACATGTCAGCGTTGTCGCGAAGCAGGCCGCTCACATCGCCGTCTTTTGCGGTCGCTTCATGCAAACATACGGATGCTGCGCAAAACCATGCGCCTCGTAAAACGCCATCGCATCGCGCGTGATGAGAAGCTGGTTCGTGCGCGCGAGATCGGGATGCGCCATGAGCACCTCCAGCATCCAGGTGCCGAGCTTTTTGCCGCGATGCTCTTCCGCGATGACAAAGTCGCAGATGTACGAGTTCACCGAGTGATCCGTGAGCGCGCGCACAAATCCGATGGTTCTCTCATTCTCCGTGAGCACGAGGCAGGTCGAGTGCCCCAGCGACTCCGCGATCTGTTCAGGGCTCCGGTGCGAGGCCCAGTATGCTGTTTGAATCAGCGCGCAGATCGCGGGGACGTCGAAGTGCGCGGGTTCGTCGGTGAGAGTGACAGTGTCGCGAGTGAGAATCATGGCTCTTCAGGCAAAGGGATCGTTGGTGGAATCTTCGTGCCAGAAATATTCAGCCTGGCGCGCGGCTTCGAGAGCGGTCTCGCGGTCGAACTCTTTGTCGATGATGGCCAGCGCCATGTCCATGCCGGCGCTGACACCGGATGACGTCCAGACATTGCCATCTGTGATCCATCGCGCTTTGCGCACCCAGTTCACTGCGCTGCCCTGGTTGAGCACCCAGTCATAGGCGATCTTGTTCGTCGTCGCGCGCCGGCCATCGAGCAATCCCGCTGCCGCAAGCACTGAGGCACCAGTGCAAACAGAGGCGATGAGGCGCGAGCGTCGTGCGCACGAACGGATCGCGTCGAGGAAAACGTCATCTTCGACCAGTGGCCGTGTGCCGTAACCGCCAGGGACGAGCAGCAGATCAAACTCCAGTTCATCCATCAGCCGCGCATTCGCCACAGCCCCCGGCCCCTGATCGCTGGCAATCTCACCTGGCGATGTGGCGAGCATCGTGATGCTCACGCGCCCGCGCAACATGCCGAAAAGCTCCAGCGGACCGAACACATCGAGCAGCTCAAAGCGCGGAAACAACACCGCGCCGATGCGAAAGAGTGATGAGGAGATCATGGTGGAACGATGTCGATGATTACCTCAGTCTTGATCGAGTTCGCGATGAAACACTTCTCGTGCGCGAGGTGATGCAGATGGCTCTGCTCCTCAGCGCTTGGAATTCTTTCGCCGCTCCACACCACGCGCGGATGCAAAGTGATCTGGCTGATCCAGAACATGCCGCGCTCGTTCCGGGTCATCACGCCATCGGCTTCGTCCGTATAACTGTGCGCGGTGAATCCGGCATCGATCACCACATGCAGAAACCACAGCATGTGGCA
>JANPIW010000690.1:0-3086 GCA_031425215.1 Verrucomicrobiaceae bacterium
CCCGGCGGCGAGGTCACCGCTTCCGACACTCTCTCTGCTGCGGTGAAGGAAGCTGCGGCAAAGAAGCCGGTGGTCGTCTTCATGGACTCCGTCGCCGCGTCTGGCGGCTACTACATCGCGTGCGGCGCGACCAAGATCGTCGCCACCGAGACCACTCTCACCGGCAGCATCGGCGTGATCATGGAGTCGTTCTCCTATCACGGTCTCTTCGACAAGGTGGGCCTCGGCACGAACACGTTTGCCAGCGGCGCATTCAAAGACACGCTCAGCGGCGCTCGTCCCATGCGCGAGGACGAGAAAGCTTACATCAACGCCCTCGTCGCTCAAATGTATGACCGCTTTCTCGGCATCGTGGCCGCTGCGCGCAAGCAGGACGCCGCGCTGCTGAAATCCACCGTCGCCGATGGTCGCGTGCTCATCGGCCGCGAGGCGCTGGAGAAAAAACTCGTCGATCAGATCGGCTACATCGAGGACGCCTACAAACTCGCGCGCGACCTCGGCAAGGCGAAGGATGCCATGATCGTGCGCTACGAAAGCCAGGGCGGATTTCTCGAACTCCTCGCCAGCGCGAAGACGAGCGCGAAATCGCAAAAGGTTGAGATCGACATCGCGGGCGGCCTGTTGCCGAAGCTGCAATCAGGGCGCGCCTATTATCTGCCGACGAGCTTTACGCGATAAACTGATCAATGCCTGACGCAGCCACACTTGCCGTGCTGAGGGACGTGATCTCCCTCACCATCATTGCCATCGCGCTCGGTGTCGTGCTGCATGGCATCGCGCGGATGCGGCGGCCTGCGCTCGTTTTGGAGCAGGGCGGCAATGTCATCGCGCGGTACTTCGCGCTGCCGGACGCCTACTTGATGTCCATCATCATCGGAGTGCTCATTTTTGGCATCACCGGCGGCGGACAAGGCGGCGAGACTGCGGGCGGTGTTGAGCCAAAGGCTGCGCCGTCCTTCATGCTCGTGCTCACCAATGTCGTGTTCATGCTCGGACTTTGCGTGTGCCTGCTGCTTTACCTCGTCATGCTGCGCGGATTGAATCCGGCCACGCTCTTCGGTCTGCGTCGCCTTGCTCCAACTCGCGCCGCCGCCTTTGCCATGGCGAGCATCGTTCCCCTCTACATTCTCGTAGCAAGTGTCGCTTACTCGGTGAATAGCGGCTTCCTGGAGCACGTTTGGCCGAATCTCAATCCACAGGACGCGGTGAAAGCATTCCAGGACGCGGACAGCATGGCGATGCAAATCCTCCTCGGCATCTCCGCCGTCATCGTCGCGCCGCTGGTGGAGGAGACGGTGTTTCGCGGCTTTATCTACGGCGTGCTCAAGCGCTACACGGATGGCTGGTTCGCCGCAGTTTGCTCCGCGCTTTTTTTCTCCGTCGTTCACATGCACGTCGGCAGCTTTGTACCGCTCTTCATTCTCGCGCTCGGGTTTTGCGCCGCTTATGAAATGACCGGCTGCCTGCTCGTGCCGATCCTGATGCACGCGCTCTTCAATGGCACGAGCATCATGCTGATGTTTGCCATCAAGTGATCATGCAAACGCTCTCCAGCATTGGTGAGGACGAACTCATCCGCCGCCTCGTGGCGGGGCTGCCGCAGGCGCGCGACGTCGCATCCGGCCCTGGTGATGACTGCGCCGTGCTCGACGCTCCCAAGGCGGGGCGGCAGTTACTTTTTAAAACAGACGCGGTCGTGGAGAACATCCATTTCCGCCCGGACACGCCGCCGCGTCTCGTCGGGCGCAAAGCCATGGCGCGTGTGGTCAGCGATATCGCGGCCATGGGCGGCGAGCCGCGTCACGCGCTCATCACGCTCGTGCTGCGACGCGCCACCGAGCTGCGCTACGTCGAGGAGCTTTACGCCGGGCTGCGTGAAGTGGCGGATGAGTTCTCCATCAGCATCGTCGGCGGCGAGACCTCGCGCGGCGACACGACGGTCATTTCCATCGCGTTGCTCGGCACTGTGGCCACTCGTCAATGGCCGGGCAGACGCGGCGCGAAGGCGGGCGATGTGCTCTTTGTCACTGGCAGGCTCGGCGGATCGATCAGCGGACGGCATCTCACTTTCATGCCACGTGTGAAAGAGGCGCAATGGTTGACGAAGCACTTCACCATCCGCGCAATGATGGATCTGAGCGACGGCCTGGCCAAAGATTTGCCGAGACTCGCCGCCGCGAGTGGTGTGGAGTTCATCATCGACGAAGCAGAGCTGCCTTGCGCGAAAGGCTGCACACCCGCGCAGGCATGGGGCGATGGAGAGGACTACGAGCTGCTCCTCGCCATCTCACCGCGCAGCGAGGAGAAACTGATGGCGGCATGGAAGAAAGCATTCCCAAAGCTCGAACTCACGCGCATCGGCCAGCTCATCGCCAAGGGTGAAGGTCTAGCACCATCGCTCACGGGCCAGGGCTGGGATCATTTTCAAAAGCGCTGATGCCCATCCTCCGTTCCACCACCGAGACCTTTGACTGGGGCCGCAAGCTCGCGGCACAACTGCGTGCCGGAGATGTGATCGCGCTGCGCGGTGATCTCGGCGCGGGCAAGACTCACGCGGCGAAAGGTATCGTCGCTGGACTCGGCTCCAAAGCTGATGTGACCAGTCCGACCTTCACACTGCTGCACGAATACCGTGATGGAGCGCTGTCGGTTTTTCACTTCGATTTCTACCGCATCGAAAGCGAGGCCGAGATCATCGCCCTCGGCTGGGATGAGATTCTCGACGAGCGCGGAATCATCATCGTCGAGTGGCCCGATCGTTTTCCGGCGCTGCTGCCGAAAACAACGCGCTGGTTTTCCATGAGCACCGTGAGCGAGACTGAGCGTGAGATCACGGAGGAGGCACGATGAACGATCCGCGCACCGTCCTCTCCATCGAACTGTCCACGCCTCGCGGGCAGGTGGCCGTTGTGCGCGGCGCGGAGACTGTCTTCTCCGCTGAGTTCACTTCCGAGCGTTCGCACAATTCCCATGTCTTTCCCCGGCTCGCGGAAGCGCTGGAGGCTGCGGGGGATGCGCTGGATTTGATCGTAGTGGGCACGGGGCCGGGATCATACACCGGCGTGCGCATCGCCATCGCGGCGGCG
>JANPIW010000691.1:0-7838 GCA_031425215.1 Verrucomicrobiaceae bacterium
GCGGATGTCCTTGCCCGGCCACTGCTTCATGAAGGTCGCGTATGCACGCCGCTCCATGTACGGCTTTTGCACCACGATAAAGCTTTGCGGGTCAAGCCCATGCTTCGCCAGCACCGCGCGGCTGAACTGGATGTTTTCCCCCGTGTTTGTCGAACGCGGCTCCAGCAGGATCGCCTCGCGCGGCACACCTTTCGCAACGGCCACATCCGCGAACGTCTCCGCCTCGCTCTTCACAAACTGCCCTCGCGTCAGCGCGCCCACGTTGCCTGAAAACATCAGCCGCGGCGCAAACCCGCGCAAAAACAAATCCGCCGCGTGCTCGGCGACTCGCGTGTCATTGCTCCCGAGCGCGAGGATGAGATCGCACTCACGCAGCTCATGCCGCATCAGCATGTAATCCCAGAGCATTTCAGCGAGCGCGTCAGTGGTCGGTTCAGCCATGTTCAATCCCGTGTAGCTCGCACTGGAGCCGAGTGTCGGATTTGAACCGACGACCTACTGATTACAAATCAGTTGCTCTACCACTGAGCTAACCCGGCGTTGCGCTCGCGCGGGCCACTATGTTCCCGGCTCCCGGCGCGGCAAGTGGTTTTCCCTCGCGCTCACACCTTCGCTTCAAGCCCGGAGAGTGTGCCGGTGCTGCTGCCGAACTTCTCGGTCTCGACGCCCATCTGCTGCAGCATGCTCACAAAGAGATTCGAGAGCGGCGTCGGTTCTTCGTGACTGAACGCGAGGTGCTGGCCATGTTTGAAGCCGCCGCCGGCGAGAATGACGGGCAGGTTTTTGGTCGAGTGACTCGCCGCGCTGCCGAGATTGCTGCTGAAGAACACCATCGTGCGGTCGAGGAGGTTCGAGTCCTGCTCCTTCGTGGCTTTGAGCTTGGCGAGGAAATCGCGCAACAGTTTCATCTTCTCCAGCTCGATGATGCGGAGCTGGGCGATCTTCTGCGGATCCTGGCCGTGATGCGATAGATCGTGATGGCCCATGGTCACACCGGGCACGGGTGGTACGAGGCTGGTGCCAAGGAGCATGAGGGTGACGAGGCGCGTGGAGTCCGTCTGCAGCGCGAGATGCGTGAGGTCGAGCATGAGCCGCGTTTTGCCGATGAGATCACCGGGCGTCATGTTGTTCTGCGGCGGCTTCGCATCGACTTTTGGCTTTGGTTTCAGCGACCATTCGTCGGCCACGACCATGCGCTGCTCCAGCTCGCGCACGCTGGTGAAGTACTCGTCCATCTTCTCGCGATCACGCGAGCCAAGCTTCGGCTGCAATGATCGCGCCTGCGCGCCCACGGTGTCGAGGATGCTGCGGCCATCGGCTAACCGACGTGCCTGGGTTTGCACTTCATCAGGACGGCCTTCGAGAAAGAGTCGTGCGAAAACGGTAGCAGGCCAAAGGTCCGGCGGCACGAGCGCGCCGCTGCGTGTCCACGAAAGGCCGAAGCCCTCGGCGCTCATCGAGAGACTCGGGAATCGCGTGAGCGTGCCTAGCTTCTCTGCGGCAAATTGATCGAGCGAGATGCTGTTGCGAAAGCCTGCGCGAATCTCGGGATGGCGTGCGGCGGTGAGGAAGCTGAAGATCGAGTCGTGGCTCGAGCCGACGCCAGGATGCGCGAGGCCCGAGATGACGGAGAAATCGTCGCGCAAATCCGCGAGCGTTTCCAGATACGGCGTGAGCGCGTAATCGCGGCCCGGTTTCGCGGGAAACAAAAACGGTGTGTGAATTCCAAGCGGGGCGCAGATGGCGACCATGCGGCGCGGGGGCGGCGTGGCGACGTTTGCCCAGGCGCGGGATTGGAATGACTCGAGCGCGGGCAACGCAAGAGTGACACCAGCGGAGCGGAGGAAATGGCGGCGGGTTTGAATTTTCATTTGGGCAGAATCAGGAGGGGCAAATTCATGTCACTTGGTTTGGAAAAGATCACTCTGCGTGATCTCGTGGATGAGGGTTTTGAAGCCGAGGCCTTGGGTGGTGGCTTTGGTGACGATGGCGGCGACGCGGTTTTTATCGGCGATGTCGGGCGCGGCGCCGGTGGCGTAGGTGATGAGTTTGGCGGTGAGCGCGCGAGCGAAGGTTTCTTTGTCGGCGAGGAGGAGTTGTTTGAACTCATCAATGCTCGCGAACTTGCGCCCGTCGGGCAGCACATGGGCGGGATCGACTTTGAGGCCGTCGCCGTAGGGCAGCTTGCGGCCGTTGACCTCCTTGGCCTTGCCACCGCGGCTGCGGTAGTGATCACGCCAGCCGCCGATGACATCGAAGTTTTCGAGCGCGAATCCCGGCGGGTCGATCTTCACATGGCACGAGGCGCAGGATTCGAGCTGGCGGTGTTTGGCAAGTTGCTCGCGCATCGTCGTCGCGCCACGGATGTCCGGCTCCAACGCGGGAATGTCGGGCGGCGGTGGCGAGGGTGGTGTGCCGAGTATGCGATCCAGCACCCATGCACCGCGCACGATGGGCGAGGTGCTGGTACCGTTTGCCGTGACCTTGAGCACGCTGGCCATGGTGAGCACGCCACCGCGATGACTTCCGCGCGGCAGTGGCACACGTTTGAATTCCCAGCCTTCGACACCTTCAATGCCGTAGTGCCGCGCGAGGCGGCCGTTGAGCATGGAGAAATCGGAGGCGAGGAAATTCGCGACACTCAGATCGCTGCGCAGCACCTCGGTGAAGAACAACTGCGTCTCGCGCAACATCGAAGCTTTGAGCATGTCATCGTACTCAGGGTAGAGCAGGTGGCTCGGATCGGTGGCATCGATCTCGCGCAAACCGAGCCACTGGCCGGTGAAATTCTCGGTGAACGTGGCGGCTTTGGGATCAGCGATCATGCGCTCGACCTGCGCGCGGAGCGTGGCGGCATCGCTGAGCTTCCCTTTTTCCGCGAGCGAGAGCAGCTCATCATCTGGCATTGTACTCCAGAGGAAGTACGACAACCGGCTGGCGAGCGCGAGGTCGCTGAGCTTCCCGGCTGGCTCGCGCAAAAACAAAAACTCGGGCGAGGTCATGATCGCGCTGAGGGCTGCGCGCATCGCCTGCTCGAATGATGATTTTTCCGCCATGCGCTTTTCCACGAGTGCTGCAAACGGCTTCATCTCCTCATCGCTCACCGGCCTGCGAAACGCGCGGCGCGCGAACGAGGCGAGGATGCGGCGCGCGTCGCCGGCGGGATCATCGGACACGACCTCGACGCGCGTGCTCTGATTGTAGATCGGGGCCTTGGCTTGTTTGAGGTCGCCAAAGATGCGGCGGTGGCTTTCGGGCGGCCACGTTTCATTGAGCGGGCCTTCCATCTCCACCCAATCGACAGCCAGGCCCGGTCCGTCCCATTTTTCCGAGCCGACCTTTTTCACCGTCTGCGCATTGGGTAGATCATAAGGCAGAATGGTGATTGAGGTCTTTGGTTCCATCTGGTCCGTGAACTCGATCACCGTCGGCTTGTCCGCCGGCGCGTCGAAATAGCCGATGAGATTCGCCTTCGCGCCGCCCATGCCTCCGCCGCCGCTGCGCACGCTGAATGTCACGGGCTTGGCCGCGCTCTGCGTCCCGGAGACGGACATGCGGAAGCGATACCGCCCACGCTCCGCGATGTAAAACATCGTCGCGGCCACCCATTGCGAGGAGGAGAACATCACCACACGCTCGTCTTGCTTGCGGAAAACATTCTCGCTGTTGGACCGCACCTGATACGCGTCCTTCAAGCCCGTCCGCTTCTGTTCCAGCTTCGGCGGCTGCGGACGGTTTGCGATGGCCTGATCCAGCGCCATCTCTGCGGCGAGGAGGTACTGATCCATCAGGAAGGACGAGGTGTGCAATGCGTCGCCCACGTTATCAAAACCATCCGCCGAGGTGTCGAGCGGCAGCGCCTCCTTCAGCCGCGCCTCCACGCCGAGGAGATCGCGCACGGTGTTCTCATACTCTGTGCGATTGAGCCGCCGCAACACCACGCGGCCCTCTGTTGCGCCCAACTTCGCGCTCGCGGCGGTGAGCTGCACGGTGATCCAGTCCGTCACCACGCGCGCCGATTCCTTTGGCGGACGCGGCTTCGCTTTCGGCGGCATCTCTCCGGATTCGATCTTGTCGAGCACATCATGCCAGCGCTCGCGCGTGGTTTTGTCGTCAAGATTGGCCGTTAAGTTGTCGAGCCGCAGATCGCCCTTCGGCTTCTCGCCGCTGTGGCATTTGATGCAGTGAGCCTCGAAGAACGGTCGCGTCGGATCATCAGCCGCCGTCATTGATGCGACAGCGAGAATGAGCGGGATGATGATGCGAGTGCCCATGACAGGCAAAGCAAACGATGACGATGCGGCATCGCATTCACGTCAGCGGTAGATTGAGTGTAGTTCTTGCCGCTTGCCAGCCGCCCGGTTTTCTGAAACCATCGCGGCCTTATGAAACGACTTTGCTTCTTCTCCGCCACGCTCGCCTGCCACTTTGCCACCGCACAAACGCCTTCGTTCAAGGAGCAGGAGATCGATGCCGCGATCCAGATCGGCTACGGCCTTGCGGTGGCGGATGTGAACGGCGACGCGCGCACGGATATCCTGCTGGCGGACAAGAACCAGTTCGTCTGGTATGAGAATCCGACGTGGGCCAAGCACATCATCACTGAGCAGCTCACGGAGAAAGACCACGTCTGCATCGCGGCGCGGGACATTGATGGCGATGGGAAGTGCGAGATCGCCGTGGGCGCGGAGTGGAATCCGGGGGACACGGAGAAGAGCGGCGCGGTTTTTTATTTGGTGCCGCCTGCAGATCGCAAAGAGAAATGGGAGGCGGTGAAGCTCGCGCATGAGCCGACGACGCACCGCATGAAATGGGTGCGCAATCGGGGCGGCAAGTATGATCTCGTGGTGGTGCCGCTGCATGGGCGCGGAAACAAAAACAACGCGGGCGCAGGAGTGCGCGTGCTCGCCTATCACATGCCGGCTGATCCGCGCAAAGAATGGAACACCTCGCTGGTAAATGATTCGTTTCACGCGGCGCATAATTTTGACATCGTACCCGCGCCCGGCACGGAGGCCGAGGGGTTGCTGCTCTGCGGCGTGGAAGGCGTGGCACGCCTCACCGCCACTGATCATGGCTGGACCTCGCAATGGATCGCGAAACACAGCGGCGATCTCAAAGGCGCAGGCGAGGTGCGCTATGGCATGTTCGCCGGCGGGCAGCCTTACATCACGACCATCGAGCCGATGCACGGAAACATGCTCTGCATTTACACGCCGCCGGACGGCGGACCGAAAGATGGCGAATGGAAGCGCTCGGTCCTTGATGACACGCTGGCCGATGGTCACGCGATCGCTTGTGCCGATCTGCTCGGCATCAACAATCGCCAGATCGTCGTCGGCTGGCGCGCGATGCAGAAGCTCGGGCCAAAAGTGGGCGTGAAGATTTTCTGGACGACGAAGGAGGACGGCAGCGGCTGGCAGCAGCAGCTCATCGACGACAACACGATGGCGTGCGAGGACGCGGTGCTGGCGGACCTCGATGGCGACAAAGACTCTGACGTGATCGCCGCCGGACGACGCACGAAGAACGTGAAGATTTATTGGAACCAGCGCCTGCAGCCCTGACGTAGCTTTTACAGCGCCATCATGAAAATCACGCTGCTCCTCCCTGTCCTGGCCGCCACGATGCTCTCATCGTGCGCGCATCAGTTTCTCGAAATCAAACCTGGCATCGCGGTGAATCCGAAGGAGAACTCATCCGTGCTTTATGAGTGGAGCGGCGACGCGCTGGCCGGGCCTGTTTCGGTGCGCATCTCGCTTGCCGAGCAGAAGGCGTATTTCACCCGCGATGGAAAAGATGCCGGCTGGTCCTACATCGCCGCTGGCAAGCCGGCGAATCCCACGCCGAAGGGCTCCTTCAAGGTGATGGAAAAGATCGCCAAAAAGCATTCGAACAAGTACGGCATGATCCTCGACGCGGACGGCGACCTCGTGAACACGAATGCCACCGCAGGCCGTTCCAAGGTGCCCGCAGGCGGAAAATTCTACGGCGCGCCCATGCCCTACTGGCACCGCCTCACCAGCTACGGCATCGGCATGCACGCCGGGCCGATCCCCGATCCCGGTTATCCAGCGTCACACGGTTGCATCCGTTTCCCTCACAAGATGGCCGAAAAACTTTTCGAGGTGACCGAGGTGGGCACGCCTGTGGTGATCGAGTAGCGAGGTGATGCAATCAGACTTCGCGAGGGGTGATCTTTGACATATGCATGTCGTGTCTTGAGCTTGAGCGGCTCGGTGCGCCGGCCACATAACAAAATGCCTCTGGCACTCCCGCCGGAGTGCGTGCTTGGGGCAACGCGTGGCGAGCGCTGTTCCAGGGGTCAGCGCTCGTGCCTCGCTCCGACCTCTGGCCACCTGCTGTGATCCCTCCAGGATCGAGGATGCGAATCGGGAGCACGCCTCTAATCAACCTGCCTCACTTTGGTGCTGGCGCTCGCAGATGAGCGCTGACAGGCTCCGCGAGGTTTGACTCATGCTTTCCAACGTGCCGCTCGACCAACTCCCGAAACTTGGAATAGCTGGGGGCCGCATCCTTGGAAAGCGCATCAAAGCTGACCAAAGCCGTCCAAGGAAAAGCTGGCAGCGTGGTGTTCTCGCACATGAAACAGGTGATCGTCTCGCAGACGGTTCGTCTGTTCTTGCGGAACTGGATCACATGATGCGGATCAAAACACCCTGCCATGTAGCCGGTGTGCAGGTGCAGATGACGCCATGTGTCGGCAAATGCCTTCGCCTCCTCGCCGGACAAGCTGTGTTCGGCGACGATGGCCATTTCCGGCGCTTCGCGATAAGGCATGTCGCGCGGAAAGCGGTATCGCCTGGAGTTGGCGGGAGCGTCTTCCAACGTGTTGATGCGAAGCAGCCGCACTGCGTCGATGTCCGGGAGGGATGCGCCGTATTTGGCAATCGCGGAGGCAACGCTTTTGTCCATGGAGCGCCTGGCATATCGCGCCAATTCCTCCTGAAACGAAAGCCCGGCACAGAGCAACAGGAAGGCGGCGACGCCGGAAGCGAGGAGGAGATTTTTGATGCTGCGTTTCATTCGATTTCCATCATGTGGAAACAGTTGAGCGTCGCAAGCCTTGATGCCTTTGCGATCATCACCATTTCGCGCGCCGATCCCGGAGGGATCACAGCCGGTAGCCAGGGGTCGCCAGACCCCTGGAATCGAGGGGCGAAAGTTGTTTCTCAAGCGCGCACTCCGACAGGAGTGCCAGAAGCGATCTCTTCTGGCAGCGGATGGTCAGTCGAGATACCGCTCGTCGTACTCGATGCCGGCTTTGTTCAGCAGCTCGATCAACTCCTCCCGGAACGTCTTGTGCCGATGATGCTCCTCCTGCTTCAAAATGTATCCGCGCACTGCTTCAACCGCCGTTGGGCTGACGGTGAAGGCGGAGTATCCTTCCTGCCAGGAAAAGAAAGTGTGGCCGAGATCGTCCTTCACCCAGTTCGTCGCATCCTTTTTCAGATCACGCAGAAAATGTGCGAGACAATGCGTCGGTTTGAGTCCGACGAGGAGATGGACGTGATCGGCGACGCCTCCGATTCCGAGTGGCACACCGTCCATGCCGCGCACCATGCCGCCGAGGTACTCGTGAAGACGTGAGCGCCAGTCGGTGGTGATGAACGGCTCACAATTCTTCGTGGAGAACACGATGTGGTAGTGGAGCGAGGTGTAGGTGGAAGGCATGGCGTGGGATGGTGCGGATGCTTCTGGTACTCCTGCCTGAGTGCGCGCTTGGGGTCAATGGGTGTCGCGCGGTTTTCCAGGGGTCCGCGCTCGGTGACTCGCTCCGATCCCTGGCTACCCGCTGTGATCCCTCCGGGATCGAG